>CAYGPE010000035.1:0-28330 GCA_964351695.1 uncultured Hyphomonas sp. | reverse complement strand
GGTCACGCGCGATTTTGTGGGAAAGAGCGCCGTCAATCCCCGGCCAGTCGCGGCCTCTGTTCGGGCGACCTCGAACCCTGTGATTATCTGGGCAGGCGCTTTGTTTATCATGCTGTCTAAAGTTGTGGCTGGATTGCTGTGTTTCGCCGGTGCTTGGCGGATGTGGCAAGCCCGCGCGAGTGATGCAGCAGCGTTTTCCGGAGCTAAGACCTTGGCGCTAACGGGCTGCGGCGTGGCGGTCTTCATGCTGTTTACCGGATTTATCGTGATTGCCGAGACTTGGTACGAACTGTGGCGTTCTGAGGTGATGCTAGGGCCTGTGCTGGGATCGGCTTTCCGCTACGCCGCGCTCATCGGCGTCATCGCGCTGTTTGTGGCGGCGCGTGAGGAGTGACGGCATTTTAGGCGAAGCTACCCATTAAACCGCCCATTGCTGGGGAAGCCGCGGGGGGCGATTTTGCCGGCTTGGGCGCGTTTGCCGATCCAGTCGCGCCATTCGGGGAAGGCGCGGGTGCGGCTGCCGCTGGTGACGATCAGGCCGTCTTCGCTGTCAAAGACCAGCGCGTCGGCGAGCTTGTCCTTGCCGCTATAGTTTTGCAGCTTGTTGCCTTTGCCGCGTGCCATTTCGGGCAGCTCGGCCAGCGGATAGATCAGCAGTTTCTTATTGGTGCCGATGACGGCGACATAATCACCTTTCGCGACCTCGCAGACCGACAGGGCCGCACCATCCGGCACGTTGACGGCGGACTTGCCGGCCTTGCGGTTGGATTCCAGCTCCTTTTCTTCGACGATGAAGCCATAACCCGCGCTGGAGGCGACGATACGCTTGCGCTCTGGCACTAGCTTGAACATCGCCACGATGTCGACACTGTCTTCAAGGTCAATCGAGATGCGGATCGGCTCGCCATGCCCGCGTCCGCCTGGAAGCTTGTCGCAGGGCAGGGTGAAGGAGCGGCCATCGCTGGCCATAAGGATCAGCTTATCAGTGGTCAGCACTTCCTCGTGCAGGTAATAGCTGTCGCCATCCTTGAATTTGGTCGCAGAAATGTCGAGGCCGTGGCCTTTCATGCCGCGAATCCAACCCATGGAGGAGAGCACGATGGTGATCGGCTCTTTCGGCTGTGAGGCTTCGAGAGCGGCGTCGAGGTCAATCTCTGGGGCGGTGCCGAAATCGGCGCGGCGGCGGCCAAGCTCTGTTGACGGGTCGAAGATTTCGCGGGCGGCGCGCAGCTCTTTCTTGACCTTGGTCCACTGGCGGGCTTCTGAGCCGAGCATGGCGACGATGTCAGCGCGTTCCTCGCCAAGATTGTCGCGCTCTTTGCGGATTTCGAACTCTTCGAGCTTGCGCAAGGCGCGCAAACGCAGGTTCAGGATGGCTTCGGCCTGAATATCGGTGATGCCGAAGCGTGTCATCATCACCTGTTTGGGCTCATCTTCCTCGCGGATGATGCGGATCACCTCGTCAATATTGAGGTAGGCGATCAGATAGCCGTCGAGCAGGTGGAGGCGCTTTTCGATCTTATCGAGGCGGAAGGCGGCGCGGCGGTTTACGACCTCGCGGCGGTGGTCGAGATAGGCTTTCAGGACCTGTTTCAGGCCCATGACTTGCGGCGCGCCCTTGTGCAGGACGTTGAGGTTGAGGCTGAACCTGTTTTCCAGCTCGCTGAGCTTGAACAGATTCTCCATCATGACTTCCGGCTCGATGGCGCGCGACCGCGGCTCCAGCACGACGCGGATGTCTTCGGCGCTTTCATCGCGAACATCGGCGAGGAAGGCGGTCTTCTTGCTCTCGATCAGGTCGGCGAGGCGCTCGATCAGTTTCGATTTCTGGACCTGATACGGAATTTCCGTGACGATGACTTGCCACTGGCCGCGGCCAAGATCCTCGACATGCCAGCGCGCCCGCATGCGGAAGCTACCGCGCCCGGTCTCGTAGGATTGCAGGATGGATTCCTTGGATTCGACGATGACACCGCCGGTCGGAAAATCTGGCCCTGGCATGATTTCGAGCAGCTGTTCGGTCGTTGTAGAAGCGCGGTCAACGAGCAGAATGGCGGCGTCGATGACTTCAGCGACATTGTGCGGCGGGATGCTGGTCGCCATGCCAACCGCGATCCCGGTGGCGCCATTGGCGAGCAGGTTGGGGTAGCCAGACGGCATGACCACGGGCTCAGTATCGGTTTCAGCGTAATTGACCTTGAAGTCGACGGCGTCCTCGCTGAGGCCCTCCATCATCAGCTTGGCCGCTTCGGTCATCCGCGCTTCGGTGTAGCGATAGGCAGCGGCCGTATCGCCATCAATATTGCCGAAATTGCCCTGGCCATCGACCAGCGGATAGCGGACCGAGAAGTCCTGCGCGAGGCGCACCAGCGTGTCGTAAATCGAGGTATCACCGTGCGGGTGATAGTTACCCATCACGTCACCAACAATCTTCGCACACTTTTTGAAGCCGCCATCCGGATCGAGCTTAAGCTCGCGCATGCCATAGAGGATACGGCGCTGCACGGGCTTCAGGCCATCACGCACATCGGGCAGGGCGCGGGACGTGATCGTCGACATCGCATAGGCGAGGTAGCGCTTGGTCAGCGCCTCACTCAGCGGTTCATTGATGATGCGACTGTCTTCCGGTTCCAAGGTATCTGACATGGTGCCCTTCGGGTTACTGACGTTTCTACGTGCGGAATCACTGCACTTATATAGAGTTAACAGAAAGCGCGATATCGTTAACGAATGGACAACATGCGGCGATTGAAACTGATTTTAGCAGGGATTGCAGCTGTTGGGCTGCTTTGGCTGGTGCATCGCTACCTGCCGCACCAGCATAATCCGTTCCGCGAGATTGATCTGACCGCGCCGATTGGGCTGGCGACCTATGGCAACCTGACGGATTTGAAATATGATCGCGAGACGTGCCTTGAGAAACTGAGCGCGGCAGGCATTGAATATGTTGATTTGCCCGCTGATGAGGCCGGGACCAATTGCCCGCTGGATAATTCACTTACACTGAAGCAATCGCTTACGCCTTATAATGCCGCGCCGCTGCGGATGACGTGCCACCAAATCGCGACACTATATATGTGGGAGCGGCATGTGGCGCGGCCACAGGCTGAAAAAGTCTTTGGCTCGCCGCTGCGCCAGATCGAAACCTATGGGACATTTAGTTGCCGTAATATTGCCGGTACGCGCCAACGCTCGCAGCATTCCTATGCCAATGCGATTGATATATCAGGCTTTGTCCTGGAGGATGGACGGCGGATTAGCGTTAAAAATGACTGGCGCGCGCGGTCCGATGAAGGGAAATATCTGAAACGCGTGCATAAAGGCGCATGCCGCTTGTTTTCGGTGACGCTTGGTCCGGATTACAATGCTGCCCATGCCGATCATTTTCATCTCGACATGGGCAGCACTGAAACCTGTCGATGACTAATCGTTATCTTTACACGAATAGCCGTCTTCGGTGACTTCCTCGACGGTGCCCGGACCGCCGCAAATGCGTAGTGCGGTTTCGGTATTTACGGCAATCTCGTCGAGATCATTGTCATAACCTTCATCGACATGAATGCAGCCCGCGAGAGCCAGGAAGGAGACGGCCGCGCCGCTAATCATAAGTGTCTTTTTCATTTCAGCCTCTTTGAGCTTTTACATCACTCTGCCCCTGAACACACGTCACAGTGCATAGAGCGATCTGAACCTGAAATGAAGGGGGTGGCTGAAAAATATTATTGTTTTTCGATAATGGTCCGGATCAGACGTTCGCGTGCTTCAGGCATGCCGCGATGGACCGCCGAAAATAGTCGGCGCTCTAAAAAATAGCCTGTCAGGGTAAGCGCATCGGAAATATCCGCAGGGCGAGCAGGCGCCGAAGACTCAATTAAGAATCGTGGGAGTGGGAACAATCGGTCGACATAATCTTCGGCCTCAGAACCGCGTACGGCCCGGCCTGTACTGGGCGAAACATGCGTCAGGCCATCATTGGCGCCGGATAGAGCGCAGTTATCCAGATCAAGGCCGAATCCAAGGGCTGTAAGCAGTCCAAGTTCCCAGCGGGCATACAATGCCGGCCAAACGGCCCAGGCATCAAGGCCATCCAGCAAGAGCGCGCTCGGTTCGTAAAGGGCAGAGCCTGCAGTATCGCCTTCATCTACTGCATTACGCAGCATTGCTGCTATGGCGGCGATGGCTCTCAAGGCACCAGAATGATCGAGATGGCGCGCAGCGCGGCTGGTGGTGACTTCTGCCACTTCGAACCGCCCGAGCTGTTCGGCAAGGCGGCCTGTCCATGCGACATCAAGGCTGTTTCCCGGCTCATACTGGCCGCGGCGTTTGCGGCTGGCCCCGCCATGAATAAGGCCAGAGCGACGCCCATGACTGGCTGTCAGGACATCAAGTATCAGCCCGCCTTCGCCGAACCGGCGGGCGCCAAGGATCAGGGCTTTGTCGCGCCATTGCATGTGCGGCGGCCTTTATACGTCAAACTCCAACCCGAAAGCGGTATAGGCTTCCCGGCGTTCCATCCATTTGGGATCGACTTTGACAAATAACATCAAATGCACGGTCTGGCCGAGCATCTCTGTCAGCTCCTCGCGGGCGGCTTTGCCAATGGCCTTGATCGATGCGCCTCCTTTGCCGAGGACCATGCCTTTATGCTGTTCGCGCGCGATGATCACGGCTTGGCGGATTTTCACAGAGCCATTGTCAAACGGCTCCCAACTTTCGGTCTCGACCATGAGTTGATATGGCAATTCCTGATGCAGTCGGAGCATGAGCTTTTCGCGTGTGACCTCGGCAGCCAGAAGGCGCATCGGCAAATCCGCCGTCTGCTCGGGCGGGTACATAGCCGGGCCTTCCGGCATGCGTGAAGCGAGGGTCTTGGCCAATCGGGCAACGCCGTCGCCGTTCAGCGCCGAGAGCATGAACATCTCATCGTATACACCCGCTTCATTCAGCTCTGCCATGATGGGTAGGACTTGCTCGTGGGGGAACAAGTCGATCTTGTTCAGCGCCAGAAAGGCTTTTTGCTCGTTTGTTTTCAGGCTTTCGATAACCCGGCGGTCGTCTTCGACAGACAGCTTCTGCGCACTGTTCGCGGTATCTTCTGAAACAGCGACCCACGCGGCGGCATCAATAAGGTGGACGACGGCGTCAGCTTCTTCTGCCCCCGCCCATGCGGCTTTGACCATGGCGCGGTCGAGGCGTTTCTTGGCACGAAAGATACCGGGCGTATCGACCAATACGATCTGTGCGTCGCCGTGATGGGCCACACCGCGCACGGGGAAGCGGGTGGTTTGCACCTTGTGCGTGACGATGGCGATTTTCGTACCGACGAGGCGATTAACCAGCGTTGATTTGCCCGCATTGGGCGCGCCGATAATGGCGGCAAACCCGGCCCGTTTGATGTCGTCAATCTGAGGCGGTGGAGTTGGAGTGTCGGTCATTTTTTGTCCAGTTTCTTGAGCAGCACCTCGGCAGCGCTGCGCTCAGCTTCGGCCTTATTGGCGCCTGTGGCTGTGGCTTCAGTGTAGCCTTCAATTGACACGCGCACGGTAAAGACCGGGTTGTGATCAGGGCCAGTTGTTGAGAGCGTTTCGTAGACAGCATACGGCGCTTGATGACCGCCGCACCAGTCGCTGAGACGCGTTTTTGGGTTTTCGTCAGGCGTGGTGTCGACTTTGGTCAGCGTATCAAACGGCCAGCATTTCTTGATGAAGCGTTCGGCAGGATCGAGACCGCCATCATTATAGATGGCCGCAATCAGCGATTCTGTGGCGTCGGCCACCGCCTTGTCATAGGTGCCCGTCGCATTGCGCTTCATCGAGCGATCCATGAACAGATAATCGCGCAGATTAATGCTCGCCCCAGCTTCAGCGCAGGTTGGGCCGCTGACCAGATGATGGAACAGTTTCGTCAGGTGGCCTTCGCGTTCCTTGGGATATTTATTGATCAGAATTTCAGCCATGACGAGGCCGAGGACGCGATCGCCAAGAAATTCAAGGCGTTGGTTTGAGAATTGCGCGCCTCCGCCATAATCGTCGATCAGGCTGGGGTGGGTCAGGGCGCGAGTGAGCCAGGTCTCGTCTTTGAATTTGTAGCCTATGGCGGTTTCGAGCGCGCTGCGCTGGTCTGGCGACAATGAGGGGCGTTTGGACTTGGCCGCCGCGCGCAGGCGCGTACGTTTGGGACGGGCAGGCTTTTTCATGCGGTTTGCGCCGGGAGAGCTTCAATGATCACCTGCGCTTCGGCCCAAGGGTGATCGTCCGTCATGGTCAAATGCACGGCGGCGACATGGCCATCTGGAATAAGTTCCAAAAGTCGCGCAGAGGCCCCCTCAGTGAGTTTCAGGGTTGGCTTGCCGGAGGGCAGGTTGACCACTTCCATATGTTTCCAGTGAACGCCGCGGCGTGGGACACCTGTGCCGAGGGCCTTGGCGCAGGCTTCCTTGGCGGCAAAGCGCTTGGCATAAGTTTCTGCTGTGAGAAGCCGACGGCGGGCTTTGGCTATTTCGCCTTCGGTGAAGCAGCGTTTTTCGAACCGCTCTCCGAAACGGTCGAGCGACTTCTGGATCCGCTCTATATTGCAGAGATCATTGCCGATGCCGATAATCATAGCGCCGCCTCGCGCGCGGTATCCATCAGGCGGCGCATTTCGGTCACGGCTTTTTCGAGGCCGACAAAGATCGCTTCGCCCATAAGGAAATGCCCGATATTCAGTTCGGTAATCTCTGGGATAGCCGCGATCGGGGTGACGGTATCATAGGTCAGGCCATGGCCAGCTTGCGGTTCAATGCCCAGCTCAACCGCTTGCGCCGCGCAATTGGTAATGCGCTCAAGCTCTGCGCCTGCGAGTTCGCCTTCGCCAGCCAGGATGAGTTCAACAAAGCGGCCTGTGTGAAATTCAGTAATATCAGCGCCCATACGGCTCGCGGCAATGAGCTGGACCGGGTCAGGTTCGATGAAGAAAGACACGCGACTGCCGCCTTCTTGCAATTGGCGAACATAGTCTGAGAGGTGATTGTGATGACGCGCCGCGTCGAGACCGCCCTCTGTTGTCAGCTCGGCGCGTTTTTCAGGCACAAACATCGCGGTTTCCGGTTTGAAACGCAGGGCAATGTCGAGCATTTCCGAAGTCGCCGCCATTTCCATATTGATCGGCAGGGAGGTCGCCTCGCGGATGCGATCAAGGTCGCCATCACGGATGTGGCGGCGGTCTTCGCGCAAGTGCAGCGTGATCCCGTCTGCGCCCGCTGCCGTGGCGAGCTTAGCGGCGCGGGCTGGATCGGGGTGATCCCCGCCGCGCGCATTACGGATGGTGGCGACATGATCAATATTGACGCCGAGGCGGATGCGCGACGTCATGTGGCGCCAAGCCCGCGACTACCGGGCTTGTAAGCTGGGATAGCTTGCAGTTCAGGTGGCAAGGCGTCCGGATCATAATCAGGGAATTTGATCGCTGCGAGTGAGATGAGAGGGCAGCCCACATCCGCTTCACCGCCGCTGCGGTCGATGATGCACGAGCCACCGACGAGCGTGCCCGGTAGTTTTGACAGGGAGTCGACTGTCTCGCGGAAGGATAGGCCGGTTGTGACGATATCTTCAGCGATCAAAACACGATCAGTCGGCTTGATTTCAAAGCTGCGGCGGAGCTGAAATTCACCGTCGACGCGTTCCACAAACACGGCGCGGCATCCGAGGTGGCGGGCAAGTTCATAGCTGGGGATGACGCCGCCCATGGCTGGGCCGACCACGACATCGATCTGGCCGAGGGCCGCAGTGACTTTTTTCGCCAGCGCTGCGCACAGTTTGGAGGACAAATCAGGCTGCGAGAAGACGAGGGCCTTTTGCAGAAAAATCGGGCTACGACGTCCGGATGAAAGAATGAAGTGACCTTCCAGCAGGGCGCCAGCCTCACGGAAAACGTCCAGAACGTCTTGATTATTCACTATCGCTCTCCTCAAGCCGTTCCACGTGTTCAACAACGGCGAGTGCCCGCAGCGCCGCCTTGATTTGCTCTAAATGGCGCAGGTCTTCAACTTCAATATCAAAAATATGGGTCATAAAGTGCGAGGAGCGATCCCGGGTTGAGACCCCGATAATATTGCCGCCAGCCTGCGCCACTGCAGAACATTGCTGCGCAAGCACGCCGCGCATGTCTGCTGCGGTGACTTCGATACGGCCGACAGCGCGGACGCCGCTTTTGGCAAGCTCGGTCCATTGCAGATCGACCCAGCGTTCAGGCTGATCCTCGTAGCGCTCTACGGTGCCACAGAAGATGGCATGAACGACGATGCCACGGTCTGCTTCACGCAAGCCAATAATCCGGTCGCCGGGCAGGGGATGGCAGCACTCGCCGAGATGCAGTGTTATGCCGGGCGTCAGGTTTTCACCTGCAATCAAAGTTGCCGCATGCTGATCATCGAGCACAACGCGATCCTTGTTAGATTCTGCATCCAGATCGACTCCCGGAAACGCAATATCGATAATATTGTGGACAGATTCATGGCTGCGCCCGAGGGCTTCGAACAGGTCACTGACGCCCCTAAACCCGGCCCGTTCGGCAATTTGGCGCATATCGACCACGACAGGGTCAATTTCTACCTGGCGCAAGCCGCGCTCCAGCATATTACGTCCGAGGTTGCAGAATTCTCGCGTTTCACGCTCGCGGTGAAGCTTACGCTGCGCGGCACGCGCCCGCCCAGTCACGGTTAGCGCCTCATAACCCGGTACAGGGCGGGGCTCTTCCCGCCGAACAATTTCGACCACATCCCCGTTTTGCAGGATGGTGCGCATGTTGCGCGGAATACCGTTTATCTTTGCGCCCTCACAGGTGTCGCCAACGGCTGTATGGACAGCATAGGCGAAATCCAGCGGCATTGAGCCTTTTGGGAGCAGGACGAGCCGACCTTTTGGCGTAAACGCGAAGACGTCTGTGCGATACATCTCCATCTTCGCGTGCTCGAGAAATTCGTTGGCGTCGCCGCCATGCGACAGCAGATCGCCAAAGGCCCGCAAGTTCGCCGCTGGATCAAGGCCGGCTGCTTTTGATGACTCCGCATCAAAGCCATAGGATTTGTTTTTATAGGTCCAATGCGCCGCAACACCGCGTTCGGCTGTATCGTCCATTTCCTCTGTGCGCAGCTGCAATTCCACGAGGCGGTTGCCACTGGCGCGAACGGTTGTGTGAAGGGAGGCATAGCCATTCGCTTTGGGCACGGAAATGAAATCCCGGAACCGGTCGGGCAGGCAGGCCCATTCTGTGTGGATTGCGCCAAGGGCCTGATAGCATTGCGGGACGGTCTCAACGACAATCCTGAAGCCAAATATATCAGCGACTTCCCGAAAACGGATGGATCGCTTTTCGAGCTTGCGCCAGATTGAATATGGTTCTTTGCGCCGTCCACGAATACGGCATTTGATGCCTTCGCGGTCCATCAGCTCAGCAATGGCCAGGCGTGTGAGGTGGAGGTCAGTCTTGTTATCGTCCTCGAGCGCTTCGAGCTGGCTCAGGATCTGGGCACGGGCTTCAGGGTTGAGATATTGAAAGGAAATATCTTCCATTTCCGAGGCCGTGTAGTGAAGGCCGATGCGTCTTGCGAGCGGCGCGTAAAGATCCATCGTCTCACGAGAGATCCGGCGCTGACCTTCTTCGCTTTTCTTGAAGTTCAATGTGCGCATATTGTGAAGTCGGTCAGCGAGTTTGACCAATAGAACGCGGATATCATTGACGGTTGCGAGGATGAATTTCTGGAAATTCTCGGCCTGTTTTGAAGCCTCGCTCTGATATTCCAATTTGCCAAGCTTGGTGACGCCATCGACAAGCTCAGCGACATCCGCGCCAAATAGCTTTTTGATGTCCTTCAGATCGACATCATCACAGTCTTCGACGGTATCATGGAGCAAGCCAGCAATGACGGTGGCATCATCCAGACGAATAGCCGCTAAGAGTGTCGCGACCCGGACAGGGTGCGAGTAGTAGGGATCGCCTGATTGACGTAATTGATCGCCATGCTTGTCGCGGGCAAAGTCATAGGCGCGTAACAGGCGTTCACGATCCGCATCAGGCTGGTACGCCAAGACAGTGTCAGCCAGCTCTTCTCGCGTTAGGAATGGATCGTCATAGCGTAGCCCACGCGGCGATAATCTATCGCGCGACCGGTCCTCAGATTTGGCGGTCGCTGGAGCCATACAGTCCTACAAACGGTCGTCGCGGCCGGATTCGAGTTCGGCCTGAAAGGCGCGCATCACATCGTCTTCGGTTGCAGCTGGCGCAGCTTCCAGAGCCACGCGATCTGCTTCGCGCTCTTCTTCTTCGCCGGGGCGCACTTCCTGAAGGTCAGCAACAAGCGACTCTTTGACGACTTTGAGGTCGACAGTCTTATCAGCAATCTCGCGCAGGGAAACTACAGGGTCTTTATCGTTGTCACGGTCAACTGTCAGCGGCGAACCTTCCCGGATCATGCGCGAACGCTGGGCGGCGAGCAAAATAAGCTCAAACCGGTTCGGGACTTGTTCGATGCAATCTTCAACGGTGACACGGGCCATAGAAATCTCCTGTAGCCGGGTCTTATATGCGGTGCAGCAGGCGTGCGCAACCCGCTCTTGCATTGAATTTGAGGCTCCGCTAGGCCTCGCGACTACGGATCGTAGATAGGGGCGAAGAGATGGCCGAATTTCCAGCTGAGGCGCCCAAGAACTGTGATCTCTGCCCTAGGCTGAAAGCCTTTATCGACGACAGTGCGCGCAAGGAGCCGGAGTGGTTTAACGGCGCGGTGCCGAGCTTTGGAGACCCGGCCGCCAAACTGCTGATCATCGGGCTGGCACCCGGACTAACCGGAGCTAATCGGACCGGGCGGCCGTTTACCGGGGATTGGGCCGGTGATTTGCTCTATGCGACATTGGATAAATTCGGTTTTAGCCAAGGTGTCTATAATAAGCGCCCAGATGACGGCCTGAAACTCAAACAAGCGATGATTACAAATGCCGTGCGCTGTGTGCCACCGCAGAACAAACCCGTGGGTGCTGAGATCAATCAGTGCCGGGATTTTCTGAAGGCGCGGATTGCGGCGCTGCCGCAGCTGAAAGTGTTGCTATGCCTCGGCAAGATCAGCCATGATTCGACAGTGCGGGCGCTCGGGCTGCGTTTGGCCGCGCATCCATTTGGGCATGGGTCACACTATGATGTTGGCGGATATATACTGCTCTCCAGCTATCATTGCTCACGCTACAATACAAATACGCGTAGGCTTACAGAAGCGATGTTTGAAGACGTCTTTGCCACGGCGCGGAGCCTTATTGATGCGGCATGACCTTGCGTCCGGCAGGATCGCCCGCTAGCTCTGAACGTACAGATCAATCCATGGGGGTCACGACATGACAACATTACTGGTCATTCTCGGCATTGTTGCCGTTCTAGCATTCATCGTCATTGGCATTTACAATGGCCTCGTTGCCAAGCGCCAACGGTGTAATCAGGCATTTGCTGATATCGACGTACAGCTCAAGCAGCGTCAGGACCTGGTGCCGAACCTAGTTGAGACGGTCAAAGGCTATGCTAGTCACGAGAAAGAAACGCTGGATGCCGTGATCCAGGCGCGCAATACAGCGGTCAATGCCAATACGCCGGGCGAAATGGGCGCAGCGGAAGGGATGCTGAGCAGCGCGCTGGGTAAACTGTTTGCCTTGGCTGAGGCCTATCCGGACCTGAAAGCCAATACGAACTTCCTTGATCTGCAGGACGAGTTGTCGACCTTGGAAGACAAAATCTCAGCGGCGCGGCGGTTCTACAACTCTGCGGTTCAGGATTATAATACAGCGCGTGAGCAGTTCCCGGGATCACTTGTCGCTGGCAGCTTCAACTTCGAGCCACGTGAATTCTTCGATCTGGGCACTGAAGGCCGCGAAGCGCTGAGTACGCCGCCAGATGTGAGCTTTGGCTAGAGCCAGGCGAAAAAGACACCTTGATAGAGCGTCCGGTTTTTTGCCGGGCGCTTTTTTTATCGCACAGCAGCCGGAAGCCATGTCGCAAGCCAGGGCAGGGAAGCGACAAGTACGATGAGCAGGACTTGCAAGCCTATGAACGGTACCGCGCCGCGCCAGATGTCTATCGTCTTGACCTCGTCAGGCGCCGCGCCGCGCAAGTAGAACAGCGCGAAACCGAAGGGCGGTGTCAGAAAGCTGGTCTGTAGGTTGAGCGCCATCAGGATGGCCAGCCAGATCGGGTCTGCACCAAGGATGATCAGCGGCGGGGCAACAATCGGCACAACCACAAATATGATCTCGATAAAGTCGAGGAAGAAGCCAAGCACGAACATGACCAGCATCGAAATGATCAGCGCGCCCCACATGCCGCCGGGGACACTGCGCAGCATCTCTGTGACGATATCGTCGCCGCCATAAGCGCGGAATACGAGCGAAAACAGAGACGCGCCGATCAGGATCAGGAAGACCATGCTGGTGACGCGAACACCGGACTTGAGTGCGTCGTTAAGTTGCGCAGCGCGGGCGAGCACGATTGCTGCGGCTATCAGGCCAGCAAAAAAGGCGACTGTCGCCAAGGCCGCAACCGTGATGCCGATCCAGTCAGTTGCCGAGATAGCCTCGCGGCTTAAACGCAAGTCCATCGTTGCAGAGAGGAGTGCCAAAACGAAAAGGCTGGCAAAGGCAGCGCTTATTAGCGTCGTCAACAGGCGCGTGCCATGTTTGGGCGCAAGGCGCAGCCCGGCGAGAAGTAATGCGCCCCCTGCGCCAATCGCGGCGGCCTCTGTCGGAGACGCCAAACCCGCAAGGATCGAACCCAGCACGGCGATGATGAGCAAAAGCGGCGCGCCAAGACTGATGGAGATGTCGCGTGTCGTAAGCGGATCAACGTCTTCGCCGAGATCGACGGCGGGGCTTCGGTGCGGCTGCGTGATCGCCGTTATGATCAGATAGATCAGGTATAGCCCAACAAGGACGCCGCCGGGGATGAGCGCGCCAGCGAATAGATCCCCCACTGAGACAACGCCTGCGCCTTGGCCAGACGCCATAGCGGCGGACTGATTGGCATTTGAGATGGCATCGGCCAGCAGAATGAGGACGATTGAGGGGGGGATGATCTGGCCTAGTGTACCAGAGGCGGCGATTGTGCCGGTCGCGAGTTTGGGGTCGTAGCCCTGCTTCAGCATTGTCGGCAGGGCGATTAGCGTCATGGTCACGACAGTCGCCCCGACAATGCCGGTTGAGGCGGCAAGCAGCGCGCCAACGATAACCACAGCATAGCCAAGACCGCCGCGAATACGGGCTAGCAGGCGGCTGGCTGTATGAAGCAAGTCATCTGCAACGCGCGAACGTTCAAGGATAACTCCCATCAGAACGAACAGCGGCACAGCGATCAGTGTCTGGTTTTCCATTGAGCCGAGGATTCGGCTGGGGAAAGTGCGAATGATGGGGAGCGGGATCAGGTCCAGCTGGATGCCGATCAACGCAAATATAAGCGCAGTGCCGCCCAGCGTTAGGGCCACAGGATACCCAGCGAGCAGCGCGGCAATGGCTACGGCGAACATGCCCAGCGCGAGGATGACTTCGATTTCCATTTAGGCCGCCCCCTCGAGATGCGATGGTTCATCGTCAAACGGGCGTTGCCCACGCAGTGCCAGAGCGGCTTTCAAAGCCTGACTGAGCCCCTGTGAAATCATCAGGATGGCAAACAGAGGCACGAGCGTCTTGAACAAGAATTTGATCGGCAGGCCATCGCTCTCATTAAAGGGTTCCAGACCCACCCAAGAGCGATTGATCAGGCCCGACCCGGCATAGAGAATGAGAATACCGATTGGGAAAATGAACAGTAGGACGCCAATAAGTTCGATAATGGCGCGTGTCCGGGGGCTGAAGCGGGGGCGTAATATATCGACGCGGACATGACCATCATCTCGCAGCGTCGCGGCAGCGCCGAGCATGAAGATCATGGCAAAGCTAAAAATCACGCTATCATTCAGCCAACTGAAACTGACCCCGAAGACATATCGTAGGAGCACCGCAGCGAGCTGTATGAGGACGATGCCGAACGCCGCCACGACTGCGACAGCCATCATCGCACCCGACACTATATCGAGGGCTTTTGTGAGTATAGCTATGGCCGCGCCTGCGGACTTTGGGAAAATGAGGGTGATGAGCGGCAATATAAAAAGAAGTGGCAGCGCCACAAACCCCGCCCATGTGAGCCCGGAACCAAAGATTGAAACAAAATCAGCCATAGCGCGGGATTACACGAAGCCGCCCGGAAGGGAAATGCGCCCTAAAGCTCGCGCGAGGCGAGGTACGGCCCTTCGGAAACTGCGGCCCAGCCCCGCATTTTTTTGAGGGCCTCTTCGAAGCTGACATAAATGCGCTGTTCGAGATCGCCGCCAGCACCTGCATCGCTGCGAATATCTGCGGCGACTTCTTGAACGCGCGCCATAACATCGTCAGGGAAGCTGCGAAGTTGAACCCCTTCTTCAGTGACCAATTTGTCGAGATAAATGCCGTTTTGATAAGCGAACTCGCCAACCGAATAATGGTTCACCTCGTTACAGGCTGAGCGGATTATGGCCTGTTCTGTTTTTGTCAGACTATCGAATTTGGCTTTGTTGATGCCGACAGCCAGCGCTGAGCCGGGCTCATGGAAGCCCGGACCATAATAGAATTTCGCTTCCCGATGGAAGCCGAGGAAATAGTCATTCCATGGGCCGACCCATTCAGTGGCGTCAATCCGCCCGGTTTGCAGGGCTTGATAAATCTCAGGGCCCGCAAGCGCCTCAGCCGCGCCGCCAAGGGCGCGCACGACATCCCCGCCAAGGCCGGGGATGCGGACCTTCAAGCCCTGAAAGTCTTCAAGCGCGTTGATTTCACGTTTGTACCATCCGCCCATTTGATGCCCGGTATTCGCGCCTTGGAATGCGATGATGCCATATTGCGCGGAGAGTTCTTCCCACAGGGCCTGTCCGCCCCCAAAATCGATCCAGCCCATGATTTCCGGGGCTGTCATGCCCATCGGAACGGCTGTGAAAAAGTTGAACGCCTTGGATTTCGACTGCCAGTAATATTCCGCGCCATGATAGATGTCCGCATTGCCTGACGCGACCGTATCAAAAGCCTCGAAAGCGGGGACCAGCTCACCCGCAGCGTAGACTTTGACCTCCATTTGGCCTTCAGACAGCTCGCTAATGCGATCTGCAACGCGCTGCGCAGCCATGCCCAGGCCGGGTAAATCCTTTGGCCAGGTTGTCGTCATGGTGAGACGCGTTTTCTTGCGTTTTATAGCCGGTGCAGAGACGCCATCCGTGCTCTCTGAGCTTCCACAGGCAGTCGTCGCCAGACCAGCGACACCAAGCGCGCCTGCACCGAGCAGTTTGCGGCGATCAATCATCAGCCTCTCCCAATCTTGTTTTTATTCGTCGTCTTCAAGCCGTCGCCACTGGCCGCCATCGAGAACTTCGAGGGGCTTGAAGCGGCGTTTATAGTCCATCTTCTCGCTGCCCTTGACCCAATAGCCAAGGTAGGCGTGCGGCAGGCCCATCTCTTCGGCATGCTGAATATGATCGAGGATCATGTAGGTACCGAGACTGCGGGCGGTCATACGCGGATCGAAGAACGTATAGACCATTGAAAATCCGTCACGCAGCACATCAGTCAGCGAGGCGCCAATCAGAGGCGCATCAGCAGCCGTGCCCAGACGGTATTCAAACATCAAGGTCTGAACCGGGCTTTCATTGACCATCGAGCAGAACTCGCGAAAGCCCATATCCGACATCCCGCCGCCATCATGGCGCGACCGCAAATAGGTTTTTAGCAAGCGGTATTGCTGGCGTGTGGCCTTGGCTTCTACAGGGGTGCGAACGACATCGGCGTTTGCGCGTAAGATGCGGCGTTGATTTCGGCTTGGCTTGAAGTCAGCGACATCGACGCGCACAGAGCGGCAAGCATTGCAGGACGGGCATGCCGGACGATAGGCGACGGACTGGCTGCGGCGGAAACCTGCGCGGCTGAGTTGATCGTGCAAAGCGTCGGCATTATCCGGCGCGAGATGTGTGAAGCCTTTGCGCTCAAGCTGGCCCGGAAGGTAGGGGCAGGGGCTGGCGCCAGTGACATAGAACCGCAAGCCACGGGCAACACCGGGAACCTGAAAGAGAGATTCGTCTAGCTTCATGTTGCCTACATACTCATCTAAAGGCCAAACCGCCAAGGGGCGACGATGGTGAAAACTGCCCACATAAGTATGACCAAAGGCCCACCAAAACGTAAAAAGTCGCCAAATTTGTAATGACCCGGGCCCATGACGAGCATATTTGTCTGATAGGCGATGGGTGTCGCAAAGGCGCAATTGGCCGCGTAGATCACGGCCAGAACGAAGGGCAGTGGATCTGCCCCGGTCTGCTCAGCCGCCGAAATCGCAATCGGTGTAAACAGGACAGCGGTCGCCGCATTGCTGAGAATATTGGTCAAGAGGGCCACGACAAGGAAGATGGCAGAGAGCACCGCAAGTGTCCCGAATGGTGCCGCAAAGTGTACAACCAGTTCGGCGATCAATTGCGCCGCCCCGGTGGCTTCAAGGGCCGTACCCATACTGAGAGCAGCGGCAATCACAAGGTAGATACGGAGATCGAGCGAACGGCCTGCCTGACGATGGTTGAGGCATTGCAAGAGGATCATAGCGGTAGCCGCGGTTACGGCTGCAAGGGTGATACTGGCCAGACCCGTTGCCGCAGCAACGACCATTAGAAGCGTGATGAGGCGGGCGAGGAGGGCTTTAGTCGTGGTCGGAAACTCACTCTGCGACCATTCCAGCAAGATGAGGTCACGACTGGCGCGCAGGCTACGAAAGGCGCTGACCGGGCCGCATAAGAGCAGTGTGTCGCCCGCCTCAAGCCGGATTTGACCGAGTTTGGTGCGGATCATCCGGCTACGTCGCTGAATACCGAGCGTCACAGCGGAGGTAAGACGCCGGAACCCGAGCATTTCAACCGTGCGACCCGTCATCCGCGAGCCCGGTGCGATGACCGCTTCGACGAGACCAAGTGGGCTGTCGCCGTTTTCGTCGTCCGGCTCAAACTGGCCACTGCGCCAGATATCGTTGAGCATGGCAGGCTTACCGGAGAGAAGTTCTGTCAGCGCGCTGCGCGTTGCTGCGACAATCACTAGATCTCCGGGTATTAGGGTCACATTGTCGTAGGGTGGAAGGATGGCTTTCTCGCCCCGCTGAACCATACGGACAGTCATGTCCTTCAATTCCGGGAACATACCTGCGACAGCTGTTTTTCCCGCGAGGAAATGTCCCGGCGTGACATCAAACTGGGCAACGAACTGTTTACCGGATGCAATCATCGTATCGGCAAAGCCTTCCCGCTCAGGCAGCAGGACACGCGATGCAATGGCGATGTAGACGATCCCAACACCCGCGAGAATGAGGCCAAAAACGGACTGGTCAAAGAAGCCTAGCTCATAAGGCGTAAGGCGATCATAGGCATCAGCCGCCAGCAGGTTGGTCGATGTACCGATCAGCGTTGTCATGCCAGCAAAGATCGACATGAAGCTGAGAGGCATCATCAGCCGTGATGTCGATGCCCCCATGCGGGCCGCAATCGCGGACATGATCGGCAGGAACATGATCACGACAGGCGTATTATTGGTAAAAGCGCTGGTAATAAATACGGCGAGGAAAGCAGCAACAAGGGTCAGGCGCGGGCGGACATCATAGGAGCGGACGAGCGCCTTGGTTGGGCCTTCCAGGGCACCTGTCTGGAACAGGCCTTGCCCGACGACCAGGAGCGCCATGATCGTGATCAGGGCTGGATTGGAAAATCCGGCTAAAAGGTCGGTCGCTGAGATGGCCTCGCCAGCTGTGTCTGTGGCTCCCGGGAGC
Source organism: uncultured Hyphomonas sp. (assembly GCA_964351695.1). Lineage (GTDB taxonomy): Bacteria > Pseudomonadota > Alphaproteobacteria > Caulobacterales > Hyphomonadaceae > Henriciella. Next base: position 10,462 of record CAYGPE010000035.1, on the reverse strand, counting down.
GAAAAAATCAGAAGCAATGCGGCGATCACCGTGATGGACACCAGCTCCATCGACCAACGATCAAGCATATAGCACACAATCGTCACCAAAACGGCGAAGAGGCTGGCCCACATTGGCCAATGTGCCATGATCTCTATGGTCATGAATGTCCCGTGCTGAGCTGCGATAAACGTTTCTATAAGAACAGTTTTTCTACGCTGTCTCGCCGCTTATGACCAGAACAATTGAAATGCGCCGATTGGCTGGGGCTTCAGGCAATGCTGCAATAAGCGGCCGTGTATCTGCGAGACCACTTACGGCGCGAATCCGCCGCGGATCAACGCCGACTGATTCGAGAATTCGGCGCGCTGAATTTGCGCGATCTGTCGACAGTTCCCAGTTTGAATATCCCTCTGTCAGGCTCGGATTAGCGTCGGTATGCCCTTCAATCATCACGGTGAATGGAAGACTAGCTAACAGGCTTCCCGTAGCCTCAGTCAGTGCTTCCCCGGTTGCGTTCAGCGTACCATCACCCGTTTCGAACAAGGGACGTGTCGCCATATCCGTCAGGTCGATGCGGACGATCTTTGGTTCGGCTGAAATCGCGACACTGGATCCGAAAGCGAGAAGACCGGGATCGTTGCGCAGGCGCTCTGCAAGTTGCATCGCGGTTGTATCTGGCGCGGCAGCCAATGCGGCTGTTACTGTCGTTTCTCCACTGAACTGGCGAGCCAGCTCTGCCTTGTCGTCAGACGAGACCCCGTGAACAATCCACATCACAAGGAAAAAGGCACACAGCGCCGTCAGGAAGTCAGCGTAGGCTAGCTTCCAGGTGCCCATCTTGCGAGCGGGCGCGCCGGGCCTTCTGCCCTTATTGCGCCGAGATGCATGTGCGTATGCCATTTCTCTCTCTTCTGACCGTTCTGGCCGAGAGTTGGGTGTACGCCATCAGGGTGAATATCGATTGAGGCAAAGGGGTGCGATTTAGATGAAATTTGTTCTATCTGATTGAGTGCAGTGTTTGATCGGAGATTCGCATGGCTAAAACAGCTTTTCTGGGCCTTGGCGTGATGGGCTTCCCAATGGCTGGGCACCTGACCAAAGCGGGTCATGAGGTCACGGTTTGGAACAGAACCAAAAGTAAGGCTGGGGACTGGGCTGCTCAAAATGGTGGGAAGGCTTCCGATAGCCCTGAGCAATCTATTTCGGGGGCTGAGTTTGTATTCCTTTGCCTCGGCGATGATCCCGATGTTGAAGCCGTTTTCACAGCCATGGAGCCTGCAATCGGTCGCGGCATGACCATTGTCGATCATACGACGGCATCGGCCGGGCTGGCGCGCCGCCTTCATGCGCGATCCGGCGTCAAAGGGGCCTCTTTCATTGATGCGCCGATTTCGGGCGGGCAGGCAGGCGCAGAAAATGGCGCCCTGACGATCATGTGCGGCGGAGACCTGGAGGCGTTCAATCAGGCTAAACCTGTCATGTCGGCCTATGGTAAGACGATGACGCTGATCGGAGATAGCGGCAGTGGTCAATTGGCCAAATCGGTCAATCAAATCTGTATCGCTGGGCTGGTGCAAGGTCTGGCTGAGGGATTGCATTTTGCTGAAGCCGCCGGTCTGGATATCGCTAAAGTCATTGCCGCCATTGGCGGCGGCGCAGCCCAAAGCTGGCAGATGGATAATCGCTGGGAAACCATGCGCGACGGCGCGTATGAGCACGGCTTTGCCGTTGATTGGATGCGCAAGGACTTGCGGATCGCGATGGAAACAGCTCGCGACAACGGAGCGAGCTTACCCGTAACAGCTTTGGTCGATCAGTTTTACGCAGAAATTCAGGCCATGGGCGGTGAACGCTGGGATACAAGCAGCTTGCTGGCTCGATTGACGTCCAAGGAGGGCTAAACGATGCGGCGACTGGAGGTCCATTTACGCGAGGGCGAAACGTTTGAAACGGTGCTGCGGGCAGTCAAAGCTTCAGATCCGGTGGATTTTTTCGTGACCCAGTTGGAGCAACGTGACCGCAAGCTGATAACGGTTCTAGTTCGCGATGGCAGCGGCCAAAGCCTGATGGATAATTTGCAGTCTTGCCTCGAGGGCGAAAGAGACTGGCGCATAAGTTTGCTGCCCGTTGAAGCGACGGTTCCGAAACCCGAAGCGCTAGAGCCAGATACTAAAAAGGCAGGGCGACGCCAGCAAGCGACGCGCGAAGAAATTTATGATGATGTCGCCGCCGGCGCTAAACTGGATCGCGATTTTCTGATTTTCGTAGTCTTGTCGACCATAGTTGCGGCGGTCGGGCTGAATTCCAATAGCGTCGCCGGCGTAATCGGGGCCATGGTGATTGCTCCCCTGCTTGGGCCTATTCTGGGGTTTTCACTCGGCGCGGCGCTAGGCGATGAAAAACTATTGGTCGGCTCGGGTAAAACACTGGCTGTGGGGATCAGCGTGGCTTTGATCAGTGCGATATTGCTCTCAATTGTAATGCCAATTGATCTGCAAAGCCGCGAGTTGGTGTCTCGCGCCGAAGTGCGTCTGGATGGTGTTGCCCTTGCGATCGCGGCGGGAAGTGCGGCCGCGCTGTCTATGGCGCGCGGGCAATCTGCTGTTCTCGTGGGCGTGATGGTGGCCGCAGCATTGCTTCCACCGGGGGCAGCTATTGGCCTGTTTATCGGCGCAGGCGAGTGGACGCTCGCCTTGCGCGCTGGCCTGCTCTTGGCGCTGAATATCGCGTGCCTCGTCTTCTCTGCATTGCTGGTCTTTCGCCTGCGCCGCATTCGGCCACGAACATGGCTGGAGAGACAGGGCGCTGACAGGGCGATGGCCATCAATTTTGGCTTGTCAGCGGCGTTTCTGGCTGTGGCCATCGCGCTGATCATTTTCCTCGACCTTGGATCGACTGTGTCAATCGGCTAGGTTTTGGTCCGGAGGACTGGATTCATGGCAAAATCGGAAAACAAAACTAAAGCCACGGCGGTTAAGCCGAAAGAGTTCATCGCGTCCGTTGAGCCGGAGAAGAAGCAACAAGACGCCAAAAAACTACTGGCTTTCTTTGATCGTGTCACAGGCCTGAAACCAGTCATGTGGGGACCGAGTATCATCGGCTACGGGCGCTATCACTATAAGTATGAAAGTGGGCGCGAAGGTGAGTTCATGATCACCGGGTTTTCGCCGCGCAAAGCCAATCTGACTATCTATGTCCTGCCGGGCTACCGATCTGAGCAGATGCAGGAAAACTCGCGCGTCTCGGCAAGCACAAGCTCGGCAAATCATGTCTCTATATCAATAAGCTGGACGATGTAGACATGGACGTTCTGGAAGAAATTGTTCTGGATAGTGTCGCCTATATGCGCAAAAATTATGAAACTTGGGATGCGTAGCGTTTCAGGCTTTGCATCGATTACTATCGACGCTAGGGCGAGTGACAGAGTTGATGCTGGAAGGTGCTAGTGATGAAAACACTGAATGTGACGCGTAAACCGGGGCCGTATGCGCAGGCGCGCGATCTTGAGGTTTTTGTTGATGGAGCAGCGGTTGGTACGCTGGCGCAAGGCGCGACACTGGCAGTCTCGGTCTCAGATGACGCGCGTGAGATGTCTGGCAAAGTGGGGCGCGGCAAGACCGAGGCGTTTCCGATCAGTGATTTGGCTGACGGGACGGATATGGTTGTGTGGGTCTGGGAGACCAAGAACCCGCTACGCAATTGGGGCTTTCAAACCATTCCGATGAAGTTTGATTTACCGGTTGATTAAGCGAGCTTTTGCGCCGCTTTTTCGGCAAAATAGGTGACAACACCGCTGGCGCCTGCGCGCTTGAAGCTGAGCAGGGTTTCCATCATCACGCGGTCTCCATCGATCCAGCCATTCTGTGCGGCGGCCTGTATCATGGCGTATTCGCCGGAAACCTGAAACGCCAAGGTCGGGATGGCGAAGGTCTCGGACACACGGCGGACAATATCGAGATAGGGCAGGCCCGGCTTGACCATCACCATGTCTGCGCCCTCAGCTATATCCATCGCCACTTCGCGCAGGCTTTCGTCGCTATTGGCCGGGTCTTGCTGATAGGTCTTCTTGTCGCCAATCAGGGCGGCGGCGGAACCAATGGCCTCACGATACGGGCCGTAAAAGCCGCTCGCATATTTCGCCGCATAAGACAGGATCAGCGTGTTGGTGAAGCCCTCGCCCTCAAGCGCCTGCCGGATCGCGCCAATACGGCCATCCATCATATCTGACGGTGCGATGACGTCAGCGCCCGCCTCAGCCTGCACAAGGGCTTGTGCGGTCAAAATAGCCGTCGTCTCATCATTCAGGACATAGCCTGCCTCGTCGATCAAGCCGTCATGGCCATGGCTGGTGAAAGGGTCGAGCGCGACGTCGCAAATAATCCCGACACCCGGCGCGGCATCTTTCATCGCCTTGATCGCGGTTGGTATCAGCCCGTTTGGATTCAGGCTTTCGCGGCCGTCTTCATCTTTGAGCTTTGGATTTATATGGGGAAAGATCGCTATGGCAGGGATGCCGAGCTTTTCAGCGCGCTTGGCTGCGGCGGCGGCTTCTTGTACGTTAAAGCGTTCCACGCCCGGCATAGCCTCAACTGGAATCCGCGGTGTCTCACCATCATGGACGACAATTGACCAGATCAGGTCTGCAGGGGTCAGAATATTCTCGGCCGTCAGCGTGCGGATACACGGCGCTTGGCGCAGGCGGCGCAACCGCGTTGCGGGGAAGGATTGAGGAAAGGGTGTCGTCATAGCGGAATGTCTCTAGGAGCCTTTTGGATCTTCGCCGCCCCGTAGCCATCCTGTGATGGCATAACGATAAGCTTGTGCGAAGGGTGTCACATAGGTCACGGCGTGGGTCTGGGGTACAGCAAATAGATTCAATGTGTTGAACGCGGGCGTGAAACCCTGCTCAATATTGCCTTCAGCATCATAGAATTCGAGGGCACCGCCCCATTCACTGCGCCATGTCTCAGTCAGGTTTAAAACATACGCGGCCAGACGATTTTTGCCTTCGACATTATCGTCATGGCGCGTGAGGAACTGGCCGGGGCCATAGCGTGTAATTTGCGCATCCGCAAAGCTGATATTGGAAAACCCGGTCAACGCGCGGCAGGCCGCAAGAAAGGCCTCACCATTGATAAATTCATACAGTTTGCGCAGCGCCGGATCGACCTTGCGGCCGGAATGGTAGATGTCATAGAGCGGAATATTTGCGAAGAAGTACTGAAACCCAGACGAGGCTGTCTGGTTTACGTGACCCAGCAGGCCGCGCATTTGCTCAACGCTGAGAGCTGAAAGCGCATTCGCGTTGAGGTCAACGTTTTGGCCGGCTCTGTCGAAGACCGCGTTCCACGTCTCTTGCGCTTCAATCACAGAGATCAAGTTCCGCGCAGCGCTGTCGGTCAGGAAAGCGCGCGCCTGAGCGCGGCCACGCGTCTGAAATGTTGCGATATCAGAGTGGCGATCGACGCTGGTATTTACGGCAAGCTTTAGCTCGCTCATGCCACTTCCTTGCGGCGCTTACCGAAACGAAACAGCGACCCGCGGACTTTCCTGCGCATGAAACAACGGGCGCTAATATCCATGACCGGGCGCTGGGCCTCTTCAATCTCGAACATGAACGGGTCGAACTTGTTGCGATGTATTTCTCGAAATCCCATCGAGGCATAGAAAGGCGCATTCCATGGCACATTGCGAAATGTCGAAAGGGTCACGTAGGGCAGCTGCCGGGCTTCAGCATCTTCAAGCACGTGAACCATCAGCGCCGTTCCGATGCCCTGCTGGCCATGATCAGGATGCACGCTGATCTGATCCAGATATAGACCGTCACCCCGCAAACTTGTCAGGGCAAAACCAATAGGGAACCCGTCCGGACGACGCGCAACCAGCACATGATCATTTATCATGGCCTCTTCAAACACATGGCGCGGGACATTATCGAACAGCGCTTCCTGGCTGATAAGGTCAGTGTCTTCAAACATGCGCGAGGCGGCGCGGTCCGTCGCCATTAACGCCGGTATGTCAGGTTCTGACAGCAGCGTTATGAAATATCTCTCTGGCATCTGACGCATTGACCAAGCGCGCTCCTATGGCATGACAGAACGGAAATAGACCACTCCGGAGCAAAAAGCCAATGCCTTCAAGACTAAGCGACGAGCAGGTGATGATCCAGGACATGGCAAAACGCTATGCTGCAGACCGTCTCGCGCCGCATACAAACGACTGGGATGCGCGCAAACATTTCCCCGTGGACGTCATCAAGGATGCCGCTGAACTCGGTTTTGCGGGCATTTATACAAGCGAGGCGGGCGGCGGTTCGGCGCTGTCGCGGCTGGATGCCGTGCTGATTTTTGAACAACTCTCCTATGGCGACGTCTCAACTGCAGCGTTCATTTCAATTCACAACATGGCGACATGGATGATCGATACGTTCGGCAGCGCTGAGCAACGGACCGACTGGGTGACAAAACTAACACGTATGGACCTGCTCGCCAGCTATTGCCTGACCGAACCGGGGTCGGGCTCCGATGCCGCCGCCATGAAAACGCGCGCGGTGCGTGAGGGTGACGCCTATGTCCTCACCGGCTCAAAGCAGTTCATTTCTGGCGCCGGGGTCTCTGATGTCTATGTCCTGATGGCCAAGACCAGCGACAATGGCGCGTCGGGCGTTTCGGCTTTCATTGTGCCTCTGGATGCGCCGGGGCTGAGCTTTGGTGCCAATGAGAAGAAGATGGGCTGGAATAGCCAGCCAACGCGGCAAGTCATTCTGGATAATGTAAAAATTCCTGCAGCAAACCGGATCGGCGATGAAGGGCAGGGCTTTCGCTTTGCCATGAAGGGGCTAGACGGCGGGCGGCTGAATATCGCGGCTTGTTCCCTCGGCGGCGCGCAGCGGGCCTTGGACAAGGCCGTCGAGTATGCACTCGAGCGCAAACAGTTTGACAAACGTATTGCTGACTTTCAGGCAACCCAGTTCAAGCTCGCCGATATGGAAACCGAGCTACAGGCCGCCCGCGTCATGCTCTATGAAGCCGCAACAAAACTCGACGCCAAAGCGCCAGACGCGACCCGCTGGTGCGCCATGGCCAAACGCTTCGTCACCGATACCGGCTTCAAAGTCGCCAATGACGCGCTGCAAATCTTTGGCGGCTATGGCTACCTCGCCGATTATGGGGTCGAACAAATCGTCCGCGACCTGCGCGTCCACCAGATCCTCGAAGGCACCAACGAGATCATGCGCGTGATCATCAGCCGAGATATGCTGCGGCAGTGATGTGTGCAAGGGCGGGTTGAGAGATGGGCTGAACTCAGGGGCTTAGATGGGGCGATTTTAAGCCGCTTGCCGTACAATTTCATTCTGCGTGAAGCGCACATAACCAGATCGGACCATGCAGCCGTTGCCTCACCCATTGATACCTCATGAAGCGTGATCGACCCACCAATCGTGCATCTCCTTGAACATTGGTTCTAGCGCTTTGGCTCTGGCCGTTGCTCTATACTCAACGCGTGGAGGGACTTCAGCATAGACTTTCCGGCTCACGAGGCCATCTGCCTCGAGTGCACGCAATTGGTTGGTCAGCATTGTTTGCGTGATCGAGCCGAGTTGTCGGCGCAACTCATTGAATCGTTTCATCCCTTGAAAAATCAGGACCTGTAAAATGATGAGCTTCCATTTCCCGCCAATCAATTTTGCGATTTTTGGCATGGGGCACATCGCACTCTCTGGCGATACAAACACCGAGTTTTGCTCTGAATTTTCTGTCATCTGTACCTCTTAAGTATCGAAAACAGTACTATATACGAAAATATTGCCTACTTGTGGAAATATACTTTGAAATCCACGTTGTCTCCAAAGTCGAAGTTTGCTGTTCAGGAGGCCTACATATGACAAACTCTGATTACCGGCGCACGCTGGATGTTTTGGCGCCACCGAAACAAGTGTACGAGGCGGTTACAAGCGGTTTTGGGAATTGGTGGACTGATCCCGGCGCCTCATTGTCTAGGACGGGGGATATAGCCACATTTCGATTTCCACCAAAAGAGTCGTCATGGACATTTCGCCCAATCACATTGGAGCCAAACCGTTTGGTGGAACACGAATGCGTGGGTGCCTACCATTTGCATGATGGTTTACCGGAATCGATCCGGACAGAATGGCTCGGCACTGTGATGAGGTTTGAAATAACTGCGAACGGCGCAGAGAGCCTAATTGTGTTCACCCACCAAGGGTTGGCCCCCAACCTAGAATGTTACGACATATGCGAGGCGGGGTGGGATTTCTTCTTCCTGGATAGCTTGAAATCATATTTGGAAACAGGCAACGGCAAGCCTCACCTTTAAAGGCTTACCAGCGGGTTATTCGCGATTGGGGCCTCAATGTTCTGCATTGGGCGTTCACCTAGATATCAATTGAGTGTCCAATTCAGGGCGTATTAAGTCGCTGGGTCAATGCCCCCTACGACGCCGAAAGCAGGCGTCCTTCCCGACCATGCGCCTTGAAAAGACAGGCAAAACTGGTTGCCTGTCCGACACCACTTCAAACGGGTCTATACTCCCGGCCTATGGAGATCCGCTTTACCCTTGGCCAAGTTGCGCATGTTCCGGTCTATTTCTGGCCGTGGGTGTGGTGGCAATTGTTCTGGCTGCGCGGCTGGGCTGAGGCGGTGGATCGCGAATTGATCTATGAGATCGCCGCCGATGGCCGCGTGCATGTGGTCGCGCTCAGCGATGACAAACGCGACCTACGCGCCTGGATGAGCCGCCAGCGCAAGCTCTACCGCGAGCACTGGACGCCGATGCATGATGCCTCTGGCGAAGCGCATCTCAGCGCGGTCCACTATTGGATGGGCCGCTTCATGGCTTGTGGGCGGCGGCTTATCTGGCGCTGGGTGCGGGTGGTTTTTCGGGCTGCTCCGCCCTTCAAGGATAGTTCCTGACCGCCTTGCGCCTACCTCAACATGTCAGCCAATGGCCGGACCGCAAGGTGCGGCTAAACGTGCTGCAAAAAACGCGCGCGGCCGCGTAAATACGCTTGCAACCGCGAAATGACGCCGCTATATCGCCCGTTCGAACCGTGCGCTCCCTTCGTCTATCGGTTAGGACGCCAGGTTTTCAACCTGGAAAGAGGGGTTCGATTCCCCTAGGGAGTGCCACTTTTCCCACACTGCCATTTTTTTGTCATTTCCACGGTTACACTTAGGTGACAGTCCGGTTTTGTTAGGGTTAATTGGTGGTTGAGGGGGTTGCAGCGTGTGAGTACGGCAACTGAACAGGTAAATATGGGGCAAGATGAACCCGGCATTCGTGTCACTGGTCACGTCAAGTGGTTTGATTTCGCGAAAGGGTACGGCTTCATCGTTCCCGAATCGGCTGAGGGCGTCGTGTTCTCTGGCGATGTGATGCTGCACGTCTCGTGTTTGCGCACCTTTGGCGAGCATACAGCTGACGAAGGCGCGCGCATTGTCTGTGATGTGGTGCGCCGCGACAAGGGCTGGCAAGTCCAGTCTATTCTCGAAATGGATCGCCCGCGCGCAGCCGTCGCGAAAGATATGGGCGAGGCTATAGCTTACGAACCGGTGACGGTGAAATGGTTTAACAATGCCAAGGGATTTGGTTTCGTGAACCGTCCGGGCAGCGATGAGGATATCTTTATCCATATCTCGGTTATGCGCAAAGCGGGCTTGGATTTGCTGGAAACAGGCGTGCAGTTAGAAGTCGTCACAGGGCAGGGTAAAAAGGGCAGTAATGTCGTCTTGATCCGAAATTCTGGCGGTATGTGAAACGCGCCAATTGCCACGCCAGCCGTGCGCGGCTAGAGGTTGGGAATGATCAAAAACTTGCTTTCAGCCCTCGCGGCGCTTTCCGTTTTTCTCGCGCCAGCCGCGTTTGCAGATCCAATGCTTGTCACACCATTGACGATTGTCAGCGGAGAAACCGAGCATACATTCACGGTCGAAGTGGCCGACGATGATGAAGAGACCAGCTATGGCTTGATGAATCGCGAAAGCCTAGATGCTGACAAGGGTATGTTGTTCGATTTTGGGCAGCCGCGTGAACCTGCCATGTATATGAAGAACACGCTGATTTCGCTGGATATGCTATTTGTTGATACCGAGGGGCGCGTCGAAATGATTGCGCATAATGCAGTGCCGGGATCATTACGAACGATTTCGCCCGGTGTTCCAGTTAAAGGCGTTTTGGAAATACAGGGCGGCCTCGCCAAAACACTGGGCCTGAATGCGGGTGATACGATTGTTCATCCGATCTTCGGGAACGCTAGCGAGACGGACTAAACAAGCCTCGCATTTATGAGTTCGCATGCTTGGCTTGGCTGCGACAAATTCTGTACTGCTAACAGCGAATATTTAGGGTTGCGAAGCCTAAAACCGACAGTATACCGGGAGGCCGGAGCGTGGCGCAGCCTGGTAGCGCACCTGGTTTGGGACCAGGGGGTCGGAGGTTCGAATCCTCTCGCTCCGACCAT
>CAYGPE010000034.1:0-28680 GCA_964351695.1 uncultured Hyphomonas sp. | reverse complement strand
CGCTATCGCTGCATGACCCCAACCAAATAGCCTCCGAGGTTACCGGGGCGGTTCAGCCTTGAGTATTCAACTGTTTTGGTTGACGAGCTAAATGAATAGTCTCAGGCGTTTGGTAAACCAGTTTTTGGATGAAATATCATGGAAAAAAGTCTTGACGAAGAGCATTTGCATTATGGGAATGGAATTTAATACATTCGCATTGATATGAAGTGTCAAAGCTAGTCCCCGGAACTTGGAGAGTATGTACTTGATATAGCAGGCTCATTTAGTGTTCACGCTACACAAGAAAAAGCACCAAGTAATTTCTGACAATGACAATTTGCGACATTTCATATTTGCTCATATGGCTATCGGAAGTGTAGACGGCATAACATTTCGCCCCAATTGACCAGCGCACAAAATTTGTGAGCTAGAGGAGAGAATTTAGTGGTAATGTCATTAATAACGTCATGGCTTCGGGCAAATCCAATTGTCTCTCCGCGCAGAGTCAACATTATTTCGATGCTAATTTGTATCTTAGCAGCCGTCATTGTAACGATGTTTTACGGACACGATGCTAATTGGGATCTGAGAAACTACCATTTATATCTAGGGTTTGCGTTTTTGGATGGTCGTTTTGACAGTGATCTCGCCCCGGCGAATCTGCAATCGCTGTTTAATCCATTGCTCGATGTTCCCTATTACTGGACTGTACGGTCTTTTGGTCTTCAAGCGGCATCAATTCTGCAATCCATGTATTTTGCAGCATATGCTTTCGTGCTCTGGAAAATTAACCAGAGGCTATTTGTCAGTACGTTTACGCCGGAACGCTATGCCCGGAATACCAACCATTTCCTGTATCCTATTTTCGCAACACTCTTGGGGTGTACAGCTGCTGGTACACTGTCTCAGTCGGCAACGACGTTTAACGAAATACAGCAAGGCTTGCTTGTCCTGTTAGGAGTATTTGTCGTTGTACGAACGCTCCCTCGAAAAGAGTTCTCATATTGGCCTTTCGCGTGCGCAGGCGGGTTGCTCGGCGCCGCGGCAGGGTTGAAGCTAACGGCCTTTGTGTTCGCGCCTGCTTTCGTGATCGCCTTGCTATTCGCTTATGGGGTATCCAGAAGCATCAAGCCTATCCTCGTGTTTTGTATTGCCTGGGGTGTTGGATTGCTCGTGCTATATGGGGCGTGGGGGATGTACTTATATGACCGATTCGAGAGTCCGATTTTCCCTTTATATAACTCGATTTTCAAATCACCTTGGTATCCTGAGATGGATTTTAAGGACGTGAGATTTTTCCCGGAGAGCCTCGCGGAATGGGTTGCATACCCCTTCAACTGGGCGGCAACTCCGTCTGTAAGTGTTACTGAACCCTTTATGCGTGACCCCAGATTGGCGATATATCTTGTTTGCGTGATTGGTTTGATCACCATCTTCTGGAACAGACTCAAGCAATCAAGTATAATGCGATTCCTGTTTGTCTTTGGTATCTCATCATACGTGATTTGGATCATACAATTCTCCTACCTTCGCTACGCTGTTGCTACGGAAGGGATAGCGGCAAGCATGATCATTTTGTTCATCGCATGCGTCGTCTCAGGTTTAAAAGGTGCGCGCGATCAAATAGGTCTTATTGCTGCTGGCCTGGCTTTCATGTTCGCGCAATCAGTTACGCACTATCCAGAATGGGGCAGAATACCGTTCTCTGTTAAGAGCTATGAGTTTGAGATTCCCGATGTGCCGGATGGGTCGCTGTTTTTGCTGGCCGGACCACCCAATAGTTATATTGCGCCATTTATTCCTGCTTCAGACCTATCTTTTGTCGGTATTTCTCAGATGACGCTGCAGGCACGCGGCTACAAATTCTATGATGAAACTATTCGCCGCATCCAAGACCATAAGGGTCCCATTCGAGTTTTGATGAGGGGCGACGCTATTGGTCCTGAGCTTCAGTCAGAATTCGGTATATCTATTCCGGCGTCCTCATGTGAGGCTGTGAAAACAAATATCGAGCCGGCAGCATCTGATATTCAAATCTGCCATGCATTTGCCACCTCTTGAGCAACGCATTAATGCGCGGGAAAGCCTAGAATTTCCATCGAAGGTTTCGGTCACATTGAGTTCAGACCATCACAATAGCTATCGAATGACGTTTATCAAAGGCAACTTTCAACCAAAGCAGGTGAACCTCTCCAATGAACCAAATCGCAATCGTAACGCCCGTTCTCAATGATTGGGAGAGCCTCAACGAATTGGTCAATAGGCTGAATGAGTTGCCGCCTCTCGCTAAAAGCTACCACATCACCGTGATCGCTGTCGATGATGGGTCCATTGAAGTTTCCATGCCCCAAATTGGTTCGGATGCAGGTTCTATCGCGGAAGTCAAAGTGCTTGGCTTGAAGGCAAATCAAGGCCATCAGCGTGCGATTGCGCTAGGCCTCGCTTATGTGCATCGGGAACTAGATGTTACCTTGACGATCGTTATGGATAGCGATGGCGAAGACTTGCCTGAAAACATTCCCGACATGATCGCGGCGCATGAAGCCGACCAAGGCGCCATCATTGTAGCTCAGCGCAAGCGACGCTCTGAGGGTTTTGGGTTTAAGATTTTCTATCAGATATATAAATTGGTTTTCGCTATGCTTACAGGCAAGTCAATTTCCTTCGGCAATTTCTCATTGATACCTATGAAACGCTTGCCCAACGTCATTTTTGCAAGCGGTATTTGGATCAATTTCGCGGCGACCATGCTTAAGGGGCGTATCCCAATCAAATTTGTGGAAACGGATCGTGGCAAACGCTATTTTGGCGAGTCAAAAATGAATTTTACGTCCCTTATGTTACACGGGTTTAGCGCAATATCCGTCTTTAATGATGTTGTTATTGGTCGCATCATGTCATTTTTGGTGATCGTATCGGTGTGTGTGGGAATCGGCGTATTTGGGATTATTGGCATCAGGTTGACAACGACAATTTTTGTACCGGGCTATGCAACCTATCTGATCATGTTCTTATTGACATTATTGGCGATCGCGATGTTTACGGGTTTTCTTAGTATCCTGTCTTTGCTCGCCAATCGAGATCGCGCCGCTGCGCTACCTTCCCGCCTTCTTGATGACTATTTGAGTGCTGTAAAGACAATAACATTCTCGACAAATACAAATTGATAGACTGGCGATCTCCCGAAGTGCGCCAGCGTGCCATGGAAACGGCTCGGTTCGCATGCGTGGGCTTGGCGGGCACAGCGATATACGCGATATTTGCTTATGGTGGACTTTGGTCTGGATGGTCGGCGTTCTGGGCACATGTTCTGGGCAGTATCGTCAGCTTGGTTTTTTCATATGCAGCGCAGAAAATATTCACCTTCAGAATTCGTGGTGATCATAAACGCTCTGCCCCAAGGTTTGTCATTGCAACAATAATTATCGTCGTACTGCATACCGCACTAGTTTGGATACTAGACCATTTGGGTGTTGCGCCTCGCATAACACTGCTCGCAGGCATTCTGTTCTATCCGCCTGCCAGTTATCTATTGCATAAATTCTGGACCTTTCGCCCATCCGCGTAACCCACGGATCAGGCTATTTTTTCCACACAGCGATAACCGTCTTGCCAAGACTTCGCATCAGCAATGGGTCCAAGACTTTCGACACCGGAATAATGACATTATCCCAGAACTTGATTTGCGACAGTCTTGGGCTCGATTGCTGAAGAAATAGCTTATTAGCAAGCGAGGCAAGCAGGCCGACACTATCCAGATAGAAGCTGGTTTCGAGTTCAAGGCCAGCTGGATTCAAAGCCTTTAAGCTAGCTTTTGAATAGCGTCTATAATGGCCAATCGCCTTGTCGAAAGGCGTGTACAAAGATTGGTGAGCGGGCGCTAGGACGATCAATCTTCCACCTGGTTTCAGCCGTGATGCCGCCAAATCTGCTTCGGCTTTGTCACCCTCGATATGTTCGAGCACGTCGATGTACATGATCGTGTCAAATTTCGCTTCAGGATCAAAATTTTCCAGCGTGGCGACCACTGGCTCGACATTTCCGGGGAGCGTTCCTGCCGCAACTTTGCTCACAATATCCTTGCACAGCTCCGAGTCTGGTTCCAAGCATGTCCAACTGTCTTCGGTGCCGGCGCACAAAATAGCTGTTGTTCCGCCAAGACCTGCGCCAACTTCTGCGACATCACCGCTGATGAAAGTCTGTAACTTGTTGGCGAAATAATCCTTCCAATTGTGCGCGTGCTCAAACAGTTCCAATTCATCGCCAATATAATCTAGCGTTTGCTCAGTCGCCTTCGCTGTCATTGTAAGGCCTCCGTGAGAGTATCTGTTGGACATTGGAACGGTACCAGAACCGGGGTATCTCGATAGGGGTCGGTCAAATCGCTGGTAACCTCCTCGCCGACTTGCCGTAATTTGGGAAGAAAGTTGTTGCGGTAAAAGCGCGTAATACCTGCAAGACGTTTCCCGCGCGATGTCAGCCGAATACAGCCATTTTCGATTTTGACGGTACCGCTGGTAACCTGCTCTGTCATTCTGACATCGGAAACCCGGTATTCCTGCATAAATTCTGTCAGAATAATTTTAGGCATAGCAGCTTCGGCCACAGCGCCGCCGCGATGATCGATTTTCTCAACAATGTAAATCGAAAGCGATCGATCGATAACTGTCGGTCCCATAACGGCGTAAAGCATCACAAGCAGACTCGATACAGCGATTACGAGCGAAAACTCAGTGGCGAGTAGCCGTGTGAAGCGCCGATAGAAAAACCAATATACAGCGCACGCGATCGCTAATGTCAGGAACATGTCCCAGATGCAGGCATAAAGGATGACGCTGATGGGAAGGGTTCTGAAATGGATAAAATTAATTAGCAGGAATAGAGCCCCGAAGCACGCCGATAGACCTATCATTTCAATGATACGGTGCTTTATTGGCGCTGATACAATCGGCTTTCTATTTGCAGTGTTCATAGTGTCTGCTCTGCCATTTCACCAATCAGACCGGCAAAATAGGGGATGGCTTTTTGCAGACCATCGCGAAGTGGTATGGTCGGCTCCCATCCGAGCTGGGCCTTGGCACGTGTTATATCGGGCCGTCTTTGTTTCGGGTCATCTTGCGGCAAAGGTTTATGGATCAGCGTGGACTTAGACCCCGTCAGATCGATAACTGTTTCAGCCAGTTCCTTAATGGTGAATTCACCAGGATTGCCAAGATTGATCGGTCCGGTAATCTCATCCGAAGAGTTCATCAGTTTCACCAAACCTTCGACAAGGTCGCTGACATAGCAGAAGCTGCGAGTCTGTTCGCCATCGCCATAAACTGTGATGTCATCACCGCGCAGGGCCTGCATGATGAAGTTTGATACGACGCGGCCATCATTGGGATGCATGCGTGGGCCATACGTATTGAAGATGCGGGCGACCTTGATGCGCAATTTGTGCTGGCGATGATAGTCAAAGAAAAGCGTCTCAGCGCAGCGCTTGCCTTCATCATAGCAAGACCGCGGGCCGATTGTATTCACATTGCCCCAATAGTCTTCGGTTTGCGGGTGCACGGCTGGATCACCATAAATTTCGCTGGTCGAAGCCTGTAACACTTTTGCGCCGGTACGTTTTGCCAGTCCAAGCACGTTAATTGCCCCGTGAACCGATGTTTTCGTCGTCTGCACCGGGTCGTACTGATAGTGAACAGGGCTTGCCGGGCAGGCCAGATTGTAAATCTCATCGACTTCAACATAGAGGGGGAATGTCACATCATGGCGCATCAACTCGAAATGCGGATTAGACAGCAAGTGAATGATGTTCGACCTTGTTCCGGTGAAGAAATTGTCGAGGCAGAGCACATCAGCGCCTTCTTCAAGGAGCCTTTCACACAGGAATGAACCAACAAATCCGGCGCCGCCTGTCACGAGTACGCGCTTGGCAAAGTGCATGGGCATATGAAGACGTCCTGTTCTTTTTCAGAGAGTGTTCGGCTTAGCTGACGATTGCGTGAATTCCAATACTTAAATGTTTGATTTCCCAAGGTTAGACAATGATTGCACTATCCTTTATCGCACGCCAATGCGTGCCATCGCTATAGGCAATGCCTGGGCCGTTCACAGCATCGGAAACCATGCAGATCGCGCCAGACCCGTTTGCAACCGGGTCAGGGAGCGCGGATGTTGCAAATTGTCCGATCCGTAATGTGCCATTAACGTGCAGCGTCGCTGTCGGTGCCGGTGTTGCAACGCCAAACTTGCCAATATTGGTCAAGAGCACATCTCCAGACGCGCCAGCTTTTAACATTAACTTATCCAGACCAGCCGTATGATCGCGGATCTTGAACAGGTCGGCTTGCCCGGTCACGCGCCAGCTTTGGCTGGCGCCGCTATTAATGATATCAAAGCCGCCCCCGCTCGCTGCATTTCCTGTGTCAATTGTCAGGCGCGCATCATCTGTCTCGGTGATATGCAGCCTTGAAACCGGGCTATATGTCCCAATTCCGATACTGCCATCCGATGCACGCACAAACAGCGCTGAAATGAAATTTGTTCCGTCCGTTGATACTTTGATGCCGAAATTGTCGTCGCCAATCAGGCCGAATTCTGCAAGCCCGGTATAATCTGTCTGGAAAATCAGACTCGCAGTGTCAGTAGATGCCGCTTTATTGATGTTCAGCCGGTGATCCGCGATCTCGTAGTCAAAAAGGCTGGCTGGGCTGCGCACGGCAAGGCGGTTGATTGAATCGGCTGTGGTGCCGATGCCAAGGCCGTCAATCTGCTCGAGTGATTGAGCCGCGCCCCAGTTCGAGCCATTGAAAACAATAAGGGCCGCCTCGTCTACCAGCCATGCTACCCAGCCCGGTTGCGATGTATAGGCGCGCCACACCCCGTCCTGAAAGCAAACAATCTGGCCTTCCAGACCGGCCCAGTCACCGATCGCCGAAGCTGCTGGTATGTAGCGGCTACTTTCTGTGGGCGTAAGCGGCGGTGTGGTTTCCGTGCGGGACATTACGCTGATCTGTAAAACGGCGTCTAAGGCGAGCAAAGTTTCATTTACGGTGACATGCTTTTGCGCCTGATTAGGTAATAAAAAAGGCAGGTTTAGGTTCGGGCTAAAATCCATTGATTGCTCCATGATGCAAAATTTCTTCACCCTAACTGCGCCGCCGACCCGGTCGGATTGACGGGCCCTACATGGCAAAAAAGCGCGACTGGGCAGGCATTTACGGGTTGGGCGGTTTAGGAAAGGCGTTGATCAACCCCACAAAAGGCGGCTCGAAGTGGGCCTAGAGCTTGAACCGCAGCTTAAGTATTGATAGCGCCTTGAGTCTGAGCGACGTGGACATGAAATTGACCCATAAAGATATCGAGATTGCCCGCCGCGTCCTGAACGCGGAAGCCGACGCCCTTCGCTTGCTAGCAGATGGCTTGGATGAGGCGCTTGTCGATGCCGTAGCGACCTGCGCCCGTACTCAAGGCAGGATCGTTTGCGCGGGTGTCGGTAAATCGGGGCATGTCGCGCGCAAAATCGCGGCGACATTGGCTTCCACAGGGTCGCCATCACAGTTTGTGCATCCCACAGAGGCCTCGCATGGGGACATGGGCATGATCACGTCTCGTGATGTCGTGCTGGCACTCTCGCGGTCAGGCGAGACGCCTGAACTTTCCGATTTACTGCAATACGCAAAACGCTTCGATATTCCCCTGATCGGCATGACGGCAAAGGCTCAGTCCGCGCTGGGCAAGGCCAGCGATCATCTATTGCTGGTGCCTGATACTCCCGAAGCTTGCGCTGTTACCCAGGCCCCGACAACCTCTACGACGCTGATGATGGCCTATGGCGATGCGCTCGCTGTGGCGCTTTTGGAGCAGCGCGGCTTTCAATCAGATGATTTTCGAACGCTTCATCCGGGCGGAAAGCTCGGCTCGATGTTGATGAAAGTTTCAGAGATCATGCGTGATGGCAGCGATATGCCACTCGTCGCGCCAGGCACCTCTTTTGACGAAGCCGTGCGCGTTCTCTCCGAGAAGCGGCTTGGCTGTGTTGGCATTGTTGACGAAGAGCAATCGCTCATCGGCATTCTGACCGATGGGGATATTCGCCGGATTGTGTTGGAGCATCAAGCATTCGGTATCATTGATGAGGCAATGACCCGTAACCCGATTACAGTCGAAGCAGACTCCCTTGCCCACAGCGCGATCTCACTGATGAGCGCGCGCAATATTACACAGCTCTTTGCCACCGATGGAGGTCAATGTGTCGGCGTTCTTCACATGCATGATGTTTTGAAAGCGGGTGTGATTTAGAGCGCATTATTCTCGCGAATGATCTCTCTAACAACCAATGCTACCGGGTCACGCCAGTGTGGCAGGGATATGCCATGAACATGTCGCAGCTTTTCGCAATCAAGTCGCGAATTCAATGGTCGCTGCGCCTTGGCGCCAAATGCGGCGGTTGATACCGCCTCCAACTTCGGTGCTGGTTCGCTAAAGTCTCGGCTGGTCGTGAGTATTTCACGCGCAAAGCCATGCCAGCTTGTCTCGCCAGCGCACGCAGCATGAAAATAACCGTACAAAGCCATGTCTTCAGGGTGAGTGAAGATGTTCGAGGCGACTTCAAGAAGCGTTTTAGCCAATAGTGCAGCCGAAGTCGGTGCGCCGATTTGATCATCGACCACCGTAACTTTGCGGCGTTCGCGAGCCACTCGCAGTATGGTTTTGGCAAAGTTCGACGTGTAAGGCGAATAGATCCAGCTTGTACGCAAGATAACATGCCTTGGGTTTGCCGCCGCAACTAACATCTCCCCTTGGCGCTTGCTTTTGCCGTAAATTGACAGTGGGTTTGTTTCGTCAGCTTCGGCATAGGCAGAGGTTTTAGTGCCGTCGAAAACATAGTCGGTTGAAAGGTGAATGAAAGGTAGGCCTGCAAGCGCCGCTGCTTTAGCTGCAACGCCCGCCCCAGAAGCATTAATCGCGAAGGCCAGTTCGGGTTCATTTTCGGCCCGGTCGACCGCCGTATATGCGCCTGCGTTGATGACGATGTCGGGCTGGTGTTTTTCTAAGAGCCACCGAGCCGTCGCAAGATCTGATGCGCCAAGATCAAAGTCTGGTCGGCCGACACAGATAATGTTCGCGCCAGGGACACCGTTCAGACGTGCGAGCGCCTGCGCCACTTGCCCATTTTTGCCGATTACGAGAACGCGCATGCTCATCACTGGCCCAGTCGTTTGCCATTATAGCGTTTGTCGCGGATCGGTTGCCACCACCACTGATTGGCAAGATACCAGTCTATGGTTTCTGCCAGCCCAGCTTCAAACGTGCGGGATGGTGTCCACCCAAGGTCGCGTTTAATCTTGCTTGCATCTATGGCATAGCGTCGATCGTGTCCGGGTCGATCTGTGACGTGCGTGATCAGGCTGCGTCTTGGCTGGGGTAGCGGATCGCGTGCATCCAGACAGTCGCAAATCGTTTCCACAACGCCAAGATTGGTGCGCTCGCTATTGCCGCCAATTGTATAACATTCACCAATAGTGCCGCGTTGAAGCACGGCCAGCAGAGCCTCGACATGATCGTCGACATGTAACCAGTCGCGAACATTCTTGCCGGTGCCATAAACGGGCAGTGGTTTACCTTCGGACGCATTTAGCGTGACCAGAGGTATTAGCTTTTCCGGAAATTGGAACGGCCCATAATTATTCGAGCAATTGGTCATCACCACGGGCAGACCATAGGTTCGGTGCCACGCCCAAACTAGATGATCTGAAGAAGCTTTCGACGCCGAATAGGGCGATGATGGGGCATAAGGTGTGGCCTCATTGAACAAACTGCCATCAAAGGGCAGATCGCCAAACACTTCGTCGGTCGAGATATGGTGGAATCGGAAATGTGCGGCGTTTTCCAGCGTTTCATTCCAATATGTCCGCGCAGCTTCAAGCAAAACATAGGTGCCGCCAATGTTGGTCTGCACAAAGGCGGCTGGCGCATCGATTGATCGGTCAACATGACTCTCGGCGGCCAGATGCATTACAGCATCTACAGAATGACTTTGCATGGCACGCAGCACGGCGTCGCCATCACAAATGTCAATTCGCTCAAATGCGTAGTCAGAATGACCTTCAAGCTCACGAAGAGACAACAGGCTTGCTGCATAGGTCAGCTTGTCGAGATTTACCACAGACATACCGGGCATCTGAACCAGTTTGCGGCATACGGCCGAGCCGATGAAGCCTGCGCCGCCAGTGACCAGAACTTTCATCTCACGCTCCCTTCACTAGCTTCAGGCAACGTATTCGAAATTGTTGTCGAGCGAGTCAAGCGGCCGTGCACTTTGATCGCGCTTGGATAGAAGTGGTTGGTTGCCATTTAATGGCCATTCAATACTCAAAGCGGGATCATCAAACCGCACGGCGCGTTCTGCGTCAGGCGCGTACAATTCTGATACTTTGTAGGCCACAATAGTGCGCGGCTGTAATGTCAGAAATCCGTGTGCATACCCCTTCGGCACGAGCAATAGATTGCCTGCTTCGGCTGAAATATCGACGCCAACCCATTGGCCATAGCTCGGAGAGCCTTTTCTGATATCGACAGCAACGTCGAAGATCGCGCCTGCTACGACTCTTATCAATTTGTCTTGAGCCATAGGATCACGTTGGAAGTGCAGGCCCCGCAATACGTATGCGTCTTCTGAGTAGGATTGATTATCCTGCACCCAATGGGTTGGCAGCCCAGCCTCCTGAAACCGACGTTTTGAATAGGTTTCGCAGAAATAGCCACGTTCATCCGGATACTGATCGGGGGTGATTTCTTTCACACCAGCAAGTCCAAGATCTCGCACATTCATCGCTTAGTCTTGTCCTGAACAAGGCGAAGCAGGTATTTGCCATAATCGGTATTCGCTAATTGTGTTCCAGCATGTTGGATATCATCAGCGCTCAGATAGCCTAGTTCAAAGGCAATTTCCTCTGGGCAGGCAATTTTAATTCCCTGTCTATGTTCAATTGTGCGAACAAAGGATGAGGCTTCATGCAAGCTGTCATGCGTGCCTGTATCTAGCCAGGCATACCCCCGTCCAAATTGTTCAACTTTCAAGGCATCAGCTTTGAGATAGGCCAGATTTACATCGGTGATTTCTAACTCCCCCCGGGCCGAACGTTCAATCCCTTTGGCGATATCTACAACCTTGGAATCGTAAAAATAAAGACCCGTAACCGCCCAGTTGGAACGGGCCGCTTCTGGTTTCTCTTCAATCGAAATAGCTTTCATATCGGCATCAAATTCCACCACGCCATAGCGCTCAGGATCCGCCACTTTATAGGCAAAAACTGTTGCGCCTTCAGTTTGCTTCGCCGCTGAAGCGCAAATCTGGCGCAGATTGGCACCATAGAAAATATTATCCCCAAGGATCAGTGCCGCCGGGCCGCCGGCCAGAAAGTCTTCGCCGATGAGGAATGCTTCCGCCAAACCACCTGCGTGTTCCTGAATGGCATACTCGATATTGATACCGAACTTTCCGCCGTCGCCTAGCAACCGCTCGAATGCGGGCAGATCTCGCGGCGTCGATATAATGAGAATGTCACGCAGACCCGCCAGCATCAGCACGCTTAACGGGTAGTAGATCATCGGCTTATCATAAACCGGAACGAGCTGTTTCGAGATACCTATGGTCACTGGAAAAAGCCGTGACCCGGTGCCGCCAGCCAGAATGATGCCCTTCATGGCGTGGTCCTCGCTCTAGCTCGCCACGATCTGGTGGATGGCTTTCAGGCTTGTAAGCAATGCGTCTGCTTCCGTGATATCCAGACAACTCGGCGCGTCGCACAGCGCCGCGTCAGGATCAGTATGGAATTCTAGGAACACGCCGTCTGCGCCAGCGGCCACGCAAGCTTTAGCGATGATCTCAACGCCATCGCGCCGTCCGCCAGTAGACGCCCCGCCTGTGCGCGGGTCAGCTCCCGGCAACTGAACGGCGTGTGTCGCATCGATTGTAACCGGCGTACCCAGCGTCTTCATTTCCGGGATGGCGAGCGGATCAACCACCAGATTATTATACCCAAAACTGGCGCCGCGTTCACACAGGATAACCATGTCACGGGACGCCACCTCGCCGATTTTCGAGACAATATTCTTGCAGTCCCATGGCGCGATAAACTGCGCTTTCTTGACCTGCAAAAGGCCGCCTGCTGCGTCGGTCGCTTTTGCCGCCGCCACGACCAGATCAGTCTGGCGACACAGGAATGCCGGAATCTGTACAATATCTGCAATGGCAGAAATCTGCGCAGCCTGGTCGGGCTCATGTATATCGGTGCAAATCGGCACATTCAGCTCTGATTTGACGGTAGCGAGCATTTTCAGACCGTCTTCGAGACCAGGGCCGCGATAGGATTTTATCGATGAGCGATTGGCCTTATCAAAACTTGCCTTGAAGACATAGGGCAAGCCAAGTCGTGCGCAAATGTCTTTAAGTTGACTCCCGATAGTTAACGCCAGATCGAGGTTTTCCAGTACGTTCAGCCCGGCAATTACCGCCAGCGGCTGCCCCGGTCCGATGGTCCAGCCATGCTTTTCAAGTGTCAGAACCGTCATTCGAAAACCTCACATTCATGCGGCATCTACCGCGTCCTCGCACGTGTCGCAAACCCGGCGCTGCGTCAAGCGCTCGGGAATCTCGTTAGGTCGTTTGCGGCCGTATATTCCAGTAGGCAATATATGGTGTGCCGTCCGGCGCTAGATCGAAACGTCCAAATGCGCCGGTTTTCAGTTTGATACTTTGCCCAGATGCCAAAGGTGTCGATGCGCTTGCCAAGGCAAATCTCGCGATACCATTAGACGTGACGAGGAGGACCGGGCCTTGCGGCGGCGCCTCGGCAAGCGTGTGAAACAGATTGCGCCATGCTTCACGGATCGCGTCAGGGTTGATCAACCAGCCCTCCGGGACAATCGCGGCCTCGTCCCAAGCGTTTAATGCTGAAGCTCCTAGCCGGGCCCTGACCACATCTTCTGGCTGATTCTCATCAGGCCCGTAATCAACCTCGCGAAGGAATTCCAGCGTCTCCAAAGCCGGGGCCTGTGATGTACGTGCCAATATTGTTTCTGCGGTTTGGCGTGTGCGTCGCAGCGGACTGCAATAGGCTGCCGCGAAGCCATTTGGCTCCATATCAAGAAACGCTGCAGCCAGGTTATCGGCTTGACTATGGCCCGAGCGTGAGAGCGGTAAGTCCGTACGCGCGCCGACGCGCGTCACCACGTCGCCTGCGTCAAATGTGTTACCATGACGAACGATATAGACCCGGGTCAAGCCTCGCTCCAGCCCTGTGACGGTTCGCCATTTGCGGCGATCAGTGTTTCGGCGTGGGCGGCATCTTCCGGCGTGTCGATACCCCACATGGCATGTGCTGCTGGGGCCACGTCTACGGCCAGAATGCGCATGCCGTTTTCCAGAAACCGCAGCTGTTCCAAGCCTTCAAGCTGTTCGTAATGGCCTTCCGGTAAGCTGACAAAGCGTTCCAGCGCGGCGCGCTTATAGCCATATAGTCCAATATGCCGCCACACAGGCGACAGTTCGGAGGCGGCGCGAAGTTTCTCTTCCTTACGGATTGCCGGCAGGATGGTTTTGGAAAACCACATGGCCTCGCCATCTGCCCGGCGAACGCAGGTCGTGCCAGAAAAGGGTGTTTCTAGCTTTCGGGCGCGCACATCGTCCAATGCGGGCCAACTCAATTGCACAACTGGAGTGATAAGATCTTGCGCTGCTTTCGTACCAGCCCGGATAATCTCGTCGACATAAGATGGCGGTGTAAACGGCGCATCACCTTGCAAGTTAATAATAAAATCAGCATCAGGCGCGACTGCGTCGGCTGCTGCAAGCGCGCGATCTGTACCGGAAGGCAGGTCAGGGTCCGTCATCACCACAGGCGCACCCATCGCCTCGGCATGGGCTTTGATGTCGGCATGGTCAGTGGCAATAACATATTGGCGATTATCTGCAGCAACGCACGCGGCTTGAGCTATTTCCGCGACCCGCCGCAACAGTGATTTTCCAGCGATAAGATGCAGCGGCTTCTGCGGAAACCGCGTTGATGCATGCCGGGCTGGAATAACAATCAGCGTGTTCAAACGGGTAATAGTCCTATAGACGAAGCGCTGGAGTAAGCGCGGTGACAAGATGATATAGGATACTGGCTGGAATAGCGGTAGACGTCACCTGGCCGGTCGCATCAGTCTCGTCGATCCAAGTGCCAGATGGCATACGATCAAAATAAGTCTTCTGAATGTTCTCCAGGACATGGTCAGCATCTCCGGGTGTAGCAGTTTCCGGGTGCAGAACCCGCGCGCGGAACATTTCAAGTTGGTGCCAGATCCGGCGTTTATCATCCAGAATATCGCCATCAGGCAGGGCCGAGTTATGCGCAAACCCGCTTTCCTTGTCGCGTCCGAACCTATCGGCCGTGGCAATTAAACGACGCCGCCAACTTAGCGTATCACGTCCTGTCAAGCGGTCGTGTAAAGCCAATAGCGTCGCCCATTCATAATGGTGGCCCGGTTCGAATAAACGACCTTTGTTGCCTTCGGCGGAGCGCCAGTCATCTTTAAAATACTCGCGCAGAATATTCGTATCCGGATCGAAGAAATGCCGCTCAAACAGGCTGACAATCTGTGTTGCACGGTTCAGATAATCCGCCGTGCCTGTTGCCTGATACATGGCGAGAAAGGCTTCAAGTAAGTGCATGTGGGGGTTGGCACGGCGCAACTCTGCCGCTGGGATTCCCTCTTTATATCCGCCATGCACCGCGTCAGCGAGATGTTCGTCAATAAAGGCAAGCGCGGTCTCAGACATCTCCAGCGCTGCCTGGTCACGAGTTGCCTCAAAAGCTGCTGCGCCTGCCATCATGACAAAAGCGTGGTCATAGAGATCGCGCGATGCATCCACCACTGCACCAGACGCAGAAATACGGTGCATCCAGCCGCCCTCGGGGTGTTTGCAGACCGTATTCAGGTAATTCAGGCCGCGGCTTACGAAATCACGCGCTAGATCGGCCTTGGGCCATCCGAGCGAAATTGCTCGGGCAAAACTATACACCTGACGCGCCTGCACGCGCACGCGGCGGTCTGAATTCAGATCAGCCTCGCCATCCATTTTCAGGCTTTCGACAAAACCGCCTTTTTCTTCGTCCCAGGCGCTGCTCGACCATCGCTCAAAAGCCGCCCACAGCAGGGCATGCGCACGTTCTGAGGTTTCTGGCAGCACAGCGTGTGCGTCTGGGTTTTTCTGCGCTGCCGCGCCTAGTACTTTTGCCGCGTTTGCGTCATCTCGCGGCGCAATCATGACAAGGCCAGGCTTGGCAATGACAACAAGACCCTCAAGCCCAGACAGCGTGACTAAAGGGCCCTCGGAGCGAACGAAAGTCCGCGGCGAGTTTTCCGCGATCACCGGCCCGAATGTGACGCAATCCTCTTTGCTCTTGGCGAACATGTCCCATAGCGCCGGATAGCCGCCAACATCACTCCATCCCATGTCGACCGGAACAACCTTAATGTCAGCTTCCGGTTCCATAATCGCATAGTCAATGGAAATATCCTCCACCTTGGCAAAGGCATCAGGATCAAGTGTACAAATGCCATCTTCATTCAGCGAAACGAGAGGACGCATAGCCGCCAAAATAGCCGGAGCATGCGTTTCGAAGGCTTCCAGCATGGCCGACGCCTTGAACAGGAAAATCCCGGCATTCCAGAAATAATCGCCACTTTTAAAATAAGCATCTGCAATATCTTGCGGGGGTTTTTCAACAAAGTTTAGGACAGGATGGATGGCCCCTCCAGCATTTACTGATTCAATGTAACCATATCCGGTTGCCGCATGGTCCGGTTGAATTCCAAATGTCACAATCGATCCGGTATTTGCCGCTTCCTGCGCAATTGCGATTGCCTGGATAAAAGCCTTTGGGCGTTCAATGTGATGATCCGCCGGCAGGATCAGGATCAGATCATCTGGAGCGCTGGCAAGGCAAGCCGCAGCTACGGCTGGCGCTGAATTACGCCCAAAAGGCTCAAGGATGAGCTGCGCTTCAGGGGCTTGCTCGCGCAATAAAGCTTCGTGGCGTTGCGAGCCAACAATCATGGTCTGGCCGATATTCAAGCCTGTGGCAGTGCTCGGCGACAGGCGCTCAATGGTCAGGGCAATCATCGTCTGCGCCGCCGTCAGGGCCTGAAACTGTTTTGGCCGTTGTGGCGTGGACAATGGCCACAGACGTGTACCCGATCCCCCGCAAAGGATCACTGGTTTTACGATCATCTCTAGAACCCCCAGATGATATTCTGCTTAGTTTGGCTGCAATTGCCGGACCAGCAAAGCGCCTTGTTTGACACCAAAACCTTCTGGCAACGGCGAGCGCTGGATCAGGAGTCGGTTCCAGATAGGTCCTAACAACATATCGAGCGCTTCTTCTAGATCATAATCACGGCGAATGACTTTTTTTGATGCAACTTCTGCAAGAAGCATCCGTAAGGGCGCGCGAAGGTTATCTTTTTGCCAGTTGCGCCAGGTTTCGCCTGCATCTTTGTCATCGCAGCTAGCCATGATGGCGCCGCGTAGTACCGCATGTCCAGCGCCTGTGCGGATGGCGGTCTCAAGCGGGGCCAGAAGATCGGCAATGCGCTCGGCTGGGTCGCGGCCTTTATTTTGGACCGGTGGCATAAGGTCCAGCGCCGCTTCAACACACATATTCCCAATCGCAGGCCACCAGCGATAAATCGTCTGCTTGGAGGCTTTGGCCTTGCGAGACACTTTGTCGACGCTGAATTTTCGCCAGCCACTTTCAGCTAATTCCTCGCGTGTTGCTTCTAGGATCGCAGCGCGGGAATCTTCGCTGCTACGCGGACTATTTCGGATTTTGGCTTTGGTATTTGTCATGGACTCGCTGTCACTGAAATTTCTAGTCATCCGGTTAACACGGAACGAGGCGTTTGTCTTTTCCCGTTGCAGTGGCCTAGTGTAGTGTTAATTGCTAACCCGGCGCTTTCACAAGGAGATTCGTATGCGTTCAATCGAAGCCCTGCAAGATGGATACCGACAGTTTCGAAATGGCGCATATCGCAAACAGGTTGAGCTGTATCATGCCCTTGGTGAAGGGCAGGACCCGGATATCATGATGATTGCCTGCGCGGACAGTCGTGCAGAACCCGCAGAAATCTTCAATGCCGCGCCTGGCGAGCTTTTCATCGTTCGCAATGTCAGCAATCTTGTACCGCCATATGAAACAACACCGGGCCTGCACGGGGTCAGCGCCGCGCTCGAATATGCCGTCGTTAATTTGAAAGTGAAGCATATCGTTGTGATGGGGCATGGCGGGTGCGGCGGTGTTGCTGCATCTCTGGCGACAGTTGAAAATCAGAGCGTTGGCGAGTTTGTTGCGCCGTGGGTCAAATTGCTTGATTCAGCGCGCGATGAGGTACTTGCCGGTACCTGTAATGACACGCAAACCGCGCTGGAACATGCGGGAATCGGTGTTTCATTGAAAAACCTCATGACGTTTCCGTTCGTTCGAGATGCGGTTCAAAGTGGGCATCTTGAGCTGCATGGCGCATGGTTTGCCATCGCCAGTGGCGAACTGATGTGGCGACATCAGATTTCGGGCTCTTTTGACAAGGTCGCTCTCTAGCCACATCCATGAAATCTCTGCATAAGGCGGCAATGCCAACGCTTGATGAAGGTGGCTTTCTTGGACGTCGCGCTTTCCACCCTCTTGTCACCGATAATTTTATTCTTTGCTTTAGGTATGGGCGCCGCATTACTGCGCTCCCAGATGAACGTGCCGGAAGCTTTCGCCAAGGGTCTGGCCATCTATCTGATGATGGCCATCGGCCTCAAGGGCGGGGTCGAAATGTCCAAAAACCCGCTGACTTTAGACGTCATATTGATCCTGTTGTCTGGTGTGGTCCTCTCTTTCCTGCTGCCAGCCGTCGCTTACATGCTGCTACGCCTCACCAGCAAACTCGACCGCACTGATGCTGCAGCCACCGCTGCCCACTATGGTTCAATCTCAATTGTCACCTTCGTGGCGGCCACCGAAGCTGTGAAGCTGTCAGGCCTCGATAGTTCAGGCCACATGGTCGCCGTGGCCGCCCTTATGGAAACCCCGGCGATTATTACGGCGCTGGTACTGGCCAATCGCGGGCAGAAAAAGCGCGGCGCGCCGATCGCTGGTTCCGAGCGGGGCGAGCTTGTGCGTGAAGTGATGCTGAATGCCTCTATTGTGGTGCTTGTCGGTGCATTGATTATTGGCTGGATCGGCGGCGTCGACGGCACTGCGCGCGTCCAACCTTTCTTTGTTGATCTATTTCAAGGCGTTCTCTGCCTCTTCCTGCTGGATATGGGGCTGTCTGCGGGCCGCGGTCTCAGACAGGGCTGGCGAGACCTCAGCGTCCCAACGGTTATTTTCGGCTTTTATATGCCGCTCATCTCGGCTGCAATTGCCGCAGCGTTCTGCTTCGCACTCGGGGTTGATACTGGCGACGCCGCGCTGTTGATCACATTGGCCGCATCAGCCTCTTATATTGCTGTGCCTGCTGCCATGCGCCTCGCCTTGCCGAAGGCCAAACCATCAATCTATTTGACCCTGTCACTAGGCGTCACGTTCCCGTTCAATGTGACGATCGGTATTCCTCTCTATATCTTCCTTGCAAGCCTGATCACAGGGTACGGAGGCTGACATGCAGCAATATAAACGCATTGAACTGATTATCGAGAAGATGGCGTACAAGCGTGCAGGCCGCATTTTCGAGGCCAGCGGCATGACGGGATACACAGTCGTTCCCGCGCTCGCCGGAAGTGGTAAGGGTAACCGCTGGTCGCGCGACACAGACATCTCGTCTGCGCGCGATATGGTTGTCATGATCTCAGTCGGCGACGAGGATAAAGTCGCTGAGACCTTGAAGCAGCTTGCAGACCTTTTAGGCGATCATATTGGGATTGTCAGCGTCAGCGTTGTTGATGTGCTGCGGCCGGATCGCTTTTAGGTGCAGCAGATCTAAGCTTCGGCTCCACTCCGCTCAACCGATTCTGCAATCAGTTCGCGGGCGCGCTCTACGCCGGCCCAGCCTTCAACATTGCTCCACTTGCCTTTTTCAAGGTCCTTATAGTGGGTGAAGAAGTGCGTGATCTTCTCGATCAGAATATCCGGCATATCCTGATAGGTAGCGATCTTGTCGTAATAGGCCGTCAGTTTGGGGTGAGGCACAGCGAGGATTTTCTCGTCCGGGCCTTTATCATCCGTCATCATCAGGACGCCAATGGGGCGCGCGCGTACAACGCATCCGGGCACCAGAGGGCGGTTGCCGATAACCATCACATCAATCGGATCGCCATCAAGGCTGAGCGTATGAGGCACAAACCCGTAATTACAGGGGTAGCGCATCTCCGTGTAGAGGTAGCGATCAACAAACATCGCCCCTGAAGCCTTGTCGATCTCATATTTGATTGGGTCACCACCCAGCGGCACTTCAACGATAACGTTGATATCGTCTGGCGGGTTTTTTCCGGCGGAGATTTGCATAATATCCATGGGAGGATGGCCTTGTTCTATCTACGAGTGGCAATTGCGCGTGTCCGATGGACGAGCGCTGATGCATCGTCAAGTGCAATCATGTCTCAGTCTATCAGACTATAGTTGAAGCTGATTGAAATCCGGGCATCTTCGCTGCGTCCTGCCATAACCTCGTGCCGCAGCCAGCTCTCCCACATCAGGATGTCACCAACCGATGGCGCAATATAGTGAAACCGCCGCGCGCTTTCCGGTGCACTATCCTCTATAGGCGGCGCGGCCATCATGCGGGATAAGCGCGGGTCTTCGAATTTTATTCGTCCGGCACCATCAGGCATGGCGACATAGACTGTCCCTGAAGTCACGCTATTGGGGTGAATATGGCCGCTATGACTTGCGCCCTCGCCCAAAATATTGACCCACAAACTATCACAGACGAGTTTTGCAGTGCCGAGATTCCAATGTAAGGCTTTGGCATAGGCAGCAGCCTGCGCATCCAGATGCGATACCAGATCAGCAAATGCCGGCGCGCGCTTGGGTAAATCATCCAGCGAGGCATAGGACGTATAGCCTGGATACCCCTCGCGATCACACCACTCATGCCCGGCTGTATCGCCGTCCTCCAACATCCAGCAAGCGTCTTCCAGCGCCTCAATCAACGTGTCATCTGCGAGTTTAGTCTGCTGTATATGTGTCGGAAAAAGCGATATTTGCGGCATGATCAGGGACTCGATGAGGGGCGTTACTCAGATACTGATGCGGTATCGCGGTGCAGCCTTGACGTAAAGGAGTGGTTGATGGGGCGCGTCTGATCCGCTTTGCTGGCAATAAACTCAAAAGGATCAAGCCCATGAACGTTACTGAGGCTCTGAAAGCGCGTACCTCCATTCGTAACTATCTCGATAAGCCTGTGCCTGAAGACATGTTGCGCGATCTCCTGGATCGCGCGCGTTGGTCGCCTTCCGGCGGGAATATGCAGCCGTGGAAGGTCATCGCGGTGACAGGCGCGGAGCGTGATGCCGTCATCGCGATCGGTCAGTCAGAGGCCTCGCAAGCTTATCTTGATCCCAGCATGCGTCAGGATGGTGAGTTCCCGGTCTATCCTGAAAATTTGAAAGAGCCTTACAAGACCCGCCGTTCGCAGGTGGCAAAAGATATGTTCGACGTGCTCGGCATTGCCCGCGATGATCGTCCGGCCCGGCTTGCGCATGTCGCGCGCAATTATGAGTTCTTTGGCGCGCCTGTCGGTTTGTTCTTTGTCATTGATCGACAGATGGGGCGGGGGCAATGGGCGCATCTTGGCATGTTCATGCAGTCCCTCGCATTGGTTGCAACTGAGCAAGGGCTGGCGACCTGTATGCAGGAAGCGTGGGCATTTTCGCGTGCCTCATTAGCCAGGCATTTTGAACTGGAGCACGATGAAATCGTCTATTGCGGTATGGCGCTTGGGTGGCCGGACCCGGACGCGCCGTTGGCGACGTTCCGGTCAAAGCGTGAACCGGTCGATACATTTGCCACATTCAAGGGCTTTTAGATCAGGCCGTTACATTCGCCGCAAAATGGTTCGCAATTTGCTCGCGCGTCGCGACCCAGACATCCTCATATTGGCCGATATAGTCGAGGAAGTCGGCAAACGCCTTGATCCGGCCAGGTCGGCCAATGATCCGTAAGTGCAGACCGAGAGACATCATGCGTGCGCCGTCTTCATTCGCTTCGCGGTACAGCCAGTCAAAACTCCGCTTGGCATAATCCAGCCAATCGTCCGGCTGGAAAGCCGGGGCGATCCAGAATTTCATATCATTGCTGTCGATTGCATAGGGCAGGATGACCAGGGGCTGGGTGCTGCCATCTGGCATGGTGACGCTATCCCAGTAAGGGAAATCATCTGAGTAATCATCCATATGATAGCTGTATCCGGCGTCCAGCAGCAGGCGCCGGGTATTCTCCGAGTAGAGGTATCGTGACAGCCACCCGGCCGGGCGGCGACCGCATGTTTTCTCAATACTGTCGGCGCTGGCCTTGATGAACGCTGCCTCACGCGCCTCATCCATGAACGCCGTAAATTTCCAGCGATGGCCGTGGTCGGCAGGTTCGTCGCCGCGTTTCATCAGCGCCTCAGCCAGCCATGGCGCTTTTTCCAGCGCCTGCCCACAGACCGTCCAGGTTGCGTTTACGCCAGCTGCATCCAACAGTTTCAGGACACGCGGCGCCCCGCGGTTGATCCCGTATTGGTAATTACTCTCATTGCTGTAGACGCGTATCGGTGCGCTTGGCACCGCTTTTAACTCATCAACTGGCTCAGGTTTCTTGTCGCCTTCGTCGATACGTTTTTCGGCGCCTTCTTCAACATTGACGACCACGGACAAGGCCAGCTTGCCGCCATTCGGCCAGGTAAAATCTTTGGGGGCAGGTTCATGCATGATCAAATCTATTCTGTTTGTCTGGTGTAGTGCTTATCGGTTTGCCAATGGCACCTGTCAATTCAAATGATATACCATTTGAGGTCTGTGTACAGATTCCCTGCGGCCAGGCTATCGCAAAACGCGCCTATCGCAATTGTCAGGCATTTCCGCCTGAATGCGTCTTGTAGGGGGCATGTGTTTGACCTACACCTGTAACATCAGCGAAGTGAGGAAGCGCCATGTTCATGAAACAAATAGGCTGCGTTCCGGGCGAAGAAGGCTCCCTGCCACCCGCCGGGTTCAATGTTCGACAATCCATCAGCAATCTCAGTCGTCGGAGCATGTTGCTTGGGTCTGGCGGTCTAGTGGTCGGTGTTGCTCTTGCTGGGTGTGCGGCAGAGCCAGACCTTGTCATTGCCGAGCCCACAGAGCCTGCAGGACCAAGCCCTCTCACAGACGTCACAGGCGGCGATGCAACGCCGTCACTGTGGATTGAAATCACGCCGGCAGGTGCCGTGAAATTCACGTGTCATCGCTCCGAAATGGGCCAGCAGGCCTGGACGAGCATGGCGCAGATCGCGGTTGATGAACTGGATGCTGATTGGGCTGATGTCGAAATTGTCCAGGCGGTCGGGCATCCTAAATATGGTGATCAGAACACAGATGGCTCACGCTCCGTACGCTTCAACTTTCACCGCTTGCGCGTCGCTGGCGCAGCGATGCGCACAATGCTGATCCAAACCGCGGCGAACACGTGGGAGGTTGATGCCGCGACACTGGAGACTGACGCAGGTGCAGTGGTCAATCCGGCAAACAGGAAACGCCTGACCTACGGCCAGCTCGCTTCTGCCGCCGCCAAGATGCAAGTGCCGGCCGAAGACGATATCCGCCTGAAGGCACGCAAAGACTGGCGCTATATCGGCAAGCCTGTGGCTTCCATGACCGTCCCCAAGGTCATTCGTGGCCAAGGCGTTTATGGGATAGATGTTGAGCGCCCTGACATGGTCTACGCCGTCATTGCTCACCCGCCGCAGGTTTTTGGCAAAACAGGCGCGGTTAATGATACAGCTGCGCTCGCCATCCCCGGTGTTTTGCAAACTGTCACTCTGCCTAACGCCAATCCACCAGCTCTGTTTCAGGCTCTGGGCGGCGTAGCCGTTGTCGGCACGGACACATGGGCCGCAATTCAGGGCCGCAACGCGCTGGAGGTGACATGGGAAGACGGTCCGAGCGCGGCCTACCATTCTGCACCTTTCGAACAGGCCATGGCGCAAACCGCGCGAAACCCCGGCGATGTTCGCCAGAGCCGCGGTGATGTGTATGACGGGCTTGAAACGTCTGAAACGCGCGTTTCGGCAGACTATTATGTACCGTTTTTCGCCCATGCCTCAATGGAACCGCCGGCCGCCACAGCCGAGTGGACGGGCGACACGCTTGAGTGCTGGGCCTGCGTACAAGACCCGCAGAACACGCGGCGCGTATTGGCGGGTATATTCGCAATACCTGAGGATAATATCACTGTGCATGCCACCTGGCTCGGCGGGGCGTTTGGCCGCAAATCGAAGCCAGACTTCGTTGTTGAAGCCGCGCTGATTGCTAAAGAGGTCGGCAAACCTGTGAAAGTCACGTGGACCCGCGAAGACGATTTACGTCATGATTATTATCACAGCGTCGCGGCCCAGCATCTCGAAGCGGGTCTTGAGAGTGATGGTACATGCAGCGCCTTTCTTCACCGCTCTGTCTTTCCGCCAATTGCGTCCACATTTGCAGCCGGCGCCGACAATCCAACCGATGGCGAGCTTGGCCTCGGTGCATCGGATAATCCGTTCAATGTCCCGAACTTCCAGCTTGAGACAGGCCGCGCCCCGGCGCATTTGCGAATTGGCTGGTTGAGGTCGGTATCCAACATTTTTCATGCGTTCGCTGTGCAGAGCTTTGCCTCTGAACTGGCTGCAGCCGCGGGCCGTGACCCGAAAGACTATCTGCTCGATCTGATAGGTCCAGCGCGTATGATCAACCCGGCCGATGACGGTATCCAGTACGCGAATTACAGTGCCAGTCTGGATGACTATCCGATTGATACTGGACGTCTGACCAACGCAGCGAATGTTGCCGCTGATATGGCGGGATGGGGCCGTGATCTGCCAGATGGGCATGGCCTTGGCATCGCGGTTCACCGCTCATTCCTGTCTTATATCGCAACGGTCGTTGAAGTTGCAGTTGACGCCGACGGGCAGATCACCATGCCGCATATCTGGCTGGCCTGCGATGCCGGTACAGTGGTCAATCCGCGCCATACACGGGCGCAACTTGAGGGGGGCACACTCTACGGGCTGTCAAATGCGCTATATGGCGAAATCACAGCCCAAGGCGGCGCGGTGCAGCAGTCCAACTTCCCGGACTATCGCCTGATGCGGATGAATGAGGCGCCGCGCAAGTTTGACGTAGAGATTATTGCCTCTGATGCCCCGCCTGCCGGTGTTGGTGAACCAGCAACGCCGCCTGCTGCGCCAGCGCTCACCAATGCGATTTTCGCCGCCAGCGGCGTTCGCATAAGGCGGTTACCCATTCTCGGGCCAAATGGCACGGCGCTGCAAACCAGCACGCAAGACACGTAAGGGAGGCGAGACAGATGGCTGTAACGCTGAAAATAAATGGTGAAACTAAAACAGTTGATGCAGCGGAAGGCACGCCGCTACTCTGGGTCTTGCGTGACCACCTGAAAATGACAGGTACGAAATTTGGCTGCGGCATTGCCCAATGCGGCGCCTGTACGGTGCACGTTGACGGTATGCCGACACGCGCCTGCGTGACGCCGCACGATGCGCTGGACGGCGCTGAAATCACCACGATTGAGGGCAAGGCGGGCAAAGCTGCTGAGGCGATCCGCGCCTCGTGGGAAGCCGCCGATGTGCCGCAATGCGGTTACTGTCAGGCGGGTCAGATCATGGCGGCGGTGGCGCTGCTTGAGGAAAACACCTCGCCAAGCGATGAAGATATCGACGCCGCGATGAGCGGAAATCTCTGCCGCTGCGCGACTTATATGAGTATCCGCCGCGCCATCAAAGACGCTGCCGGGCGCCTATAGTGTAACGATGTCCACAAGCTCGCCTGTTTCACTGGCGGGCGCATTTGCGCGTCTATGAATTAAGGCATTGGCGCTCAGAAACGGCGATATCAGCGAGCTATCCTGATCTGGTACGGCGCGGACTTTGCGCACGCCCTGCTCATCAGGCTCGGCAATCGCGCGCAGAAAACTCTCGCGCGGGCCATTAGCAGAAATCGGCGCGGACAGGCTTGCTCTACCCGTTTCCAGTCCTGACGCGGCATAGAGCAACGGTTTCAGGAATAGATGCGCACACACAAAAGCCGACGCTGGATTGCCAGGCAGGCCAAGAACGCGCTGTTGCCCTCGCTGCGAAAACCAGGTTGGTTTGCCCGGCTTCACAGCAATCTTGGAGAAAACCGGTTCAAAGCCTGCCTCTGCGAAAGCGGCGCGCATATGGTCATGATCCCCGACCGACGCGCCGCCAACGGGCACGATAACATCTGCCTTTGAAGCACGGTCTATATGTTCGCGGATTGAGGCCACGCTATCGCCAGCGATACCCAGATCAGTCGGCTCGCCGCCCCAATCGCGGATTAATGCGGAAAGACCTGCAGGATTCGAGCTAATAATTTCGCCCCGCTTAAGCGTAGAGCCCGGCGGTCGTAACTCGTCGCCATTTGCCAGTATGGCGACTTTCAAGCGGCGAAACACGGGTATCTGAGCGTGATTGGCTGCACTCGCAACCGCTATCTCAGCGCTACCAATGCGTGATCCAGCCGCTATCAAAGCGTCACCCTTTTTGAAATCTATGCCCGCTGCCCGAACCGATTGCGGCGCGTCATAACTCTCAGCGCAAATCACCAGACTGCCGTCGCGAGACGTATCTTCCTGAATGACGATATGGTCAGTTCCGGTCGGCATTTCGCCGCCCGTGAAAATCCGTACCGCTTCACCCGTATTCACGCGTTGATCAAACGGCTTGCCGGCCGGTGCTTCGCCGATGACATTCAGGCGCGCGCCCGCCGTGCGAACATCGTCTAAACGTACCGCATACCCGTCCATCGCGGACACAGCGGCAGGCGGGCGGCTTACCTGCGCGATGACGGGCTCGGCGAGGACCATGCCATAGGCCAGGTCCAGTGTGACACTTTCAACTGTGCGCTGTGGCCGCGCTGCGATGAGTTGCGCAATGGCTTCGTCGACAGAGATCAGGGCGCTCATGTTTCGCGCCGATAGTCGCCGGATTTTCCGCCCGTTTTCTCAAGCAGCGTGATGGCGCTGATCACCATCTCCTTATCGACAGCTTTCAGCATATCATACAGGGTCAAGCAGGCCGCTGAAACAGCCGTCAGTGCTTCCATTTCGACCCCCGTCTGGCCGCTCGTTTTCACCCGCGCCGTTACGACCAGTGCGCTTTTTTCCGGGTCCGGTGCGATGTTCACTTTAACCCCAGTCAGCGACAATGGGTGGCAGAGCGGGATGAGGTCAGCTGTCTTCTTGGCCGCCATGATGCCAGCCAATTCAGCCACAGCTATCGGGTCGCCTTTTTTCGTATCTCGCCCTGATGCAAGCGCCAGCGTTTCGGGTGCCATCTCGACGCGTCCGCTGGCAATGGCGACACGCGCGGTTGAATCCTTGGCCGAAATATCGACCATGCGCGCCCGGCCATCCGGGCCAATATGGGTGAGATCAGACATGGCGTTAGTGCTCCAACAATCGCGGCATCAGCTCAACCAGGTTGCACGGTTTGTGGCGGCTATCGAGCTGATGGCTAATCACTTTGTCCCAGCCATCTTTCACCGCACCATTGGAGCCGGGCAGGCAGAAAATGAAAGTGCCATTGGCTAGCCCCGCCACCGCGCGCGATTGAAGGGTCGAGAGGCCAACACTCTGAAAACTGACCTGATGAAAGATCACCGAAAACCCATCAATCGTTTTCTCGAAAAGCGGCGTAATGGCTTCGGGCGTCACATCCCGCCCTGTCAGGCCCGTCCCGCCACTGGAAATGATGGCATCGACACTCGGATCGTCAATCCAGCCCTGAACGGTTTGACGGATCAGCGCGACATCATCGCGGACAACACGGCGCTCGGCGACATCATGCCCTGCAGCCTCTATCCGCTGCTCCAATAGCTGGCCCGACGTATCGGTATCGAGTGTGCGTGTATCGCTCACAATCAGAACCGCAATGCGAACGGGCTTGAAGGCTAGGCTTTCATCAATTCCGGGCATTAGCTTGCTGGCTCCTGTATCCAGCGCGCGGCGTCGGCATAGTCAGCCGCGCGGGGTTCAATCCATATCTCGCCATCCGGCCGGGTTTCTTTTTTCCAAAACACAGCTTCGGTTTTCAGATAATCCATGAGGTAGTCCGCCGCTTCAAATGCAGCGCGGCGATGGGCGGATGCTGCGGCCACAAAGACAATTGGCTCGCCGGGGTTCATATCGCCGATGCGGTGAATGATCCGCAGCGCCGAAACAGGCCAACGCGACATTGCCGTTTCAGCGGCAGATTCAATCCCGCGCTCAGTCATCGGTGCGTATGCTTGCAGTGTGAGGCGCGTAACCGGCCCAGATGCCGCGCTGGACCGGACCAGTCCGGTGAAGCTCACAATTGCGCCAGCGCCGCCTGCCTGCGCTGTAAACTCACGCAGCTCTGTGGCGGGATCAAAGGCTGTATCGGATAGGCGGATCATTGTTCTAGCCTCCACCCACCGGAGGCATGAAGGCAATCTCGTCAGCATTTTGAACCGGGGCTGGCTCGGCCACAATCTCACTATTGATCGCGAGCCGGATACTGGTTTCAAGCAAAGCGCCCCCCGCTTGCTTGTCGCCGTCCAGCCAAAGCCGAAGCGCGGCTGTATCGTTCACATGCTGCGGCAAGTCGCGGACCTCTTCGGCGACACCTGCAACCTCAATAGTCCGGCCAAGATAAAGCAGATGCGCCATCGCTAACCTCCTGTCACCGACATATGGCGCGGCAGGGCTGGGGCCTGATTGCGCTGCGTGATCGTGAAATCATGACGTTCGGGTTTGGCACCGAGCGCCCGGTCAATTGCGGCATGAACATCGCCGCCGTCGCGCAAAACGCTGCGCAGGTCGATATGATCATCCTGACCCAGGCACATATATATCCGGCCTGTACAGGTGATGCGTAAACGGTTGCACCCGGCGCAAAAATTATTCGTCAGCGGTGTAATAAACCCGAGCCGCCCGCCGGTTTCTGCAACGCGCGTATAGGCGGAAGGCCCGCCCGTCGCATCCATGCGTGTCTCGTCGGTCAGCGTCCAACGCGCCTCAAGCATATCGCGCACCATAGGCAGCGGTACATATTGGTCAATCCTGTCATCGCCCGTATCGCCCAGCGGCATGACTTCGATCAGCGTCATGTCCATACCGCGCTCATGTGCCCACGCCACCATATCCGGAATTTCATCCATATTCTGATATTTCAGGGCAACTGTGTTGATCTTGATTTTGAGGCCCGCATCCAGCGCTGCATCGATACCTTCCAATACTTTACTCAAGGCACCGCGGCGTGTGATCTCGGCAAATCGGTCCGGCTGCAGGGAGTCCAGAGACACGTTCAGCCGCCGCACACCAGCTGCATAGAGACCCTCGGCGGCCCCCGCCAATTGCGTGCCATTCGTCGTCATGGTCAGCTCATCAAGCCCATGACCCAGCATCGCGCCGAGCCGGCCCATCAGGTCCATGATGCCGCGCCGCACCA
>CAYGPE010000033.1:0-28863 GCA_964351695.1 uncultured Hyphomonas sp. | reverse complement strand
CTTTTCCGGATCACGCTTGACGGACCAACCCATGCTAGTGCCAGTCATGACTGGCGCGTTCGCGAAAGCGGACAGAGAGAACCTAAGCTACCGCACTCGCAATCCGTTCAATCTCTGCCAAATGCACTGCTTGTTCTTCCTCGTTTAAAAACGAACCCGTGAAACTATTCTTCGCCAGCTTGATCACGTCGTCGCGGGTGAGGCCTATGGCGGCGGCGGTTTCGCGGTAATTCTGGTTCACATAGCCGCCGAAATAGGCCGGGTCGTCGCTATTGATTGTCGCGTTCAGGCCAAGGTTCAGCATGCGTTTCAGCGGATGGCCTTTCAGATCATCGACGACGCAGAGCGACAGGTTGGAGAGCGGGCAGACAGTGAGCGTCAACCCCGCATCCCGTACGCGGGCGATGAGGGCTTCGTCTTCGAGCAAGCGGTTGCCATGATCGATACGGTCAATCTTCAAGAGGTCCAGCGCTTCGTAAACATATTCCGGCGGGCCTTCCTCACCCGCATGGGCGACGAGTTTCAGGCCTTTCTCGCGGGCGACGGCGAACACGCGCTCAAACTTTGAGGGCGGGTGTCCGACCTCGCTACTATCAAGACCGACGCCATCAATCCGGTCCAGCCACGGCTCGGCCTGTGCCAACGTCTCGAACGCGGCCTCTTCGCTGAGGTGGCGCAGGAAGCACATGATCAGCTTTGAGGTGATGCCGTATTTTTCGGGCGCGGCGTCCAGCGCCGCGAGGATGCCGTTGATCGGCGTGGCAAAGGGTAGGCCGCGATCTGTGTGGCCCTGCGGGTCGAAGAAGACCTCGACATGGCGGACATTATCCGCCGCGCAGCGCTGCAAGTAGGCGTCGGTCAGATCGTGGAAATCAGCCTCGGTCTGCAGCACCGACATGCCCTGATAATAGATGTCGAGAAAGTCCTGCAGGTTTGAGAAATTGTACGCGGCTTTGACCTCGGCCAGCGTCTTGAAGGGAATATCGACGCTGTTGCGGGCGGCAAATTCCATCAGCTGTTCTGGCTCAAGCGAGCCTTCCAGATGCAGGTGTAGCTCGGCTTTGGGCAGGGCGGCGATCAAGGCGTTAAGGTCTGTCATGCCTGTGTGATAACGGATGCGTACGTGTTTGGGGAGCCTGCGAATGAACCCTCGCGCAGATTTGTTCGGGTGGTATAGTCGCGGTGTGAAGGCTGTAAGGGGCAGCCGCGACGAGGAGATGTGTGATGGGAATGTTGTGGTGGATTTTACCCGCGCTGGCCGCCGTGGTTGGCCTGATGCTCAGCTTTGCAGGTGTGGGGCGGCTAATGAAGCTCAACATTCTGGCAGGCGGGCTGCGCTTCCTGTTCGGGATCGGGTTTATGGGGCTGGCCGGGATCGCGACCTTTGCGGGCCTCAATCTGCAAACCTATAAGGCGCTGACCAAGGAGCGGATGGTCGCCGAGATCACCTTCGACAAGGACAATACTGCTGACGACACCTATACAATGACGCTGACCTTGCCAGAAGGCGAAGTGATCCGCCAGGAAGGCTTTGTTGGCGATGAATTTCAGGTCAGCGCGCAAGTCATCCGCTTTTCGCCGATGCGCCAGATGCTCGGCTATGACAGCCTCTACCGCCTGGAATATGTCGAGAGCCGATATGCGCGGCGCTATAATTCGACCGAGCTGAGCACCGCCACATCCTATGGCCGCCGGGTCAGCGAAGACCCGAAGGTCAACATTCTCGATCAGGAAATCGGCCTCGATGTGTATGGCGCGCTGGTGAAATATTCAGGCGAAGAGAAGCTGGATAAAGTGCTGAACCCGGACACGGCTGACGCTGAGAAAATGGTCTCTGCCGGGCCGCTCGCCTCGAAGGATAAAGGCTCGTCTGCGCCATTTGGCTCGGCGGTTTATTTCCCGATGGATGACAAGCTGAAATATACCGTCAGCATTACCCAAAGCGCGCTTGTGGTGGAGCCGAATGATGCGGCGACGCGGCGGCGTATGCTGTCAGGCAATTAGTGTGAGTGCGGGTCTGATACACCAGACGCCGCGCAGGCTGCGAGGCATGGCGCGTGGCTGCTGAAACCCCGCGCCAACCGCCTTTTTTACCGTTTCTGGGAGGTCCGCCGGACTTTGCCCCGAACCTGAAGTCGATTGCGCCGGATCGCTGGCTTGTACCCGATAGCGAGGCTGAGGCGTGGCTCGCGAGCAAACGCAAGCTTATGCAGTCTCAGCGCAGTCTAACCTGTTGCGGCGACCTTGATGGCGCGGCGGCGGGCGAACTGCTTGATACGGTCCAGGCGGCGGTCAGTGAACCGCTGGAGAATGGCTGGCCGAGCGCTCTGGAGCAGGCGGCGTCCTTGGTGTCTGACGATTTGTGCATTCTACAAGCCCGCCGCACTGGTGACTGGCGGTTGATGGCGGGGGTGTTATGCGCGCCGACTTTCTGGACATTGCCGGAGCGGATTGGACTGGATCTTGGCGGCTTGCACGGACCTGTACCGGGCGGCGATCCAGAACTCGCCGGGCGGATCGCGCGCGTGTTCACAGGCCTGCGCCCCGGTGCAATTCTCGAACGCCTGAATTGGACGGTGCAGGCGAGTGATGCGCGCTATACACCCGAACGTCCGAGCGCTGCGGGCAAAGACACATACGACCTGCACTTGCGGGTTGAGCGCCAGACAATCCGCAAGCTGCCCGATAGCGGCGCGGTTGTGTTTACCATCCGCATCTGCGTCGATCCGCTACTTCCCATCCTGCGCGAAGGGATGGTGCGCGAGGCATTTGAAGATGCGTGGCTTGGGGCGCCGGCGCGCGTGCGCCGCTACAAAGGCTGGGATGATCTGGAAGAGCTGGTCGCGGAGGCCTGTCGCCTTTCGCAGGTCAGCGCCGTAT
Organism: uncultured Hyphomonas sp.; assembly: GCA_964351695.1. Taxonomy (GTDB): domain Bacteria; phylum Pseudomonadota; class Alphaproteobacteria; order Caulobacterales; family Hyphomonadaceae; genus Henriciella. The sequence continues at coordinate 25,983 of CAYGPE010000033.1, read as the reverse complement.
AAGGCAAACCGAAGCTGATTCTGCAGGAGTAAAGCGATGAAATACTGGCTGTTCAAATCCGAGCCGTTCAAATGGAGCTGGGATATGCAGAAAGCCAAGGGCGATGCCGGCGAAGAATGGGACGGTATCCGCAACTATCAGGCCCGCAACAATATGCGGGAGATGAAAGTCGGCGATCGCGGGTTTTTCTATCACTCGAATGAAGGCTTGGAAGTGGTTGGTATTGTTGAGGTTTCAGCTGAATCAGCACCTGATTCCACGACCGATGATGAGCGCTGGGACTGCGTGCATATCCGCGCGCTGGCCGACATGCCCCAATCGGTCACGCTGAAAGCGGTCAAAGCCAGTGAGAAGCTCGCCGATATGTCGCTTGTGACATCGATGCGGCTTTCTGTGCAGCCCGTGAAGCCCGATGAGTGGATGGAAGTCTGCAGGATGGGCGGCCTGAATGGCAAGACACTGAAGCCGCTTTAGATCCATTTCAGTCTGCGAAACAGCCAATACAATCCACCCGTAAAAACCAGCATCATGACGCAAAGCATAGCGAAGGCGTAAGGCCAGTCTGCGCCGGGAATGCCACCAATATTCACGCCTAATAGGCCCGTGAAGAAAGACAGTGGCAAGAAAATCGCGGAGAGGATTGCCAGAACAAACAGGCGTTGGTTCATCGCCATGTCGCGCTGTTCGGCCAATTGTTCTCGTAATACATGTAAGCGCTCTCGGATGGTATCGAGGCTTTCATTGATGCGCATCAAATCATCTACGGTCTCACGTAGCTTGAACGTCACTTTCTCGCTGATCAGGGGACCTGGTTCACGCATGAGAGACGCCAAGGCGTCGCGCTGGGGCAGCAAATAACGACGCAATTGCAGAATACTGTGAAGCAGTTCTGATACGGCGCGCGATGTCGTCTTGGTATCACTCTCATCCAAGCTAGCTTCAAGCGCATCGGCATCTTCATCAAGCTCAGTCACAACAGGTTCAATCCGATCGACGAGCCGCTGCGCTACATATGCCAAAATAGCTGCTGGTGACGCTGGACCTTTACCGGCTTGCAACTCAGCATTGAGATCATTGATGGCGCGTATTTCGTGAGCGGCAAAGCTCAGGATGGCTGTATCGGTAAGCCATATGCGCATGGCCACCATATCTTCGGGTTCAGCGCCTTGATTATGGTTCACACCGCGAAGGATCACCAGGATGCCGTCTTCAAAATGCGTCGCGCGCGGGCGTGTGTCTTCCTGTAAAAGGGCATCTCTCACCAAGGGGTCCAGATGTTTCAACTCGGTCCCGATCTTGGGGCTGAGCCGGTTATAATGGCGCCAGACCATTTTGGTTTCAGGATGTGTATAGGAATAGATGACCGCTGTTCGCGGCAAGGTAGATGGCGCCTTCATCCCAGTCCTCGCTTAATTTCAAGTCCAGCCTATACCTGAAACGACGCCCTGTCTGTACATATGGCGGCAGCTTAAAAGCCCCTGGTGACCCACAATCTGAATTCGCTATCGGCGCTCGCATCAGTGAGACCGAACAGGGCGCCCGTATAGAGGCTCCAATCATCATTTACAGGGAAGCTGGCAAAGGGGCCGACTTGGTGGTTTTGGTCTTCGAAATCGCGCAAATCGTCAGTCGAGCCATAGCTGTTATAGAGTTCTACCCCGATCGTCTGGCCGCTATCCAGCTTGGTGAACAGGTTGCCGCGGGTTTGCAGGAAAGCGCCATCGCGCGCATCGTCGCCAACATCGAAGGCCGACAGGACAACAAATCGACCATTCCAGTTTTGTCCGACTGGAAACTGGTTTGTCCAATGCGCGCCGATCAGGCCAGGACGGCCATCATCGCGGATACGGGCATCGAAACGTAAACCCGTTTTCCACGTGTCATCATCGTCGCTTAATTCCCAAAATAGCTCAGCTTGTACGAAGTCAAAATCAACATCGGACTCGGCGGTCTTGCGGGCCGAGACGAGGCCTCGCCACATCAGGTCGCCATTGATGGCTTGTTGATAGTGCGCACGCTGTGACACGCCTTCTGTATCAGGATTGTAGGTAATGCGGTACTGCGCCGAAGCGTGGCCTTCATTGACCATAGGCGGGAAGATGCCGCCCGTATTCTGGGCTATCGCTTGCGGCGAAAACAATAGTGCGCTGGCTCCGGCAACAAGACTGTAGGCGAGTTTCGTCATGCGGATTGCTCCTGAGTATTAATCGAAATTGGGCCCTACCTCGAATAGAGGTAGAGCCCGGTTCCTGATCGAATAAGGGGGGAGGTTATTCGATTGGAGAGAGAAGTTCTGGCGCCGTGACCAGTTGGCGAACGCCATGCGATTTGGTCTCGTTGAAGACATTGCCTTCAGCCGCCCATTTATTCAGCGAGTTGATGTCCAGTTTCATGCATTGTGGACGCACGCTCCATGTCACCTGCAGCGGTGAGCATTGTGACTGGGTATAGCTTGGACCTGTCGTCGAACCACGGAACACAACTGGCGTACCTGTGTCTGACGGGATCATGCCAGGCTGGTGGAAGCCGCCGCGATTGACCATCGTGCTGGCCATCTTTGTAAAGTCAGCGGCATCGCTATCGTTTACAACAAGGAAGGTTTGCGCTTCGACGCGCAATAGCGGATCTGTACACGTCTCGCTGAGGCAAGAACCAAGGCCTTCGCCCGGCGTGATGTCGCAAGATGTGTGGACCCAGTGGACTTCAATCGTATCGCCAGGCTTGACCTTGCCATACGCGCCCGGCGCAGGTGCCAGCTCAGCTTCGGTCAGGTCTGCTGTGCCATTACAGGCATAGCCGCCATAGTCGCTATCATTCACAAAAACACTAAAGCCGGGGGCTTTATGCTCGGCATTTGTGTGCGTGTGAATGTTGCACAGGTTCATTTGAGTTGTCGCGGGCGCCATCGCAAATTCGGTCGTGTTGAGACCAATTTTGCTGGATATGTCGCGCGGCGTTTGCGGACCGGAGGCGAGGCAGAGACCGGCCTCAGCGGCTTCGGCCTTAAGCTCGGCAACCGTCTCTTCAACAGCTGTTTCAGCGGCTGCGACGGAGTCGGATCTTACAGTTTCGGTGGTCGTGTCACTGGCGCAGGCAGAGAGCAAAGCTGCTGACAGAGCAAGCGGAAGAAAAACGGCCTTCATAAATATTCCCCTAGATTTGATCAAACGTCCGGTATGGAAGGATGATATACTTAATTAGGATGACTACGTGGCACGTCCAGAAGCGGATGAGAATTATTTGCAAAAATAATGAAAATAATTCTCAAGCCTTAGAAAGGGCGTAGTCAACAGCGGCGCGGCAATGGATCAGCGACGTATCATAGACCGGAAGGGCGCTGTTTTCGTCGCTCAGAAGCAGTCCGATTTCAGTACACCCGAGAATGACGCTATCGGCGCCTTTTTGCTTCAACGCCTCGACTTGTTGCTCATAAAAGGTCCGGCTGGGGGCGAGAACCGTGCCGTTCGATAACTCATCATGGATGATGCGATTTATGTCCGTGTGCACGCTTGCGTTAGGCACGATTGGTGACAGCTCTCCTGCTGATTTCAGTCGCCCGGTAAAATAGTCTCCCGTCATGGTCAGCGTGCTGCCAAGTAACCCCGGCCGCCGGCGACCGTCAGCGATAAGCTGGTCGCGGCAGGCATCGACAATATGCAGAAACGGAATGCTAATCGCGTCAACAATAGCCGGAGCGATCATATGCATTGTGTTGCAGGCAAGAATGATGAAGTCAGCGCCGCTGCGCTCGAGTCCTTTGGCCGCATTCGCCATAAGGTCTTCCATGAAGGGCCAGTCATCACGCGCCTGCGCATCTGCGATCTCGGCGAAATTGACCGAGTGTAGGCGGATGTCGCCGCTATGGGCCCCGCCTAATTCTGCCCGGATGCCGCGATTGATCTCATTATAATAGATCGCGGTGGATGCGGGACCGATCCCGCCCAGAATACCAATTGTTTTCATCGTGATGCGCCTTCAAAATCTACTCTCGCCCATTCCGCAAACTCTGCCAGATTTCCGTCCTGGAAGAGATACCCGGCGATTCCGGCTGATTCGGCGGCCAGAATGTCGGTTGATTTGTCGCCTATCAGAAAACTCTTTTCGCGTGCAACGGGAAAATCTCTCATCGCCGCCATGAGCATTCCGGGCCCTGGTTTGCGGTCAAAATTCTGACGCGCATAGTGGGGATTTGTACCGTCAGGATGGTCGGTGCAGAAGTAGATGTGATCGATATCTCCGCCGCCTTCTTGGATGGTTTTCAGCATGAACTCATGGACCGCATGCATATCGGCTTCTGTGTAGAGATCAAAAGCGATTCCGGTCTGATTGGTGACGATAAAAACAAACCACCCGCGCGCTTTGAAGGCCGCGATACACTCGACCGCGCCATCGATCCATTGCACGTCCTCAATCCGCGCAACATAGCCCTTGTCGACATTCAGAATGCCGTCGCGATCCAGGAATAGGGCAGGTCTCTGGCGGGTCATGGGATTGCATAACCCAACATCCCCGAATGCGCGAGAGGACTTGCCGAGGATGTAAGTTTCTGGTCTCTGATGGGCAGAGAGCCGTCAATGAGCTCTCATAAATTGCCTCGGGAGGGCACGTTTTATGGAACAATATCTACCATATCTTCTGAATGGTGTTGGCGGCGCAGTTATTGGCCCCATCGTCTCTAAGGTTCTGGGCGGCAAGGGCGGCACTGGCCTGCTTGCTGGTATCATTGGCGGCCTTGCTGGTGGCTGGGGCATGGGCGAAGCGGGTGTTGGCTTCCAGTCACTGCTCGGTAATGAAGCCATTATGGGCCACTTGAGCAGCGTCTTGAATGGCGGCGTTGGCGGCGGTGTCATTGGCGGCCTGCTGGGCCTGCTGACCCGCGCGAAATAGCCGGTACAGCCACTTACGATCTTAAAAGAGGGCGGTCCGTGACGGGTCGCCCTTTTTGCTTGCGCGCCTGGTCAGGCTGCGCTGGCTTCAGTTTCAGCGGCCTCGCGCGCCGCTTGAGCGAGCGCCCGGCGGTTGATTCCGACGCCAACCAGAAATGGCAAGACGGACAGGGCAATGATGAGCCCGGCGAGAAGAAAAGCGGCGCCGGGAAACAGGATCGGTGCGGTTTCTGGCGCCGAGAAATACTTCAATGTCTGGGTCATCAGGACCGGGCTGAAGATCAGTGTGAAGGCCATGATACTGGCCTGCGCGCCTTGCAACTCGCCTTGTGCATTTCGCGGGGTCAAAGTTGATGTAATCGTATTGATCGCGGGCGTGACAATGCCTGCAAACATGCCAAGCGCAAAGGTCACGGCATAGGTCATCCAGCCCTCGCTGGCGAAGGCGAAACCCATCATCACAAGGACATTGATAATCAGGCCAAACATGACAGCGCCCATCGGCCCGAACTTCTTGATGATTGGTCCGGTTAAGAACCCTTGGCCTATCGCTGCAACAAAGCCCCATGCCGCCATCGACAAGCCGATCTCCAACTCGCCCCATCCATAGCGAATCTCGCCGTGAAAATTCCAGGTTGCCGGAAATACGGCATGGGCAATCTGGTAGAGGAAAATGACAACCAGAAACCACAACACCTTTGGCAGTTTCGAGAAATGCACCATCGTGCCGAATGGATTGGCGCGAGACAGGTCGAACTTGCGGCGGCTCTCTTCTGGCAAACTCTCTGGCAGCACAAAGAAGCCATACAGGAAGTTGATTGCGCATATCGCTGCCGCCGCAAAGAATGGCAGGCGCGTATGGATATCACCCAGTAGACCGCCAAAGACGGGACCCATGATGAACCCGATACCGAACGCTGCGCCCATCATGCCGAAAGCGCGGCCGCGGTCTTCAGGCTCTGTCACATCCGCAATATAGGCGTTCGCGACTGAAAATGTGGCTGAGAACAAGCCGCCCAGGAAGCGCCCGACAAACAGGATCGCCAAGGTGGGGGCGAGGGCCATGATCAGCATGTCGACGCCCAGCATGGCGATTGAGACTAAGAGGACGGGGCGGCGTCCATAACGGTCCGACAGGCCACCAAGGATTGGCATGGCAAGGAAGTTTGCAATCGCAAATGTCGCGCTGAGCCAGCCATTGATGGCGACGGATTCTTCCGCCGGGAGCAGGGTCAGGTCGTACATCAGAGCTGGCATGATCGGCATGATCATGCCGAAGGCCAACATGTTAAGGACGACCGCGACAATCACGAAGAAGAAGGCGTTCTTGCCATGTTTGGCAGTAGCGGGCGCGGCGGTGTTCATCGCTGTGCTTTGGGGGAGGCCGCAGGCCGGGTCAAGACAGCGAATGCGACACCGCTCAGGATAAGCGCGCTCGAGAGAGCAAAGCGCAGCGTAATGGGCTCGGCCAGCCAGATGAGGCCGCCGAGCGCGGCAAAGGCTGGAACAGACAATTGCGCAATCCCGGCCCGTGTCGCGGTCAGGCCCTTCAGCGCGGCATACCAGATGACATAGCCCAGCCCCGAGGTGAGCGCGCCAGAAGCAATCGCGAGAGCTGCGCCGCGTGATGTCGGCATCGCTTCAGGCCAGACGATCAGGAGCGGTATCGCTGCCAGCGCGGCAATCCCGCTGGCACGTAGGAAATTACCCGCTGTCGCCGCCGCCGGATCGCCCGCACCTTGTCCGAGTAGTGAGTACGCCCCCCAGCCAATGCCGGACAGCATCATCAAGACCCCAGCCCCGAGCGGCGGGGCTTCCAGTCCAGGTGACAGCAGCCAGATCAGGCCGCCTGCTGCGGCGCCAAAGCCAAGCCATTGGCCGCGTGATAGCCGCTCACCGCACACAAAGCCTGCCCCCAGCATGGTGATCTGCACCGTCGCAAACAGGATGATCGCACCTGTGCCTGCGGGCATAGCAAGGTAAGCGTATGAAAATGCCGCCGCATATAGCGCCAGGGCGCTGGCCCCGCGCCAATTTCCGGCCGGGCGCGCCCTGCGCAACATCATGATTAGCGCCAGCATGACCGCGCCGCTCAACAATCGCAGTACCATAAAGCTCCCTGCACCTGCTTCACCCTCGATCAAGGCGAGACGGCCGAGTACCGAATTGGCTGCGAATGCCAGCATCGCCGCGAGTGTGAAAAGTAAAATTCGAAGCGTCATTTCCGCGTGCTAATGGCCGCCGCCCGGCTTGGCCAGTCACGTCATGGTGACTTGTCTACAGCTTTGAGCATTGGACTGGGCAGATAGCCGCTTGAGGGCTCTAACTGCATCGAAAGCCCCATAAGACTGGCGTTTTTGGCCGAATCCCCTCTACGACGAGGCAGATTTTAGCAGCTTAAATATGGAGGAATAGAACATGTCCGATGAGAAGCTGGAACAAGAGCAAGACGTCACCGAAGCCTGGCGCGCGACGCAGGACCAGAAATCTTCCGCCAAACGCCTGCGGATTTTTGCGTCGCTTTCATGGCTTGTCGCTATTGGCGGAGAGATCGCTGGCATTGTTTTGCTGCTTCAGAACAAGTTCGATGACGGCAATCTGCCACTGCTCATCGGCATTCTGGTCGGGATCGCCGTCTTCGCGATAGCCGGTAGCTTGATGTGGAAAGCCGCCAACAAGCATGACCCGGCGAGCAAAGAGGATAAATTCAAGTTCTTTGTCCAAAACCAGCTGGGCGCGATCATCACCCTGATCGCCTTCCTGCCTCTGCTGGCCTTGATCCTGATGGACAAGGACATGGATCCAAAGAACAAGCAGATTGCAGGCGGCGTCGGCGCTGTCCTGGCCATCGCAGCCACGCTAATCGGCGTCAGCTACAATCCGCCTTCTGTTGAACAATATACGCAAGACATGAATGAGTGCGCGGCTCAAATCAAAGCCAATCAACCGACAACGGCCTGCTCACCTGAAGTTGCAGCGCAAGCGCAAGATATTGCCCGCGACTCAGAGGCCGTCGCGGATGCGACCCGAACGGCGGAAAACCCCGATGGACAGGACGTTGTCTATTGGATCCAGCCCCCGAGCGGTGCAGAAAAGCATGACACACCGCGCGTTTTCCATCTCTGCGAAGATGTCAGTCCGCTACGTGACAAGACTGTGATGAGCGGCTCGGTGACTGAGGCTTATGCGCAGAACGCGAAGCGCATCACAAAGCAAATCAGCATGGAACAAAATCAGTGCGGGTTTGACAGTTCGAACTAAAACCGGGCTGGCGCGTCGATGGGCCTAGGCCTAGTTCGCCATGGTGCCTGCAAAAGCCATGGTGAGATCGCGGTAGAAATCAACGCGGGCTTGCTGTTCAGGTGTCAACTGAACCAGCTTGTCCGCGCCGCGCAAAGCAACCGGCTTTTGACCTTCATGTCCGATCGCCATAATGTCTGACCAGAGATAGGCAGGCAGGCTGCCGCCGGTCACACCCTTCATCGGCGTGTCGTCATCATTGCCGGTCCAGACGCCGCCGAGCATGACGGCGCTATAGCCGACAAACCAGGCATCGCGTGAGGATTGGCTGGTTCCAGTCTTGCCGGCAATCGGCCAGCCGCGCAGCTTGGCATTATGCCCTGTACCTTCGCGGATCACTTCGGCCAGCATGGCCGTCATCAGCTCTGCATCGTCGCGCGGGAAGACCCGGGCGGGTTCATACTCAGCCCGTTCATAGAGGGTTTCACCACGCGAGGTTTCGATCTTGGCGACAATGTAGGGATCAACCCGCATACCGCCAGTCATGAACGGGCCATACGCGCGCGTCAGCTCCCACAGCGTGACTTCCTGACTGCCGAGCGCAATTGAGGGGAAGGGCTCAAGCTGTTTGGTGATGCCAAAGCGGCGCGCAACATCAATGACTTTGTCTTCGCCGACTTCCTGACCGACAATCGCGGCGACCGTGTTTAAGCTGTCGCGCATCGCCTCTGCAACAGTGACCGGACCGATATGTGCGCGGTTGAAGTTTTGCGGTGCCCATTTGTCAAACTTGACCGGCTCATCGACATAGACGTCATATGGAGTGCCGCCTTGTTCAAGTGCCGCGGCATAGACGAAGGGCTTGAAGGCTGAGCCGGGCTGGCGCTGGGCCTGCGTGGCGCGATTGAACTGGTTTTCCAAATAGTCGCGGCCGCCATAGATTGCTGCCACTTCGCCGCTGCGCCGGATCAGGATCGCTGCGGCTTGCCCGACACCCAGCTTTTCTGATTCCTTTTCGAGCCGGGCTTCAATCGCCTCGGTGACTTTTTCCTGCATGGCCTTGTCGATGGTCAGGGTAATGACGAGATCATCCGGAATTTCTGGCAGCAGGCTGCTAACCTGCTCGACCGCATTGTCGAGAATGAAACCAAACTGCGGATCGCTTTCCGGCTCCGGCGCGATGGTGACATCGGACTCAATGGCGATCAGCGCGCTTTGCGGCGTGATGAACCCAGCTTGCACCATTTCTGCCAGCACATAAGCCTGCCGGGCCTTTGCCCCTTGCATATTGTCGTCGAGCGCCAGCCGTGACGGTGCCTTGGGCAGGGTCGCGAGCAAGCTGGCTTCGGCCAGTGTCAGATCAACCGGGTCTTTGCCGAAATAGAAACGCGACGCCGCGCCCAGCCCGTAAAACCCCGAGCCGAAATAGACGCGATTAAGGTACAGTTCCAGAATCTCATCCTTGGAGAGTCGGGTTTCCAGCTCGCGGGCCAGTGTGATTTCCTGTGCTTTGCGTTTCAATGTTTGCTCGGGTGACAAGACCAGATTCTTTACCAGTTGCTGGGTGATGGTCGACGCGCCTGAAACGGTTTTGCCTGAGACAATATTGGCAATCGCAGCGCGCATCATCGCTTTGGTGTCGGCGCCATTATGATCGTAGAAACGCTTATCCTCAGCGGCGATAAAGGCGCGCGCCACATGCGGCGGCAGATCACTGAGTGCTACAGAGCGGCCATAGCGCGGGCCGCGGATAGCCAGCGTTTCGCCATTGGCGTCGAGAAACTCAATCGCCGCTTCGCGATTGGCGTCCCAAAGGTCAGCCGTCGCGGGCAAGTCGGGTTTGCCCATTAACAGGCTTTGCCAATAGAAAAAGACTGATAGCGCGCCAAGCAGGCCCAGAACGGGGACTGAAATCAGCGTCCATTTCAGGATCGGGCGACGCTTAGGGGCGAAGCGTTTTTGCCCGGCATTACTGCCCGGCGTCTTCACACCGAATTTTTTGAGTCCGAAGGCCACGCGTCGCTCCTGAGGTTTCGCACCGCTGCCTTTAGTGCCGAGAGATTGAGGCGGGGTGAAGGCCTTCAATTCTTTCAAATTGTACAGATTCGCCCAGATTCCTAACCGTTACGCGGCGGTGGGCAGTCCGGGCCTTGCGGTTTGCGCGCCCCCGGCGGCGCGCGTTCGGCCAGTATTTTTGCCAGCTTCAAGCGATTTTCGATATCTTCGACACTCATCGGCCGCATCACACAGCTAATCGGCTCGCCCGTATCGGCCGCCACAATCGCCGCCAGCCCTGTAATGCCGCCATACCAATCCCACAGATAGCGCACGTCATGCTCGTGTGCGAGGCGCATCGCATCGGCCTGAGCATTGAAGCGCGCCATGTCGTCTGCGCGGCGGCTGGCATTTGTCATGTCCAGCTCAACCAGTTCGATGTCCTCAGCTTCAAACCGGCCCATCGCCTCGGCAATCCGGGGGTCCAGTATCTTGCAGTTCGGACACCAGTCAGCGGTGAAATTGACCACTTTCAGCAGCGGCTCTGCACCTGCGGGCAGGGCGGCGCTGACAAGCAATGCAAAGCTGACAAGGGTACGACGCATTATGGTCTCCGGGCAATTCAAGCTTCACCTAGCACAGGCCCGATGAACGCGGCGCATCACAGAAGCGTTATGCGCTACGCCCGAAAACCCGTTTGAAGATATAATCGACGCGGGCAAAATGGTAGGCGTCGTCGAACAGGCTATCGAGCTTTTCGTTTGACAGTTTGGCCGTGACATCCGGATCGGCTTTCAGATGGTCCAGAAACGCGCCTTCGCCAGCCCATGTCTTCATCGCATTGCGCTGAACCATGCGGTAACCGTCCTCGCGGCTGTTTCCGGCCTCGACCAATGCCAGCAAAACGCGCTGTGAATTGTCTAGGCCGCCCATCTTGTCCATGACCGCTTGCATATTGTCCGGATAGACCAGCAGGTTTTCGATCACGCCTGCGAGGCGGTGCAGCGCAAAGTCGAGATGGATGGTCGTGTCGGGGCCGATGCCGCGCTCGACAGAGGAGTGTGAGATATCGCGTTCATGCCACAGGGCGACATTCTCCATGGCCGGGACAACCGCCATACGTACAAGGCGGGCAAGGCCGGTCAGGTTTTCGGTTAGCACAGGGTTGCGCTTATGCGGCATCGCGCTTGAACCTTTCTGGCCCTTGGAGAAAAATTCCTCGGCTTCGTACAGTTCTGTACGCTGCAAGTGGCGGATTTCGGTCGCCAGGCGCTCAATGGAGGAGGCGATGACGCCGAGCGTGGCAAAATACATCGCATGGCGGTCGCGCGGGATGACCTGCGTTGAGATCGGCTCTGGCGACAGGCCGAGTTTCTCAGCGACATATTCCTCGATGCGCGGATCAATATTGGCAAATGTCCCGACCGCGCCGGAAATCGCGCAGGTCGCGATCTCTTCGCGGGCAAGGGCAAGGCGTTTCTTGGCGCGCTGGAATTCAGCGTGGAAGGTCGCGAGCTTCAGGCCAAACGTAGTTGGCTCGGCGTGAATACCGTGGCTACGGCCAATCGTAGGTGTTAGTTTGTGCTCAAAGGCGCGTTTTTCGAGGGCGGCGAGCACGCGGTCCATGCCCTCCATCAGCAAGTCTGTGGCCTTTACCATCTGCACGCTAAGGCAGGTATCGAGCACATCAGAGGATGTCATGCCTTTGTGCAGGAAGCGCGCAGGCTCGCCGACATGTTCAGCGACATTGGTCAGAAACGCGATGACATCATGCTTTACTTCGCGCTCAATCTCGTCAATGCGGGCAACTTCGAAAGCACCTTTTTCGCGCACCACCGCGCTGGTTCCGGCCGGGATCTGGCCCAACTCTTCCATCGCTTCAGCCGCCAGTGTTTCGATCTCGAGCCAGATGCCGTACTTGGCGTCCGGTTCCCAGATGGCAGTCATAGCGGGGCGGGCGTAACGTGGAATCATAGCGGGCTCTCTTGCGTTGCTGGCGCGCGTATATCGGCAGTTTCACATCTCTGCAATTGCTGCCGGAAAACCCGATTCCGCATTTGGCGAGAATTATGACGATTTTGTTGTGACTGTTTTGCGGGCTAGCGAACCGCGTATTGCTCGTTTATGGTTAACAAGTTGATGGGTCGGGGAACCCGGGCCTCAATGGACGACTGCGCGCCGCGCTTGAGACGGGGCGGGCAAGCGTTTAGCTCAAGGCGGGCCCAATTGATTCGGGTCTGCATACAAAGGGGAAATACAATGAAGAAGTTTCTTTTCGCTTCTGTCGCCGCCACGACTGTGGCTGGGTTCGCATTTGGTCAGGCTGCAGATATGCCGCCAACCGCAAATCCTGGGGAGTGCTTTGCGCGTGTCCTGATCCCGGAAACGACGGAAGTCGTTACTGAGCAGGTTATTGATCGTGAAGCCTCATATGAGATTCAGGTTCTGCCTGCGACGTATGAAACGGTGACTGAACAGCGCCTTCTGAAAGAAGGTACAATCGTTTATCGCACGATCCCAGCGGTTTATGAGACTGTGACGGAAGTCATCGAAGTTGAACCTGCACGTGAGCAGAAGACAGTTATTCCGGCCTCTTACGAGACCTATACTGAGCAGGTTCTGGTGCGTGATGCATACACAACCTGGAAGCCAGGCGCTGGCCTGTATGGCCGTAGCACAGTTGCTGCAACCGGCGCTGTTCCAGCCGGCTCAGAAGCAGTCGCAACAGGCGAGCTGCTTTGCATGGTCGAAGTGCCTGCACAGTATGACACTGTCACCCGTACACGCCTTGTTGCAGCTGAGCGCACCGATATTCAGGTGATCCCGGCTGTGACCAAGACGGTTACCAAGCAAGTCGTTGTCGAGCCAGCACGTGTGGTTGAAGAAACCGTTCCAGCTGAATACGACACGGTTACCGTTCAGAAACTGGTGACCCCAGCGGCTGAAGAGCGCCTCGAAATCCCGGCGACGTACAAAACCGTCGAGAAGCGCGTTGTCACCGGTGGTGGCGGCCTCGAATGGCGTGAAGTCCTTTGCGACACCAACACGACCAGCGCGAAAATCCGCGAAATCCAGACGGCTCTGACTGCAGCGGGCTATAATGTCCCAGCAGACGGCGAGTTTGGCCCGGCCACTCTGCGTTCAATGGAATCTTTCCAGCGCGCCAACGGCCTGCCAGTGGGCTACCTGACGGTATCAACTGTTGAGCGCCTCGGCGTATCTGCCTTTTAAGGCGCAGTCCTACCGACACTAAGAAATCCCCGCAGGCACTGCTTGCGGGGATTTTTTTATGGCTGTGTGAGATGTGCTTTAAGTGCTCAGCACACGCGGCAGCTTGAAGACTACGCTTTCATTCGCCGTCGTCACTTCCTCAACCGTGATATCAAAGCGCGCGCGGCAGGCCGCAATGAGACCCTGAACAAGATCCTCAGGGGCGCTCGCTCCGGCCGTAAGACCCAGCGTTTCAACATCATCCAACCAGTCCCAATCGACATTCTCAGCGCTGGCGACCAGCTGCGCTGAATTTGCCCCCGCGCGCAGCGCGACCTCAACCAGACGTTTGGAATTGGACGAGGTTTCCGCCCCGATAACCAAAAAGAGCTGTGATCGCTCAGCCATGACTTTGACCGCCTCTTGCCGATTGGTCGTGGCGTAGCAAATATCTTCCTTGTGCGGGGCGTAAATCTTAGGAAACCGGCTCTGCAGTGCGGCAACAATCTCCGCCGTGTCGTCGACAGACAGCGTGGTCTGCGTGACAAAAGCGAGATTGCCTGGATCGCGCGGTTCGAACGCGGCCACATCGTCAACAGTTTCGATCAGTGTCATCGTGGCTCCGGAGATCTGGCCCATCGTGCCGATCACTTCAGGGTGGCCAGCATGACCGATCAGCAGGATTTCGCGCCCTTCGCGGTGATGGCGTTCGGCTTCAACATGAACTTTCGACACAAGCGGGCAAGTTGCATCAACATAAATCATCTCGCGTGCCTGCGCCGCCGCCGGGACGGATTTTGGCACGCCATGCGCCGAAAAGATCACCGGGCGGTCATCCGGGCATTCGTCCAACTCTTCGACAAAGACCGCACCGAGCTGTTCCAAACGCGAGACGACATGCTGATTATGCACAATCTCATGGCGAACATAGACAGGCGCGCCCCACTTGCCGAGCGCTTCCTCCACGATCTGAATCGCGCGATCTACACCGGCGCAAAATCCACGCGGCGCAGCAAGCAAAATGGTCAGGGGACGGGGCATCTTAACACTTCCTCACATGGCAGTCGCAGATAGGGCGTTGCGCGGGCGGCTACAGCCCGGTAACACTCGACGGACAAGATGGATAGCCTCGCGACCGGGGCCAAGTGTGACAAGGCATTATTATGCGATTTCCTGCTCTTTTTCTGGCCCTTTTCCCTGCTTTGGCGCTGTTTTCAGCCTGTTCGTCCAATTCAGTGATCCGGGATACTTTTGATTCGCGCGTTAATGTCGGCGAATGCCCGCCAGCGGGTTCAGTCTATACCGCATCCCGCATTGTCGAACTTGATGGCAATGGCGAGCTGTTCCCGAATATCGCCTATACGGGCGAGATCGTCGATGTACGCTTGTTCTGCCGTTATGCCGATGATGATCCGGTGCGCGCCGAGGTTGAGATTGATTTCGCCTTTGGCAAAGGCCCACAGGGCGACGCAAACACGCATGACTATACTTATTGGGTCGCCGTGACGCGGCGCAGCGGCAAAGTGCTGAACAAAGAACGCTTCACGGTCCGCGCTGATTTTTCTGAAGGCAATGTGGCCGGGGCTTCTGAAACGATTGGTGAAATTATTATCCCGCGTGTTGATGATTCGATTTCTGCTGCCAACTTTGAAGTGCTGATCGGGTTTGAAATGACCGAAGAGCAGCTGACCTTCAATAAGGAAGGTCGCCGCTTCCGCCTCGGTGCTGGTAGTTAGACCCACGATTTCGGAGACATGGCGATGACCGATCTCGCGGCGCAGTTGGCTGACGCGTGTGTTGCGGCATTTGAGGCTGAGGGCCTTGATGCGCGCTGGGGGGCGGTGCGCCAATCTGATCGGCCTGAATTGGCGGATTTTCAGTGCAATGGCTGTATGGGCGCTGCGAAACAGGCTGGTACCAATCCGCGCGAGCTTGCCGCGAAAATCGGCCCGCGTGTCGCTGAATATGAAGCAGTCTCTCGCGTTGATATTGCGGGTCCGGGCTTTTTGAACATTGTCGTGACGGATGCGGCTTTGTCTGCTGTTGCCGAAGCGATCCGCAGCGATGCCAAGGCGGGCGGCGGGCAGGCGGCGCAAGCTGAGAAAATCGTCGTCGATTTTGGCGGCCCGAACGTTGCCAAGCCCATGCATGTTGGCCACCTGCGTTCTGCGGTAATTGGCGACACGATGGTGCGCCTGCTGCGCTTTATGGGCGACGAGGTGACCGGTGATGTCCATCTCGGCGATTGGGGCTTGCAAATGGGCCTGCTGATCATTGCCGTGATGGATGAGCAGCCTGACCTGCCATATTTCGATGCCGCAAATGACGGCCCATTCCCAGCCGAGCCACCTGTAACGATGGATGACCTGTCGCGCCTTTATCCCATGGCGTCGGGCCGTTCGAAACAAGACGAGGCCTATGCCAAGCGCGCGCAGGACGCGGTTGCGCAAATGCAGGCCGGACGTCCCGGCTACCGCGCCTTGCTACAGCATTTTATTGACGTCTCAGTTGCGGCGCTAAAGGTCGATTATGCCTTCCTCGATGTCAGTTTCGATCTCTGGAAGGGCGAAAGCGACGTTGATGCGCTGATTGCGCCTATGGTTGCGGATCTGAAAGACCGCGAATTGGCGCGGCTCGATGATGGCGCATGGATCGTGGATATTGAGCGTGAGACCGACAAGAAAGACATGCCGCCCTTCATGCTGGTCAACTCGCGCGGCGCGACGGGCTATCACGCGACGGACCTTGCGACGATCAAGGATCGCGTTGCTGAGATTGGCCCCGACCGTATTCTCTATGTCGTCGATGCCCGCCAGAGCTTTCATTTCGAACAAGTCTTCCGGGCGGCTGAAAAGGTCGGCCTGATGGCCGAGGACAAGCTTGAACATATCGGCTTTGGTACAGTGAACGGTCCGGACGGCAAGCCCTTCAAGACCCGCGAAGGCGGCACATTGCGCTTGGCTGACTTGAACGCGCTGGCACTTGAAGAGGCGACCAGGAAGATCGGCGAGGCGGGTCTGTCTGGTGAGATTGGCGCAGATGAGCGCGCGGAAATTGCTGCCTTGGTGGCGCGCGCGTCATTGCGCTTTGCTGACCTGAAAAACCAGCGCACGACGAATTACGTGTTTGAGCTTGAGAAATTCTCCAGCTTTGAGGGCAAGACCGGGCCTTACTTGCTGTATGCCACGGTGCGTTTGCGGTCTCTGCTACGCCGCGCTGCTGAAGCGGGCCACGCGCCGGGCGAAATTCAGGTCTCGAGCGAGGCTGAACGCAAACTCGTTCTGGCGCTTGATGGGTTCGCCCTCGCGCTCAATCTGGCGCGCGAGAAGCGTATGCCACATTACCTTTGCGAGCATATCTATTCTGTGGCGCAGGCCTTTAGCGCGTTTTACGGCGCTCACCCCATTGCCAAGGAAGCTGATGCCGCCCTTCGTGCCTCGCGCCTTGGCCTGTGTGAGGCGGCGTTGAAACAGCTGATTACAGGGCTTTCCATCCTCGGAATTACCGCTCCGGAACGGATGTAGACCTGTAATAGGTTAACCGATTTGCGGTTTTTGTTTACCCGGCCCTAACGCGACTTAACTGTTTGGGCGGCAAAAATGAATTTTTATCGCGATTTTGGTAACCTTAATGCAAGACCATCGGCCTAGCTTTAAGCTCTGATACAGCGAAATGAGGAGCCCCCGATGCTGAAAAACATGATCAAAACGGTCGCCGACGCGGCAGACCTGACACAGGCCAACGCGCGAAGCGTCATTGGTATTGTGCTGAATACCGCTGAACGCCAAGGTTCGCCTTTGGCCGAAGTTGTGTTCCGCAAGATGCCCGGCGCGCGCACACTTTCTGCGACAACAGGCTCAGACGCAGGCGCAACCACCAGCATCATTGGCCGTTTGATCGAACAGACCCCCGGCGGGCGCCGTCATGTCGGCGAAGGCATGTTTACCAGCCTGCACAAAGCTGGCCTCGGCCACGAACAAATCTCAAAATTGCTGCCGGCGATTAGCGGCTATATGCAACAGACATACGGTCTCGAACAATTTGCGCATCTTGGCGACCTCGTGGTTGCGGATATGATGCCGACACTGGAAGACGCTGCCGTCGCGGCCTGATCCAGACACTATTCTAGGGCTCCAAAAAAGCTCGCTGCGAGAAATCGCGGCGGGCTTTTTCTATGCGTTCAACGCGGAAACAAGCTGGCGTGTTGCGCGGCTGCGGATCTGGTGGGTCTTCGCAATCTTTCCGGCCAGTCTGCGGCGTTCCTCTCGCGTATTGCCCAGATCAAACAGGGCCAGTGCCATGCGCAAGGCGTCGAGTTGTCCTTCGCTTGGTGTATAGTGTCGTCCTTCGCCTTCACCCCAGCGGCCCGTATGGAAAGACTGCGTGACTTTCGGTTGCACACTGGCCAGTGGAACGATGAAGCTTCCCGGCACAGACACATTCTTGACGACCATATCCGGTGCGATATCCAGCCAGTCCTGATTTTGCTGCCAGCGCCAGGTGTTTGGGCTGTTTTTGCTGCGCGCCGTTAGTCCAACAATCATCAGCTTACGCTGCACAGCGTTCCAGTCCGTCCCCTCCCACTTGGCCTGCAAGCGCGGCAGGTGCACCAGTGTTTTCATCGTGCCACCATAGACGATGAAATCGACCAGCGCGAGCGGACGCTCAGCCCGCGCAATCTGAGCCGGGGCGATGCCTTCTGCAGTGAAAGAGGCAAATAGCGCGCTGAGTTTATCATCAGGGATCGCTGCAATGCCGCCCTCGCCAAACCAGCGTAGCGAATATTGGACAATGTGTAGCGCTGGTACATCTTCAAGCCCCTCAAATACGCCGGATAGATAATCAAACAGGTTTTCCGGCGTGCGGCCTATGAAAGCGAGGTCTGCGCCAGTCGACATGGCCAGCACGCGCGCGGTCGCGGTGCGCAGCTGCTCCAAATAGTCATCACGCAGCCTTGGGCGGCTTGCCGCTTGCGGCCAGCTTCCCAGCTGCTCGCGTTTCGAAAGGCTCCACCGGAAGGGTTTGGTCATGCCCTCATGTTAGAGCGGTGTTTCGCGTAGCGGCAAGAGGTCCGGGAACTCGGCGTCACGCTTTTGCGCCTGCGCCATCATCGCTTCCATCATGTGCGACGGCGCCAGCATGCTGGCATTCCACAGGCCGATATAGTCAAGTGTATCAGCCGTTGAGTGATCGCGGCCATAATTGATGATCACTTTCGATCCGGTCACTGCGATCGGGTTCTTGCTGGCAATGTCTTTCGCGACGCCCATGACATGTGCCAGCATCTCTTCCTGCGTGTCGAACACCTCGTTCACAAGGCCAATCTCTCGGGCTTTCGCAGCCGGCAGGCGCTCACCTGTATAGGCCATCTGCTTGACCCAGCCTTCAGGGATATAGCGTTGCAGGCGCGGGAATGTCCCGACATCCGCCGTCATGCCGATATTAATCTCCTGAATGCAGAAGAACGCCTCTTTGGTGCACCAGCGAATATCGCCTGCCGTGACCATATCAATCGCGCCGCCAATCACGCCGCCCTGACACGCCACGAGTACCGGGATGCGGGCATCCTCCAGCGCATTGAATGAGCCTTGAATCTTGTCCACATTTGACCGGAAAGCCTCGGCGCGGACATATGGGTCGCCGCCTTGTTCCGACACGCCGCCTTGCTGAAATACGGCAAGGTCCATGCCGGCAGAGAAATGCTTGCCAGTTGAAGAAATCACGATCACGCGCGCCGCCGCGCTGGCATCTATTTCCCGCACGATCCCCGGTAGATCGTTCCAGAAGGCCGGGTTCATTGCGTTCATCGCTTCAGGGCGGCTAAGTTGAATATGGGCAATCTTGTCTTCGATTGAAACCGTGAAGCACTCATAGGTCTTGTTCTGCATGGCCATGTCCTTTGTTCTTGCGCGACTGTAGACTACGGCGTCTGCGCTCACCAGCTTCACCTTGGGAAAGCAGGTGCCTTCACGCGGCGACAGCATAACAAGCTACAGCAGTTGGGCCTTTGATTTTACCCTCAAATCGGCTTTGATAGGATAGGGTGGGACGAGGAGACAATTATGCGTGCAATCTTGGTAGGGGCTTTATCGCTCTGTCTGGTCCCGGCGGCCTGCGAATCCACTGACGCTGAAGCGATCGGCGCGGTGCTCGGCGGCGTACTCGGCCCGGCAGGCACAGGCACATCGCAAGACGCGCTGTCGACTTTCGAGATTGATGCGGCTTTGCGTCAGGCTTTGGAGATTGGCGCAGACCGGGTCGAGGCTGAAATCGGCGTCACTGATGGCTTCTGGAAGAATCCGCAAATTCAGATCCCGCTACCGGGACGCCTCGGCCAATTGCAGAGCCAGCTTTCAGACGTTGGCCTTTCTGCACCCCTCGATGACCTGCAATTGCGTATGAACCGAGCGGCTGAACAAGCGGTTCCTGCGGGCAAGAAAATTGTTGTCGATGTCGTCAAATCCATCACTATCGAAGATGCGGTCAGCTTGCTGAATGGCGGCGATACAGCTGCGACAGATTTCCTGCGCCGTAAATCAGAAGCGAGCCTGCGCGAGACGTTCACGCCCTATGTTGAGTCGGCATTGACCTCATCCGGGGCCTATCAGGCGCTCGACTCGCTGACCTCCTCAACGCCGATGCTGGCTGTGGCTGCAATCGACTATAAAAGCGATTTGACCAATCATGCTGTCCAGCTTGGCCTTGATGGCCTGTTTGATTATCTGGCACTTGAAGAAAAGAAAATTCGGGAGAACCCACTGGCCAGAACCACCGATCTCCTGCGCAAAGTGTTTGGTTCGCGGTAGAGTACATTATGCGTCGCATTCGATTTGAAACGCCGCAAGGCAATATGACGGGCCTGGAGTTCGGCAACCCCGCCGACCGGCTGGCATCGCTATGGCTGCATGCCACGGGCTTTAATGCCATGACCTATCAGTCGATTATGGGGCCGCTTGGCCTGCGCACCCGGGTGCAGGCGGTTGACCTGCGGGGGCATGGTCGCACGACACTTCCCGCCGTGCCGCGAAAACTGAAGTCGTGGAAACGCCACCGCGACGATATCATCGCCTATCTTGACCGCGAGGCGCCGATCCGCCCGGTCGTCCTGGGCGGCCATTCAATGGGGGCGACAATTGCCCTTATGGTGGCGGGCGCGCGGCCAGAAAAGGTCGCGGGGCTTGTGCTGGTTGACCCGGTCATCCTGCCGCCATCAGCCTACCGCGCCATGCACCTGTTTCCGCTACTTGCACCCAAACCGAGTATTTCGAAACGCGTGCGCAAACGCCAGAATGATTTTCCCTCGAAAGGCGCTATCTTCGACGCCTTGAAGGGGCATGGCGCGTTCAAGACGTGGCGCGAGCCTTTCCTCGGTGATTATGTCATCGATGCGTTTGATCGTGTCGACGAGAATGATTCTGATAGCGAGGATCAAATCTGGCGTCTCTTATGTGATCCGAAATATGAAGCGGCCAATTACCGCGCGCATCGCAATCGCCCATGGGGTGCATTGGCGAAAGTCCGCAAGCACAAGATTCCGATCACGGTCCTGCGCCCGCAGCATGACTCGATCCTGACGGATAAAGTGGCCGCGCGCCTGATGCGCAAATGTCCGCATCTGCTTCTGAAGGAGCGGGCGAACACCACGCACTTCCTGCCAATGGAAGCCCCCTATGATGTGCGCGACGCGCTATCTGCAATCATTGCCGACCGAATTGAAGGCTTTTCCGACCACGAGCATGGGCCGGTCAAGCGTACATTACGCAGTTAAAGCGCGCAGGTTCGGCAGATGCCGCGCGCTTCAATAACAGAGTTCTGCAATGTGAACCCGGCGGCCGACGTTTCCCTTTTCAGCGCCGCTGAGGTTTCGGTGGCGTGTAGCTCTTCGGCTGCGCCGCAGCTTGAGCAGATCAGGAATACAGCGGCATGCTTATGGCTGGTATGGCCGCAAGCGACATAGGCGTTCAGGCTCTCAATCTTGTGCGCAAGTCCGGCTTCCTGCAGGAAATCGAGCGCGCGGTAGATCGTAGGCGGCTTGGCCGCGCCTTCGCCGTCCAGTCTTGCCAGCAGGTCATAGGCTTTGGCTGGCTCTGGGCTCTCAAACAGCAATTGCAAGACTTTGCGGCGAATACGCGTCAGCCTTTGTCCCTTATGAGAGGCCAGCACTTCGGCTTCGGCCAGAAAGGTTTCGACATCTTCCGGTGTACAGGGTGTATTGGCGTGCGAATGGGTATGTGTATGGGCCATAAGCTCTATTTTGGACGTTTAAGGCCGAATGTGAAGGGGTAACAGTGTAGCTGGGCTTCCCAGCGCCGCGACTGATGACCATATAGAGCGCATGCTGATACAGAAAAATGACCCCGATGCCCCGCAGCGCCCGTCTTTCTTTCGCACGACGCCGCCAATATTATTGGGGCTGGCCGTTGTCATAATTGCCGTCAGCCTTGTGCAATTTAATGCATCTGCGCCGCTGGAAGACTATCTGTTGCGCGCCGGCGCGGTGATTACCGGGCCGGGCGCTGAGCAGTTTGATCGCCCGTTCGGAACGCTTGCCCCGCTCGCACTGCATACCTTTCTGCATGTCGCGATCTGGCACCTCGTCATCAATATGGCGGCAATGATTTCGCTCGGTGCAGTCGTTGCGACAGTCCTGGGCAAGACAACACGCGGCGCTGTGGCCTTTCTGGCTTTCTTCTTCGTCTGCGCGATTGGCGGCGGTTTGGCGCAATTACTTGCCGCCCAGTTCTGCAATGAGATGGTCGTTGCTATCGGGGCCTCATCAGCGATTTCAGGGCTGCTGCCTGCCGTCGGGTGGTTGCAGGGGGGATGGAAGCGCGCAGTGCGGATCAGTATTCCGTGGTTCCTGATCAATGTCGGACTGGCAATTTTCGGCCACTTATCGCCGGTTGCAATCGGCTGGGCGGCCCACCTTGGCGGCCTCGCATTGGGTTTCAGCTTCCCGCTCTTCCTCTACTGGGCCCGCCCTCAACTGTCGCGGCGCTGAATCGGCGCGCTGATGCCAGCCGCCGCGCCGCGCCTGATAATCTCGCGCTTGAAGCGGTAGAGCTCAGCCGGGCGTCCCCCCGTGCCGCTCTCCAATTTCCCAGTACCTTCAACCATGCCTGCGCGTTCCAGCGACCGGCGGAAATTCTGTTTGTGCAAGGTCAGTCCAAGAATGGCCTCAACCGTGCGCTGCAGGGCTGACAGCGTAAACAGGTCCGGCATCAGTTCGAAGATCACAGGCCGGTAGCGAATTTTGGCCCGCAAGCGCGCCATCGCCGTCGCCAGAATACGCCGGTGATCGCTGGCCATTGGCGTGCCCAATGGCGTGTCAGGTACAGGCAGGCCGCGATCGCGCGCGCATTCCTCTACCAGCCCCGCCTCATAGAGTAGCTCATAGCGATCCAGCACGGCGCTATCGATCCAGTCCTGACCGTCCAGTCCAAACGCCGCGTTGGCGCGGGCCAGTCGTTCACTCTTGCCTGCCGCCCAGGTGCGCAGGTGCGGTTCCAGCTCGCGCGCAATGATGGCGGGGCGGCAGTTGCGATGGTCCTCCCATGGGAAATGGCGATACCATCCGGCCCAGCGCGCTTCGAAGGTCTCTGGCAGGCGCTCAGCTTCATGGGTTAGCGCCAGATACCCGACCGAGACGATGCGAGCTTCCGGATCGGCGTCGAACATCGCTGCGTCCGGGCTTTCGCGGTCACGGTCGCCAAATGTGTAGAGCTGCTCGACATAGCCAAGCTGGAACCCGGTCTGCTCCTTCACCCAGCCGCGCAGCGCCAGTTCGAATGTCCGGTGCTGCGCCGGGTCAAACGCCCCGAACGGCAAAGCGGCCAGCCCATCCTCACGCTTGGTTGTCAGCACGCGGGCTTTCTCGCCATCATAGGCGACAATCACCACCGATAGCCCGATCAGCAGGCTCATGCTGCCGCCTCAATATGCGTGAGCAGGGCCTCTGTGCGGGCGACGAAGTCGGCCTGCGCCAGCTCTGTCGGCTGCGGCACCAGCTCAAGCGAGACCCCGCGCGGCGGGTGGCCGAAGAACCTGTCCGATTCAGCTTCGGAAAATCCGGCCAGCTGCGTCGCCTCAAACCAGGCGCAGATATTGTCCGCCTTCTTGATCAGCCGTTTCAGACTGGCAGGCGTTTCCGCGGGCAGGCCAAAGCGTGCATGGATCGCATAGGCCAGCCGCGCCTCGACATCCTTATAGCTATCGCCCAGCACCGCCTTGAACGGCGAGATCATGTCGCCGATCACATATTCCGGCGCATCATGCAGCAGCGCCAAGAGCCGAGAGCGCGGATCAATGCGCGGCTCCAGCTCCGCGCACAAGGCCTCCACCACGACGCTGTGCTGCGCCACTGAAAATGCGTGCGCGCCTTTGGTCTGGCCATTCCAGCGCGCGACGCGGGCGAGGCCGTGGGCAATATCCTCAATTTCGACATCCACAGGCGACGGGTCCATCAGGTCCAGCCGCCGGCCAGACAGCATACGCTGCCAAACACGGGCAGGCGGTTTTCGGGTCGGTTTGCGTGTCGTCATCGCCTCTGTTTACGCGATTGAAACGCCGGGTAAAGAAACGCCGTGCTTTTGGTTACCAATTGCCTCATTTCCCGCCCGTTTGACTCAGTCCCCGTTAACAGGTCGCGGTCATTATAGTCAGCATAGAGGCGAAAAACCCGAGGCATGGTGATGATTGAACAGATGGTGGAATGGGCCGGTCGGCCGCAAACAGCGTGGATGGTTCTGGCTGGCGCGGCGGTATTTATAACCGTCATGGCCGCGCGGACCAGCCGCTCGACGCTGTGGGGCGACTTGCTGGAAGAAGACGAATAGTCCGCATAACGGGGCAATTGGGGAAAGCGGCGCTTCGTAAAGAGGCGCCGTTTTTATATGCGCCAAGCGCCGCCAGCGTCACGCCCCGGTCTGATACCGCCCTTCAAAACGAAAGACAGCATGCACGATGGCGACAACCGCGCCATGCGCGACAATTCCGACCGTCCACCAGATCAGCGGCCATTTCATCACGAAATACCCTTCACCCAGGCTGATACCCACGAACACCACGACCCCGAGTACAAAGCTGGCCAGATGAATCCAGAAAGACAGCCTGAGCGCCGCCGCGCTGCGGGCATTCTTTTGCATCGCCTGTTCGGCCGCTTCGGATTTCACATCCACCGCCAGCGCCATGACATCGACTTTAAACGCCGCCGCCAGCGCCATTAGCGACTCGCGCGAAGCGGCGTCGCCGTTCTCGATCCGCTGCACCGTGCGAAGCCCAATCCCTGCCACATCGGCGAGATGTTCCTGTGACCAATGACGCTCCTCGCGCCAGCGTTTTATCTTCGCAGCATCCGTTCTGAATTGCATGACCTGCTCCTTTGCATGTGTGAACCTAACACACTCAAAAGACCCGAAGATACGCAAATGCACCACGCCAGCCTTACGTCAGACCCACGCCAAAGGAACGCCAGTGCGCCGCCAAGAGGCTAACGTCTACTTAGGGTCAGGGGCGGATATTGGCCAGTGTCTTACTTGGGGCGAATTTGGGACGCACCCTCAGCCCTACCTTCTAGACCTGTTTTGGCCCCTTGGGGAGTAATGACATCGGAAAACCGGGACCACGAAAGTTAGCGGCGGGAATTTTGTCTGCGATGCGCGCGTGAAAGCCAGGCAGCTTTGACCAATGCAGGCCCGGTCTCAAATGGTGCGCCGTGTGATAGCCTAAATTGCCGGTGAGAATATTGTACCAGCGATGCATGATATTGTTTGAGGCAGCATATTCATCCGCCTCTGAGCAACCTGCATGGTGATCATATGTGTGCCGGCACGTCATCACGAAGCTGATCACCATCGGGACAATAAAGATGGCCACAGCATTAAACGGGCTGATCCAGACCAGAGCGACCAAGAGCGCAATATGTAGCCCGCTCATAAACAGAAACGTCCGTCGGATGTCGGGATGGTCTGCGCTTTTGCGAAGCGCGCAGACATAGCCGGTGATGGCGAGCCGACATGTATATTCAGGCGCGGACATGATGCGGCCATCAGGGGCGCGCCAGGGCGATTCGTCTTTCGTTTGATCCATATAGTGATCATGGTGACCGAGATTGTGATGCAAGACCCAGACATTTGACACCGCCCCAGTCTGTAGTCCGAAGACGATTTCGATCAGACGATTACACACCGCAGAGTGAAAAAACGGCACGTGCTGATGGTGATGGTTCCACGCAGCGATACAGACTTTTGCGGGGACCGAAAGCACCGCCCAGGCGAGCACGAGCGGCCAGGCCGAGACCATCGCAAAAACGATCAGGTCAATCGCAAAGAGCGCCATAAAGATGGCGACGGGCAACCGGTCTTCGGCAAATCGAAACAGGGTCGCGCATGACATCGTTTTGATCGGAGGGCTTTGAGCCGTTCGAGTGTTTTCTGAGTTAAACGGCGGCAAAACCGGTCTCTCTCGCGCAGCTCGAAGTTAGTCTCATGCACGTGGATCCTTGAGGAAGTTGATCTAGAGGTAAGATCAACCTCCCGTAGAACGATTTGCCCAAACGCATCAACGCAAATGATGAAACAATATTTGCAGCGAATTGATTAGCGTCTTACTTAGGGCGTTTTAAGTCACCCGGCGAATGCCTGCTTTGACGCCG
>CAYGPE010000032.1:0-30110 GCA_964351695.1 uncultured Hyphomonas sp. | reverse complement strand
AAATGGAAACCAACCCATAAAGTGATTTGCGGGGTTTTCACACAGGCTCGACCCATAGCGGACATTGTCGACAATATGCTTACACGTTAGGCCCCCACTATTCTGGAGCATCATATGTCACAAAAATTGAAACTTCTCGTCACGGGGCTGAATGGTGTGGTGGGGCAGGCTTTGCTCCCGGCGCTGGATGCGCGCTATGAAGTCAGCGCGCTGTCGCGCAGCGGCGTTAAAGGGATACCGCCAGAGCGTGTGTTCAAAGCCGACATAGGCGATATCGAGACGCTACACCCGGCGATGCAGGGCGTCGATGTCGTCCTGAACCTTGCGGCGGGCGGCGGGCAGAGCAGCGCCGAGGGCATGGATGCCGGGTGGGACGTGATGCTACGGGACACTATTGTTGGCACGTATAATGTGCTGGAGGCGGCGAAACAGGCGGGCGTGAAACGTGTCATCCTGACGAGCTCTGGCGCGGTGGCGAATGGCTATGAGGATGAGGAGCCGTATAAGAGCCTTGTCTCCACCGAGGATTTGCCGCTACCGGAAACGTGGGACATGGTCGGCGAGTATGCTGAGCCCAAACCGGTGTCGCTATATGGTGTAACGAAGCTGTTTGGTGAGGACCTTGGGCGCTATTATGCGGCGACGTCGGACATGTCGGTGATCAATCTGCGCATCAGCTATTGCTTGCAGGAGGATAAGGCCGGGCCGGGCCGCGGGCAGGCGAACTGGGCGAGCCACCGCGATTTGCAGCAGCTGACGACGCTGTGCATCGACGCGCCGCCAGCGATCAAATTCGACATCTTCTGGGCGACATCGGACAATCGCAAACTGTTTCGCGACAATGCGCGCGCGAAAGAGGTGCTCGGCTATCGCCCGCAGGACGGGGTGAAGTAGCGGCTGCTCTGGTTGCGGGGTAAGGGCCTAGACGCTGCGCTTGGCCGCTTCGACGGCAGCGATCTTGGCTTTCTCACCGATAAAGACCGGGGTTTTCTGGTGCAGTGTCTCGACCGGCAGGTCGAGGATGGAGCGGTCGCCATTGGTCGATGCGCCGCCCATAGCGTGGATCAGGAATGACATCGGGATCGCCTCGTAGACCAGGCGCAATTTACCCTCTTCATAGCCTTTGATATTGGCCGTCGGGTAGATGAACATGCCCCCCTGCAGGATCAGGCGCTTAATGTCGGACACCATCGAGGCGAACCAGCGGATATTGTGCGGCTTGGCGCCGTCCGCCGTGCTGATCAGGCTGGCATAATGGTCTTGCAGCCACTGGTCCCAGACGGTCTGGTTCTGGCCATTGATTGACAGAACATCGGAGGATGGCAGACCGCCTTCAATTGGCATGACGCTCCATGTCGAAGCGGCTTGGTCAAAGATGCCTTTATAGACTTTATCGCCATCGGCGAAGAAGACTTCGAGGTTCATCCCGAAGACGAAAAAGCCGCCCGCGACGGTGTTCTGCCCTGTGAAATCGCTGGCCACCTCAGCGCCTTCGAACACCGCAAAGATAGCGCCGGACGGGATGCCGACCAGCGCCGATTTCGAGCCATCGAGCGGATCAAGCGCAACGCTGTAGCGGCCATCTGAGACCTGGTTCAGGCCGGGGCGTTCCTCGGACACGACATAGCGGACATTCCGGTCCAGCTTGAGCATATTGTAGAAGGCTTCATCGGCGATGACATCAAGCTCGATCTGGTCGTCGCCAGACTCGTTGCTGGAGGTCGCGAATTTCAGGCCCGCGCCCTTTTTCAGCTCCGCATAGATGCTTTCAGAAGCGGCAAATAAAGCCGCGTAAATACCGTCCATATCCGGAAGCTGGCTTTTGAAGTTTAGTGACATCGCTTCTCGATGGCCCCCTTGATGCTGTTTGCGCGGACACTGCCTCAGACAGATCGCGATAACAACTGCATTGAGGCTTTGCGGCAGAATGCCGCTCACCCATGTCGATTTGCATGGATGAGCGGCGTTACAGGCCTAGTTTTTAAGCAGCTTGGCTTCGAGCGCCGCGATACGTTTGTCCTGCGCGATGGCGTGGAGGGTCAGCTCCTCGACCTTTTCCAGCAGCGCGGCGTTCATCGCGTTGAGATCTATGCCATTTTCCTGCATGTCGGTGGCCGACTGAATGCCGGGCAAGTGACGCTCGCGGGCGATGAAGGCTGCAACGTCAGAGAGCGGTTGTAGCGCATAGTCGGCGGCGAAGACATGATCGGCGGTCTGCACGTGATTGCCCTTGATACGGATAACGCCGTCGCCTGCGTCGAGATGGATCACCGTGTCGCCATCATCATTCTTTAGCGCGATGTCGCCGGCTGCACCTTCGCCGCCCGCATAGATATTGGCGCGCCCGCCATCAATGTGCATGCGCATTCTGCCATCATCGCTGAACAGAGCGAGGTCGCCGTTCGAGCCGCCGCCGCCAAGCCGGATATTGCCATCGCCGCCATCGAGGAAGACGGTTTGTTCCTGCGTCCCCGACAGAAGCGAGATGTCGCCCGACGCGCCGCCGCCGCCCATTTGCAGATTGGCCGTGCCGCCATCGAGGTGAACCGTTGAGACGCCGTCAGTGTTTTTCAGGCTGAGATCGCCGCCTGCGCCCTCGCCGCCCATATAGATATTGGCCTTACCGCCATCGATGTGGATACGCAGCCTGCCGTCGTCTGAGTACATGCCGATATCACCATTATGGCCATGCCCGCCAAGACGTAGATTGGCGTCGCCGCCATCAAGATGGACGGTATCCTTGCCGACTTCATCGCGCAGGATGATGTCGCCAGAGGCCGTCTCACCGCCAAGTGCGAGATTGGCTGTATGGCCATTCAGAACGCCGGTTTCACGGCCCGTATCATTGACGATGTCGATTTTGTTGATGCGGTCAGTCATGTCATTTCCCCTTTGGTTTCAGCCCCTAAGCGTGGCCTGCGTTGAACCTAGCTTGCGAGCGTGGCACGACAAGGGTGTGACAGCGGGAAATTCCAGTGAGCAAAGGCGCTTTTTTTGGCACTCGGGCCTTCATTCTGCCAAACTCCACCCCTATTTATGCGAAAGCGCGATATATTGTATGCGTGATCAGGGGAAAGACGCCGCCGATAATCGGGGTTACAGCTTTTTCCAACAACCAAGACCCGGTTACGTCCGCTGCATGAGCAGGGCCGTATAAAGGGTAGAGGAGGACCAGAGAATGGCCAAAAACATCACAGGCTCGATCGCCCTTAGCCCAGAGCAGGGCCTCAGCCGTTATCTTTCAGAAATTCGTAAATTCCCGATGCTCGCCAAGGATGAAGAGTTCATGCTCGCGCGTCGCTGGCTTGAGAATGAGGATTCTGCCGCTGCCGAAAAGATGGTGACATCGCACCTACGCCTCGTGGCGAAGATTGCCATGGGCTATCGCGGCTATGGCTTGCCGATGGCCGAGGTGATCTCCGAAGGCAATGTCGGCCTGATGCAATCGGTGAAGAAATTCGACCCGGAAAAGGGCTTCCGCCTCGCCACCTATGCGATGTGGTGGATCCGCGCCTCGATCCAGGAATATATCCTGCGCAGCTGGAGCCTTGTGAAACTCGGCACCACGGCGGCGCAAAAGAAACTGTTCTTCAACTTGCGCCGGATGAAAGGCGAAATTGAAGCGCTGGACGGCGGCCAATTGCGCCCTGAGCAGGTAGAGCATATCGCCACGGCGCTGAATGTCCCTGAAAAGGACGTGATCTCGATGAATGGCCGGATGAGCGGCTCTGATGCCTCGCTTAACGCCCCGATGGGCGCCGAAGGCGACATGGAGTGGATGGATTGGCTCGAAGACAATGAGCCAAACCAGGCCGAAGAGTTTGCCGAGAACCAGGAGTTCGGCGCGCGTATGGAGCTGTTGCAAGAAGCGATGGCTGACCTGTCTGAGCGCGAACAGCATATCCTAACTGAGCGCCGTCTGACCGACGAGCCGAAGACGCTGGAAGAGCTGTCCGTGGTTTACAATGTCAGCCGCGAGCGCATTCGCCAGATCGAAGTGCGGGCGTTTGAGAAGCTGCAAAAAGCGATGCAGAAAATGGCCAAAGAGCAAGGCCTGCCAATGGGCAACTAGCCTGCATCCACGCTTGATCTAATTTGGTTCGCCCGTGCCAGTCTCTGGTGCGGGCGGATCTATGAAGTCGGGGCGTTTGCCGAGCATGACGGCAGCCGCCAGCGTCGCCACGCCGACAATAAACACCACGACGGCAACCAGACCGCCGCCAATTCCCAGCGTGCGGGAGAGATAGCCGATAATCTGCTCATATTGCAGCACGCCAAGCACCGCCGCGAGCGCGCCAGCCGCTTTCAATGCCATCTCCATCTGGCTCGGATAGGTCCGCAAATGGAAGAAGACGAGCAGCATCGCCCAGACGCCAAAACCAAGCGCATAAAGCGGCGCCGTAACACGGTAGACATTCGAACCGCCATCATCGGTCAGCAAGGCAAACGTATCAAGATATGAGGCATTCATTAGCGGCCAAAGCAGCATGAACGCGCCGCCAATCGCAATCGGGAAGGACACATCCTGCACCGCCGCGCCATAGACCTCTGAAAGACGTTTGCGCAAGCGTACGAGCAAGATGCCGACTGCAAACAGGGTCATCAGGAAGGTCATCTTGAACGGCATGACGAGATGATGGATGCGCGCGAGCCGCGACGGGTTTTCCGCCTGGATCGTATTGACCGCGCGGCGGAAATTCGTGCGGGCGCGGCAGCATTCTTTGACTGTCAACATCGTACCCGTCGGAAAGCAGAGTTTCTGCTCCTGCGCGCTAACCGCAAACTGCAACCATTCCGGATCACAACTAGAGCGAAAGCGCGATAGCCCGCCCTCAGACATGGCGTTGATCTTCATCTTGACCAGAATTTCCGGGATCGGCGCGCGTATTTCCGCCGGATTACTCGCCGCCGTGCCTTGATCCGCCATAAGAGCGGTCGGCGCAATTTCGAACAGGGAGCGCGAATTGCTGTTGCTGAAACTCTGGGACAGGAGGAAGGCGCAGGCGCCGATCACTAGGACCACGCCTGCAAGCACGACCTGTCCATATTTCACTCGGCCCCACAGCAGCGAATCAACAATCAGCACAGTCGGCCGCCAGAACGCAATCAGGGCCAGAAAGCCAATCACCGGGAAGAACAGGAAATTGTGCGCAAACAGGGTCGCCATGCGGATGCCAAGGTCATGTGGGCCGAACTCGGCCAGCAGCGCCGCTGTTTCTGTGACAAAGGCGAGATAGAGGATGGCGAAAAATACGGCCACGGCAATGCGCGAGCTAAGCTTGGTCATGTTTTTGCCTCCGCAGGCACTGGTCCCTACCCGGCGCTAGGGTTACTTATTCTGGCTCAGGGTCAAGCGCAGATGTGCTTTGATCCGCGCTTTCAGATAAAGCTGCTTCTGTCTCTGGCTCCTGAATGGCTTCATCGAAGTGCAGGTAAAACCCTAGCACTTTCCATGTCTCGTCTTGCTTCTTCCAATAGGTATCAAACCTGCCGCTGGAGACACTATATTCGATCATTGCCGTGCAATCCGCGAACGATCCGTTTTCAGAAGCTGTTGTGTTTGCCGACACCCGGACAGTGCAACTCGGTGACCCAATTTCAATCGGCGTGCCATAGGGTTGCGCTAAGTCCTTGACGCCATCAATAGCGCTCTGCGTGATCTGGCCATCGGGATGATACACCTCTGAATCGGCTGCAGGGATACCGTTAGTATAGACGTCCTGCATGAATTCAGTGGTGGCCGCTTGGCGATCAAGCATCTGTTGGAACAGGCCATAAAATGTCCAACTGCAGGTTCCGAGGCCAAGAATACCCAGTGCGACCAAAGCGAGAATCCACCAGCGCTTCGATCCTTTTTGCTTTTTCGGCTCACGATAGCCAAAGGCAGGCTGTGTCTGCTGTTCAGTCATCTCTTCCCCCGGCAATTGAAATAAGACAATGAAAGGGGATGAGGACAAATGAAATCCAGATTCACTCTGCGAGCGATCCGCGCATCGCGCCATATACCGCCATCCGCGAGCGGGATCTGACGGGCGGCGCTGATGGGCGGTTTATTGTTGAGGGCAAGGTCACGCTGGGTATTTTGCTGTCGCGCTCGCGGTTTGAGGTGGAGAGCCTGTTTCTATGTGAGACGCGGCTGGGGCCGCTGAAAGATCTGCTTGAAAGCGTACCTGCGCACGTGCCGATCTATACTGCGCCGCAGGGCCTGATGGATGAGATTGCCGGATTTGCGATCCATCGCGGGGTGCTGGCCTGCGCCCGCAAAGGGCCAGCTCTGGCGATGAGCGAGGTACTTGGCGGGCAGACGCTGTTGGTGCTGAACCAGATCTCGAACCATGACAATGTTGGCGCGGCGTTTCGCAATGCCGCGGCATTTGGGGCTAGCGGGGTGGTTCTGGACGCACAGTCCTGCGACCCGCTTTACCGCAAGGCCATCCGGGTATCTTCGGGATCGAGCCTGTGGCTGCCATTCCATCACGGCGGCGACGGGCTGGCGCATATCACGGCGCTGAAGGATGCGGGCTACACAGTCTGGGCGATGACGCCGCGCAGCGGCGCTGCCGGGATCGGATCATTGGCAATACCGGACAAGGTCGCCATCCTGCTCGGCGCGGAAGGCACAGGGCTGGATGAGGCCTTGCTTGATGCGGCAACTCCTGTGCGTATCCCAATGGCGGCGGGCTTTGACAGCGTTAATGTCGCCACCGCAGGCGCGATCGCCTTGAGCACTGTATTTGCGGCGCGGCGCTAGTCTGCGGCCAGTGTACGGATCGTTTGGGCGATGGCCTCGCCCTGACCATGATGTGGCATGTGACCCTCATCTGGTAGCGCGACAAGCGTCAGATTTTCAGCTTGGTGCTTGAGTTTTCCAACGTGCAATTGCGGCTTGATCACGGTGTCGAGCGAGCCGGAATAGACAATGATGGGCAGCTTTAAATCGGTGTAGCGATCCTGCTGGGCAGCGAGTTCAAGGCGCAAGGCATTAACATCCTTGGCATTGGCGCGGAACGTGTCAGGACGAAAAAGTTGGCCGATGCCAGATTTCTGGAAATAGCCTTCAGGCGCGGTTTGCGGCGCGAAAACGCCCTCTACCGCCTTGTCTTCTTGAGACGGGCCAACAATCGGGCCAAGCTGAGCGAAAAGCGGGCCAATCAGCGGATTGCCGAGCCAGCCATTATACCACGCTTCGCCGCCGCCGCCCCAATCATGGCTGACCGGCGCGATCAGCACGAGACTGTCAACGCGGTCTGGATAATCGAGCGCGACGCGCAGGGCCACCGCGCCGCCAAAGCTGTGGCCAACCACGATCGCTTTTTCGCCTGGAGCTAGGGCTTCAAGCGCGCCCATCATTAGCGCGGCTTGCTTGCCGAGTGTTTCAGAGCCGTCCGGGCGATCTGAATGGCCGTGACCGGGCCGGTCCGGCATCAAGATACGATGGTCTTCAGACAGGCGCGGGGCCAGCGACCATTCAAACTCGCGGGCATTGGCTGACGCGCCGTGGATCATTAGCACCACCGGGCCGTCCTCGCCATCAACCAGCGTGTGGATCTCTGCGCCATCTACGTCCACGACCTTACCAGAGCGGGGATATTGCTCTGCCATACGGGCATTATAGCTATAGGTGGTGATGCACGCCCCGAGGCTGAGCACGATAATGAAGCCAATTACAATCATCAGAAATTTCAAACGGGCCGTCCCTCTTGCAAGCGCTGTATCCGGGCTATTCCCTTTTTGGCTGTTGGGAAGAGTGGATAAATCTCCAGTGCTTTTTCATACGCGGTACGGGCCTCATCGGTTGACCCTAAACTTTCCATGACGGCGCCAAGACCGCCCCAGGCGCCGAAATGGCGGGGTTCGAGACGCAAGGCTTCGTTCACATCGCGCAAGGCCTCGGCGTAGTTTTCATTAGACAGGTGAACGGTTGCGCGGCGGTTCCAGCCTTCAGCAAAACCCGGCTGGATAGCGAGAACGCGGTCATAGAGCTCCATGGCGAGGTCAAGCTGACCCGCAGCCTGCGCATTAACCGCGCGCTCCATAACAAGATCAGCGGCATCTGAGCCAGATTCCATCCAGGCCGCCCAGATATCGAGCGCGGTATCATTGGCCTCTTCTTCAGTCGGCGCGACCAGCAAATCAGCGAACATCTCATCTGATGGCCCGTATTCAGGGCTGGAGACGAGGATTAATCCGGCAAGAGCGAGGGCTTTCAACATGCCCGCGAAATAAGCGGAGACTTGTGGCAGATGCAAGGCAAATTGGCGTTATAATAGACCTTCGGCGGTACATGCCTGTTCTAGCCCAGCTGCATCCGTGAAGTGATGCGTCTTGAAGCCGAGCGCGGCGGCGGCTTGAACATTATCTTCGCGGTCATCAATGAACAGGACATCGCTCGGTTGCGGATGGTCCATCCGGGCGAGCGCAATGTGGAAGATTTTAGCACCGGGTTTGATGCATTTTTCTGCGCCAGAGACCACAACGTCGCGCAAGGTCCGGATAAGTGGGAAAGCGTCAAACGTCTCCTCAGCAATCTCATCTGAGAGATTGGAGAGACCGTAGAGTAGGTGGCCGCGATCATTCAAACGGGTCACAAGTTCAGGCATACCCGGCACATAGCCGTGAAACATGTCGAGCCAGCGGCTACGCCAGGCGCGAATTTCAGCTTCATACTGCGGGTATTTGGCGATCAGCGGTGCGGCATTGTCAGCAAAAGAGACACCAAGATCGTGCCGAACGTGCCAGTCCATGTTGCAGATATCGCGGCAAAAAGCCTGCGCCTCTGCTTCATCGGCGAAAATTTCGCGATACAGCTTTAGCGGTTGCCAATCGACAACCACATTACCAAGATCAAAAAGAATGATGCGAGCTGCCATATATGCGGCTCACTTGTTCATCTAAGGCTCAGCCCTGTTTCGCTTTAAAGCGTGGGTCGGTCTTGTTGATGACAAAAGTCCGGCCGCGGCGGCGCACGACTTTACAGTCACGGTGGCGCGAACGGAGCGACTTGAGGGAAGATTTCACTTTCATGGCACAGGCCCGGACGTTAGTTTGTTTTCACGAAAGCGTGGGCAATACACATGCGATCTGGCAGAGTCAACGATCACGCACACGGATTGCTGCAGAGATGATCTTTAAAGGGACGATAAAGAGATGACGAAATTACGGTTTGAATATCGCAACTGGATCGCGGGTGCGGCGCTGGCTGGGCTGCTAACGGCCTGCGCCGCTGGGCCGACACAGACAGAACCTGGCCCTGTGACCGGACCAGTTAGCGGCGGTGAGACGCCGCCACCTGCGCCAAACCCGGTCTTGAAGCCCTTCACTTCAAGTGGTCATGCGGCCATGGATGCCTGGCGCGATGATTTTGCCCGCCGCGCCATGGCAGCCGGACGTAATGTCGATGTCATCCACGCGACGCTGGCAACGATACGACCGCTGGACCTGTATCTGGGCAGCGAGGACGATGTCTCTATCGCCAAGGTTGGCGTGGCCGATCAAGCCGAATTCGCCAAACCGATCTGGGATTATGTCGAATCAGCCGTCACCGGGAGCCGCAAGACCAATGGCGCCCAGAAGATTTACGATCTGGCGGCGCTGTTTGACCGGATTGAAGCCACTTATGGCGTCAACCGCGAGGCGGTAACCGCGATCTGGGCGATGGAAACCAATCTGGGCAGCTATATCGGTAATTTCGATGCGCCCAATACGCTCGCCAATATGGCAGTTGAAGGCCGCCGCAAGACTTTCGCCGAATCTGAACTGACCGCGCTGATGAAAATTCAGGAACGCGGTGAGGCAGCGCGCGGCGACTTGATTTCCGGCTGGGCCGGGGCGATGGGACAGACCCAGTTCATGCCGAGCACTTTCCTGACCTATGCTGTCGATTTTGATGGCGATGGCAGCAAAGACCTGTGGGGCAGCGAAGCTGATGCTCTCGCCTCGGCCGCCAATTACCTATCCTCCTCAGGCTATCAATTCGACAAACCATGGGGTGTGGAGGTGCGCGCGCCAGAGGATTTCGACTGGTCACTGGCCGATGGGCAGGACCGCCGGATGAGCACATGGATTACAGAAGGCCTGACGGAGATTACTGGCACCGGGTTCTCCGTTTCAGCCACTGACTATGCCGAGTTCTGGTTACCCGCAGGCGCGACCGGGCCGAAATATCTCTTGTTCAAGAATTTTGACGTCTACAAGACGTATAACCGCTCTGACAGTTACGCATTGGCTGTTGGCCTGTTGACCGATGGCGTTGGCGGCAAGACAGGCCCGATTGAGACATGGCCGATTGAGCTGGGCATCTTGTCCAAGCGCCAAGTCATGGTTTTGCAGGAGAACCTCAACCGGCTCGGCTTTGATGCCGGGCCTGTGGATGGCATTGCCGGGCGCGGGACCAAAGGCGCGCTGCGCCGGTTCCAATCAGCGAATGATCTGGTTGCTGATGGCTATCCGACACAGGTTGCATTGCAGCAGGTAATCGACGCGGCAAGCTAGGCGTCTGGCTCGGCTTCGGCCTCACCGACGCCCGGTTTGATTGCGAAATAGGCAAAAAATGCCATTACGCACAGCAGAATAGCGGCGAGCACAAAAGGCAGCGGCTTGGCGACAAATTGGTAGAGGGCCAGCCCGAGGAAGGGCGTCACAACAAAGCCCATACCATTGGCTGAAATCACGAGGCCCGCGACATTACCCTGTAATTGCGGCGAGACAGCCAGTGATGCGCCGCTGGAAAAGCCCGGGCGTGCCAGCCCCTGTCCGATACCGATGCAGAATTGCGCGATAATCAGCAGTGGATAAATCAGCGCGATCTGGTCTTGCCCGGCGGGCAACAGCAAAGCGCCAAACAGCAAGAGTGTGCCAATCGCCAAGGGGACGCAGCCGACAATCATCAACGTCTTATTCTTCAGTTTAAGCAGCGGGATGAGGGCGAGCTGAGACAGGGTTACGGCCATTGCACCCACCATAAAGGCTGGCCCGGTATAGCCTGCAACGCGCCGTCCGCACTCAAACTTGCCACTGCCTCCTTCCGCGTTTTGCAATGTCTCAGCCGGGCAGAGGCCGAGCTGGTCAATGACGATGAAAGGGAAGACCTGCATCAGAATCCCGGTCACGAGTGAAAGACTTACTGCATACGCCAAAAAGGGCAGGACATTGCGCGAGCGCCAGAGCCCAATCTCACCGGGCACCACGCTGACCGCATTGGCATCCTGCACAGGCTGGCGGTTTTCCGGCAAGTAGCGATAAATCAGGACTGACATGGTTGCGGCCAGCACCGCCGTAATCAGCATCGGGCTGAGGATTCCGAGAGTCGTGACAAGGACAGCCGCGAATGCCGGGCCGATAATCGTACCCAGACTGAAGCCCGACGTGATGAAAGCAATTTCAGATTGGCGCTCGCTAGGCCGTGTTCGGTCAGCTACATAGGCCTGCGCCGCTGGATTGGCCCCTGAGCCAACAAGACCAAACACCGCGCGTGACAGAGCAAGACAGGCAAAAACCGCAAACGTTCCCGTGATGACTTCGGACACGGCCGCCCATGCCGCCGCAAAGAGCAGCAGCATAGACACCGCATATCCGGCCAGGCCGAGCGACGCCACACGTCGGCGGCCCCAGCGATTGGACCGTTTACCCCAGAAGGGCGAGGACAGAGACCAGCAGAGGGCCGAAAGCGAGAAAATCGCGCCCGCCATCCAGTCCGGCAGACCAAGATCGCGCGTTAAAGGCGGAATGACCGCAGCGATCAGCATCGTGTTGCCTGCGCCTATTGCCATCAGCGAGAAAAACAGAATGAAAAACGCGCCGCGGCGGTCAGGCTGCGGCGCGTTGATGTCAGATGATTGTATCTCGCTCATGCGCCCTGTTGGAACGTGGGCGCAGCAAGATCAAGTGGCGATTAGCCTCGGCCTGTCCCGGCTGAAGGGTAACATGCACCATCATATGGCTTGATATGCGGGCTCATCATCGAGCGATTTGAATAATCGATGCAGGCTTTTCCGAAAGCGCGAACCGACTGGGTTGCCTGATCTTCTGCCCATGAATGCGCACACGCGGCCTGGTCCGGCACTTTACTATCGGCTGGCGCGCCGGGGCGGCGATAGGAATTGATCAATTGGGTGATACACTGGCCATAGGCTTTCACATCCGTGCGGAATTGCTCACGCTGGATTTGAGAGGCTCTCAGCTCGCGTTCGGAATTGAACTTGGCAGTCGAAAAATTGGGGGCCTGCAATGTGCCGCATTGTTCAGCAACCACTTCAAGGCCTTGCGTCGTCGCAGCGGGCGAGCAGACACGGTAGCCATCATAGGATGCATATTGTTGGGCAGACGCGGTCGACATGATCGTCGCGGCCAATCCGAGGGCGAACAAAGTCCGTTTCATAAGGCTGGGCTCCTTTGATCTTTAGCCAAAATATTAACCGGCCAGACTTAACACAGCGTTATCACACAACTTGTGCCAAATTCCTGATCGGCTTGGCCTGCTTGCAGCCACGATATCTCTTATGATGAGACTTGGGCTTGGTGGCCAGAATTATCAGAGCGCTTCGGCGGTTTCAACGCGATTTCGCATAATTCCCCATCTTAGCGTGTAAATTATCTTTCATCTCTTCCCACATGCGAAAACAGCGTCGCAACCTCTTTGAAAGGAAACTGCCGCAAAGTGGCGACAGGTTTCATAGCGAATGATCTGACATGATCCAAATAATCGGCTTTTTTATCGTACTCGCAGTGGTTTTTGGCGGCCTGATGGTCAGCGGCGGTCCGGCGATCATGTCGGCCTTGCCATTTGAGTTGGCCCTGATCGGCGGCGCGGCGTTTGGCACGCTATTGATTGGCAATGCGCCATCTGTCGTGCGCGGCGCGCTGGGCGGGTTTGGCGTCTCGATCCGCGGGCCGAAATGGAAAACGGCTGATTATACAGCGATGCTGGAAACGCTGCATGAGCTAACGCGGCGGGCCCGGCGCGGCGGTATCATTGCGATTGAAGCCGATATAGAAGACCCGGCAGCGTCTGAGCTGTTTCAGTCCAATCCTCGCTTGCTCGCCGACGGGGATGCAACTGAGCTGATCTGCGACAGTTTTCGGCTTATGGCGCTGGACCCTTCGGCGCAGACCAGCGCGGATATGCGTATAGGCGATGCAATTGCGGGCATTGTTGAGACACGCCAACGCGCTGTCAGCGCGCTGCATACCCTGGCCGATGCGTTACCTGCGCTCGGTATTGTTGCAGCGGTATTGGGCATTATCAAAACAATGGGGGTGATTGATCAGTCGCCAGCCATTCTCGGGGCGATGATTGCCGCCGCGCTGCTTGGCACCTTCCTGGGCGTGTTTCTGGCTTATGGCCTTGTCGGGCCAGTGGCGACGAGGTTTGGACAAGTGATCGAGGAAGAAGCGATTTATCTCGATACCATTCGCAGTGTAGTAGGTGGGTACGCTGAGGGCCTTGCGCCGCGAACAGCGGTTGAACTGGCCCGCGCCGCCCTGCCCCCGCATATACGCCCGGAGATTTCAGCGCTGGATCAGGCGCTGAGTGCCGGTCGATTTAAACACGCGCGCGCCGCCGCCTGAGAGTTTGACAAGTATGGTTAAATTTCACCTGCCTGCTTAAACGGATCGAAATTCGCCCCTGCCATAGTTTTAGGACGATATAAAAAAGGCGAGGCTATGAGCACTCAAGAAGTAAGCACGAACGCACCCCGCGGATACCGGCCCAAGGGCCTCTCGGCGACGATTATCAGCACACTTACAGGCGTGCTGGCCGTTTTTGTTGCGATTAAAGCTGCCGCGCATGTGCCAAGTGAAACACCTCTATTTGAGCATCAGGACCATGTTCAGCGCATTCTTGCCTTTGCGGCGCTGACGGTTTGGGCAACGTTTTCTATCGGGCTGCGTCGCCGCGGACATGCTGCAATAGCCGCACTGGCTTTTGCGTGCGTAGTCGAACTGGTCATCGCCCCGGCGCGCGGAGAGGCTATGGGTACGCTTGTTTCAGCCAATCTGGGCATCGTTTTCGCCTATTGCGCGATCCATCTTTACTGGCTTGGCGTGACCCAACCGAGCAAGACTGAGACTGCGATCACAGCTTAAGGCTGGTCATGCCCTCAACACGACACTAGATTTCCGTCTCGCCTGTATGGGAGCCGGGACATGTCGCGATTTGAAAACCTGATCAGCACGGTAGAGCACTATCAGGAGCTCGCAGAAGAAAACTATAAGCGGGTTCGCGATCTGGCAGAGCAACTGCGCGAGGGGCTCTGCGCGTACATGCAGGCCATGGACGGTATTTGCGTGCGTCTGGTCCCGCCCGCCGGGCCTTTCGAGCCGAAAGACTATGGCGACAAGGCATTTTCCATCCCCCCGCGCGGATTTCGGCCCCTTGGACCGATCATGTTTGGCCTTGCTATGCGCGTATCTCGCGGCACTGACTGGATGCGCGTAACCATGGAATGCCAGAAAATTGGTGACACATTTGTCGCCCGCATTGCCGATGGCGAAGAGTACCGGCTGACTGTTCCTTTGGCAGATCATGACCCTAAACCGTTCTATGAGCACATTCACCAGCACATTCTGGCATGGTTTGAGACGCAGATTGATCGCTATGAAGCTGGTGATTATGGTCGCCGCGAGATCGGATTTGATTTTTCTCGCGACACTGAAGAAAGTGACATGGTCTGATCAAGGCCGAGCTGGGGTAGTTCATGGATATCAATTTCTTCTTGGCTGGCACAGCTAGCGGCGGTGTGATCTTTGCTTGCGCCCTGATCGGCGCGCTTGGCCTCGGCGCGCAATGGCTAGCGTGGCGCCTGCAAGCCCCAGCCATTGTCTTGATGTCGCTGGCGGGCCTGGCTGTGGGTCCGATCTGGTCGCTGCTATTTGGTGACCCCTTACTCAATCCTTCGGGCACGTTTGGAGATTTGTTGCGGCCGATGGTGTCGCTTGCGGTAGCTGTGATCCTGTTTGAGGGCGGCCTCGTCCTGAAATTTGAGAACCTGCGCGAAGCTGGCGCATCAGTGCGGCGAAT
Source organism: uncultured Hyphomonas sp. (assembly GCA_964351695.1). GTDB lineage: Bacteria > Pseudomonadota > Alphaproteobacteria > Caulobacterales > Hyphomonadaceae > Henriciella. The sequence goes on along the minus strand of CAYGPE010000032.1, from coordinate 15,091 downwards.
GATATTTATTGGCGGCCCGCTGGCATGGGTATTGGGGACATTTGCAGCGCGCTACGCCGCCGGGCTAGACTGGGCCAGCGCTGTTGTGTTCGCAGGCGTTATGGTGGTGACGGGGCCAACGGTCATCATGCCCCTGATGCGTCAATCGAAACTCGGTGGGCGCCCAGCGCAATTCCTAAAATGGGAAGGCATCGTCAACGATCCGATTGGGGCCCTGTTTGCGGTCGCATCTTACGAAGTCATCCGCGTTGCCTCGCAGGGCGAGAGCATTATTGGCGCGGCGGCTTGGGTCGTTATGGCGGCAGGTGTAGGGATTATTCTTGGTGTCGCTTTTGGCTGGGCGATGGCGCGGGCCTTCCGTGAAGGCTGGACGCCTGAATATCTCAAAGCGCCGTTGATTTTTGGATCAATTATCCTGTGTTATGCAATGGCCGAGCTGGTCGAAAAAGAAATCGGTCTTGTCGCTGTAACCGCCTATGGCATGACGCTGGCCAATTCGAAGCTGGCGGGCCTGACCGAGCTGCAAAAGTTCAAGGAGGATATCGCTGTCCTGCTCGTTTCCGGCGTCTTCGTGATGCTCACCGCCGACCTGACACCAAACATCATCGCGCGGGCCATCAACTGGAACACATTAGCCTTCCTTCTCTGTATGCTGTTTGTTGTGCGTCCCCTCTCTGTGTGGATATCCACCGCCGGTACACTGAGCCGAAAAGAGGCGATCCTGCTTGGCTGGATTGCGCCGCGCGGTATCGTTGCTGTGGCGGTCTCCGGCCTGTTTGGCTCGCTGCTTGTCGATCTATCGCGCGAAGGGCGTTTCTTCTTCTCCGGCGCGGACCAGATTACCCCGCTGGCCTTTGCCATGGTGTTTACAACCGTTGTGCTGCATGGCTTCACGATTGGACCGCTATCGCGGGCGCTGGGCCTTGCGCGCAAGGAAAAGCCGGGTGTCCTTGTGGTTGGCGCGAACGCATGGAGCGTCGAGTTTGCCAAAGCGCTGGAAGCCAGCGGTATCGATGTCATCATCGCCGATAGCAGCTATCGCCGCCTACGCGCGTCACGTGAGGCGGGCCTTGATATTTTCCTTGGCGAGGTTCTGTCGGAAGATGCCGAGATCAAACTCGACCATGCCCGCTTTGCGACGGTTGTCTCGCTATCGACCAATGACAGTTATAACGCGCTGGTGTCGAGCCATTTCGCGCCAGAAGTTGGCCGCCATATGGTCTATCAACTCTCACTGAACGACGGCGAAGAACCAGATGAACGCGGCCTGAGCTCAAACGCCCGTGGACGTACGTTGATCAAGCGGGGAAGAACCTATGACGGTCTGATCCGCGACCAGTATCGCGGCTGGGTCTTTGCCCGCACAAGGCTAACCGATAAGTACACGCTGGAACAATTCCTCGCCGAGCGACCTAAAGCCGATATCATCGCTGAAGTGCGCGCTGATGGCAGCCTGGTTCTGCTTGGGCCACATCGTGAAGCAAAAGGCGGCGAAGGCACGACACTGATCAGTTTCGCGCCGGAAGTCCCAGCCGATAACTTACCTGAGGCTGACCCAGAGGCGCAGCCTGCCTAGGCACCAACCGCGTGCAAGCTCTGTCCATGCGATTTGAGCCAGCGCCGCTGCATTTTCCAGTCAGGGCGGCACGTCGCAACATGCGCCCAGAACGCAGCGCTATGGTTCATTTCGAGCAAATGCGCGCACTCATGCGCGGCAACATAGTCAAGCACATCAGACGGCGCCATAAGCAGACGCCATGAAAAGGCCAGACGACCATCCGATGTACAAGAGCCCCAGCGCGACCGTGTATCCTTTACCGTAACCCGGCGCGCATCGACATTCAGCGTGCGGCAATGGCGCTGAACGGCCGCTTCAAGATCGCTTTGCGCCTGCTTGCGCAGATAACGCTCAACCCGGCGGCCAATCGTTTCTTGCGCGCCTGGCACCTGCAATATAGCTGGCTCACCAGGAACAAGGGTCGCACGGCGACCCGGCCCCTCAAGGCTGATCTGGCATGGCGCGCCGCGCAGAGAGAAAATCGCGCCATCTTCAAATGATGTCCGCACTGGCAGCGCTGAAAGCTGCGCGGCAAGCCAGTCAACCCGGTCCCGAGCGAACCCGGCGGCTTCACTGAGCTTGCGTTTTGAGGGGGCAATTGCGACCGCCTCACGTCGGCGCTCATCAATCCGCAGGATCAAACGCTTGGCTTTGGCGTTAATTTCCAGTCGCACAATGACATTCTGCCCCGAATTAGCAGTCAACGCCATCTTGTTGCCTTTATCGATAATCATTAAGTATGCCTCGACAGATTCGCATGTTAGATGTACTAGAACCTGCTTAAAGAGGGAATCACAATGAAACACTTATTGATGGGCGCGGCGGCACTTGCCGTACTGACGGGTTGCAACCAGACCGATACGCCAAGCAGTTCAGACAAGCCAGCTGAAGTCACGCTGTCTGAACCAACAATACCAGCCGGTAACCCAGCCAAGGCGGGCGATGCCCTCGCCGCCATGTCGCTCAGCGATTCAGGGTCAGGCGCAATCTCTTTTGCAGGCAAACAGGTTGATGGCGCAAAAGCGACATTCAGCGACGTCGCTGTCACTGGCGAAGAGAGTGTCAGCGTCGGATCACTGGTGTTTGAAGGCCTAGATGTTGCTGAAAACGGCCAGGCCACATTTGGCAAAATGAGCCTGAACAATATCGTGATGAGCGATGGCGAGTCAGACGAGCAAGTCAAAGTTGGCAATTTCGAGCTTACTAACCCGTCACCCGAGTTGGCGAACTGGATGACGGCCAGCATGAATGGTCAGGAAGTACCTTTCCCTGCAGCCGACAAAGTCACATTTGATTCCTGGTCGATCTCAGACATATCTGCCGACTTCAACGAAGACGGCGATAGCGGCACGTTCGGTATCGGCAAGATGGAAATCCGCGACATGGGCGGCCTGAAGGCCAAGCGCGCTGTGATCTCCGGCCTCACTCTGGACGTCGACTCAGGTGACCTGGAAGGCCCGGTAACGGCCTCGCTCGGCAGTATCACAATGACCAATCTGGATGCCAAATTCGTCAAGGCCTTGCAGGACGCCTCTGGTGATGAGGACGAAATGGTCGCTGCCGTGATGAACGCAGCCTATGAAAACCCTATGGATCCGGGCTTTGACAGCTTTGATATGCAGGATCTGAAGTTTGACGCGGCTGGCGCCTCGTTTGACCTGCCTTCACTTGTCTCCTTCGTTGAGCGCAACGCTGCGGGTCAGCCGGTGAAATATGTCACCGAGCCTTTCACAGCGACGCTTGATGCTGATGCTGAAGGCGGCGAGGCCGGGGCAGCTCTGCTCGAGGGCCTAAGCCAGATCGGTTATGAAAAGCTGACGCTGAAGGGCGCCGGTAAATCAACCTATGATCCTGATAAGGACATTGTCAGCTTTACAGCCGAGGACAATTTTGTCGAGCTAGTAGATGGCGCCAAGTTCAGCTTTGGCGGCAAGATCGAAGGCTATAGTGCCTATTCGAAAGAGGTTGGTCAGTCGTTTAACTTTGCCGAGATGGCTGAAGGCGCTGAGCCGGATCCAGACGCTATGGCTGCGGCCATGGGCAAGCTGACCTTCCACAATTTCGAGTTTAGCATTGATGATGACAGTCTGCTCGACCGCGCCTTTAATGCGGCCGCAACGGCGCAAGGCCAGGACCCGGCTGAGATGAAAAGTCAGCTGACAATGGGCCTCGCAATGGCACCTATGATGGCACAAGGTTCAGGTATCGATATGGCCCTTGTCACCGAGGCCACGGGCGCACTTGGCAAGTTCATCTCTGATGGTGGCAAGCTGACGATCAAGATCGACCCAGCCGATCCGCTCTCTGTAGCCTCGATCATGGAAAATCCCGATCCATCTGCCTTCACGAAAGAAAGCCTCGGCTTCTCCGCGACGCAGAAATAGTCTGATTACAGATTTCACATCAAAGGCGCGCAGTGGATAACCATTGCGCGCCTTTTCTTTTGTGCGTTTTGCCAGCATAGACAGGCAGATGAGACTTGCATTTTTCGGAGACGTGGTCGGCAAACCAGGCCGCCAAGCGGTGCTGGACCATTTGCCAGACATGAAGGCGCGCCTGGAATTGGACTTTGTGGTTGTGAACGCCGAGAACGCGGCAGGCGGCTTTGGCCTGACTGAAGCGATTGCGACTGAGTTCTTTAACGCTGGGGCCGACTGCCTGACGCTGGGTGATCATGCATGGGACCAGCGCGAGGCCCTGACTTATATTGCCCGCGAACCCCGCCTGCTGCGCCCGCTTAATTATCCTCTGGCGGCGAATGCACCGGGCAATGGCGCGCACCTGTTCGTGCTGCCAGATGGGCGACGCGTTGGGGTTGTTCAGGTGCAGGGCACTGTGTTCATGAAACAGCTGCTTGATAACCCGTTCTCTGCGGTTGATGGCGCGCTGGACGGTATGCCGCTGGGCAGTGTGGCTGACGCTGTGATTGTCGATATGCATTGCGAGGCAACGAGCGAGAAAATGGCGATGGGCCATCATTGCGACGGGCGGGCCAGTCTGGTTGTCGGCAGTCATACGCATGTGCCGACGGCTGACCATATGGTACTCGCGAGCGGCACCGCATACCAATCAGACGCAGGGATGTGCGGCGATTATGATAGCGTGATCGGGATGCAGAAGGAAAACTCAGTCCAGCGCTTCGCCACCCAATTGCCGGGCAAACGCTACGAGCCAGCGCTCGGTGAAGGCACACTATGCGGGACATTTGTGGAGACCGATGATGCCTCCGGATTGGCCAAGCGGGTTGAGCCTATTCGCATCGGCGGGCGGCTATCAGAGATGGTGCCGGAAGTTTAGGCCATTCTGATAGTCCAGCTGTCTTTGGCTGACACACAGCGCCCCCTTTGAAAAGCAGCCATAGCTAGGCTATGCAGCGCCAGACAGTTTTCGGGTAAACAGGAGGCCCCATGGCCGGCCATAGTAAATGGGCAAATATTCAGCACCGCAAGGGTGCGCAGGATAAAAAACGGGCGGTGCTGTTTGCGCGCTTGTCTAAAGAGATCACCATCGCCTCAAAGCTGGGTGGACCTGACGCTGACGGCAATCCGCGCCTGCGCCTTGCAATTGCCAATGCGCGCGGACAGTCCATGCCGAAGGACAATATCAAACGGGCTGTCGATAAAGGTCAGGGCGGCAGCGGCGATGACTATGTCGAGCAGCGTTATGAGGGCTTTGGCCCCGGCGGCGTCGGCATCATTGTTGAAGCCTCAACCGACAATAAGAACCGCGCGGCGAGCGAAATTCGCACAGCCTTCTCCAAGAATGGTGGCAATCTAGGCGAAACCGGCTCTGTCTCTTTCGGGTTTGAACAAGTTGGCGAGATTGAATACGCGCCGGAAGCTGGCGACGAGATGACCGTGATGGAAGCTGCGATTGAAGCAGGCGCTACCGATGTTGAAACAGATGAAAGCGGTCACTTCATCTATACAGCGCGCGAAGCCCTGATGGATGTAGCCAGCGCGCTGGAAGGACATTTTGGTGAAGAGGTTGAGGCCAAGTCGACCAAGCTGATCTGGAAGCCGTCAAATACCGTGCCAGTTGAGGGTGATCAGGCCGACACATTGATGCGGTTGCTCGACATTCTCGATGAACTTGATGATGTGCAGAACGTCTATGACAATTCCGAATTGTCAGAGGCAGAAATGGCCCGACTTGCGGAATAAATATCACAGGCTGATCAAAAGCCCGTGATTACCGAACTGTAATCTAACATTAACGCAGGTGCGGAGGCATATTGGCTGTTCCCCGACGCCACTTTGTAGACTGTACGCCCTTATGAAGATCACACACCCCATCGCTATTGCCGCCTTTGCAGGGTCGCTCGCCGCAATTGCCAGTATTTTCCTGCACGCTGGCGCCGACAATAAGGACTATGTTCCGGCACCGACAGCCCAGCTGGAAACGGCAATCTTTGCGGGAGGATGTTTCTGGTGCGTGGAAAGCGATTTCGACAAAGTGGACGGTGTGGTTGAAACAATTTCCGGCTATACAGGCGGCACATCTGAAAACCCAACCTATAAGTCCCACACCAAGGATAAGCACCTTGAAGCGGTGAAAGTCGTCTATGATCCAGCCAAGGTCGCGTATGGCGAACTGGTGACGTATTTCCTGAACCATATCGATCCAACGGATGCGGGCGGGCAATTCTGTGACCGCGGACATAGCTATACGACCGCTATCTTTACCGGATCGCTGGAAGAAGAGACATTGGTTAAAGCCGAGATTGCAGCGATTGATGCCTCTGGCATTCTACCCGGCCCGATTGTCACAGATGTTCGCAGCGAGGCGACCTTCCATGACGCTGAAGGTTACCATCAGGATTATTACAAGAAGAACCCCCTGCGCTATAATGCGTATCGCAAGGGCTGCGGCCGCGACAAGCGCGTCAAAGAGGTTTGGGGCGATAAAGGCCAGTCCTGATTCAGCGCGGGCGCTTGCGTAAGCGGCGTCAAATGCCCAAATAGCGGTTGAACAGATATGGACCGCTACAATGACTGCGATTGATCCCACCGCGAACCTGATTTCCGACGCGACAGATGCAAGCTTCATGGCTGATGTTGTCGAAGCGTCTAACACACAGCCTGTAATTGTTGACTTCTGGGCCCCGTGGTGCGGCCCCTGCAAGACACTGATCCCAGTATTGGAAAAGGTTGTGGCCAGCCACAATGGCAAGGTCAAAATGGTCAAAATCAATATTGATGAAAACCCTGGCATTGCTGGACAAATGGGTGTGCGCTCAATTCCAGCCGTGTTCGCATTTGACAAGGGTCGCCCGGTTAATGGCTTTCAAGGTGCCCTTCCAGAAGGACAGATCCGGCAGTTTATCGACCAAATTCTTGGCGGTACGGATGATGGTAAAGCGCTGGAAGACGCGCTTGAGCAAGCTGGTGAAGCGGCCATGGCGGGCGATATCGGCACAGCGGCGCAGCTATATGGCGCGGTGCTGGAAGCTGCGCCAGATAACATTGCCGCCATTGCCGGCATGGCACGCTGTTATCTGGCCAATGACGACAGTGAGCGGGCAGCTCAAATCCTCGATATGGCGCCTGCTGACAAACAGTCCGACCCGGCGATCAAGTCAGTACGTACTGCTATCGATCTGATGGCAGAAACGCCGCTCGATAATGAGATGGCGGCGGCGCGCGAAACTGTTGCGGCCAATCCCAGCGATCATGATGCGCGGTTTGATCTGGCTGAAAAGCTGATCGCCAGCGGTAAGACTATGGATGCCAGCGATCATTTGCTGACGATTCTGGAGCATAATCTGAACTGGTCTGATGGTAAGGCGAAGGCGAAGCTTTTGGAAATTTTCGAAGCCGCTGGGCCGAAAGACCCCGTAACCGTTGAAGGCCGGCGCCGACTAGGGTCGCTTATGTTCTCATAAGCCGCGCGCGAGGTGTCGCCTTGCTATTGGCATCCATTGTGACAGAAAGTCGTGCCATGGGTATTGAATCATATCGCAAGCTAACCGACCTTCCGGAAACTGTTCCGGTCTTTCCCCTATCCGGCGCGCTTCTTTTACCGCGCTGGTCATTGCCGCTGAACATCTTCGAGCCACGCTATCTCAATATGATTGATGACGCGATGTATGGGCATCGTATCGTCGGCATGGTCCAGACCTTGGATGATGGCGCCGGGGCACCTGAATTGGCACATGTTGGCTGCGCCGGGCGTATCACCTCCTATGCCGAGACCGATGATGGTCGCTACCTGATCTCTCTGACGGGGGTTTGCCGCTTTGGTGCAGAAGATGAAATCACTGTGCAGACGCCATATCGCCAAATTCGCCCCAACTGGCAGCCTTTTATAGGTGATCTGCAAAAGCCAGAGGATAATCTCGACTTTGACCGCGAACGGCTGACCGTCTCACTGCAACGCTATGTCCAGATTAACAGTATCGATGTGGACTGGGACGCTGTTGAAACGGCCCCGCTCGACACGCTCATCAATGCGCTGTCGGCAGGTTGCCCGTTTGGTACGATTGAAAAGCAGGCCCTGCTGGAAGCGCCGACTGTTCGCCACCGTGCAGATACGCTCATTACTTTGCTTGACATGGATGTACCCGGCGATGACACATCGACGCTGCAATGACAGAAACGACGCCTGATACATCAAAACAGAAGCCCGGCCCCTGCGGCGTTGATCCGCGGCTGCTGGAGCTTCTGATCTGCCCGATTACACGCGGCCCGCTGGTCTTTGACAGCACGGCCTGCGAACTGATTTCGCGCAAGGCCCGGCTCGCGTTTCCCATTCGCAATGGCCTGCCCGTGCTGCTGGAAAGCGAAGCGCGCGATCTGGATGCCGGCACGTCATGAGCGCGCGAGCCTGGCCTACTGAGCTGCGGTTCCTGCGCAGTGAAAGACTGCTGGCAGTGAGCTTTGATGATGGCGCAGAATTTCGGCTGGCATTTTCAACCCTACGTCTGGAAAGCCCCTCGGCAGAAGTTCAAGGGCATGGCGCTGGCCCAAAACCGCCGCCGCCTGTTCTGGCTCCAGACCTGACCATTGAAAAGGCCGAACCGGTCGGGCGCTATGCTGTGCGGCTATTCTTCTCGGATGGACATTCCAGCGGGCTGTATACATGGGCCTATTTGCGCGAACTTGGTGAGAGACAGACAATAGATGAATGATCAGAGCAAAGCCTGGGACACTTATTGGCAAGGCCGTAAGGGCGGCAATTCCGGCGCGCTCGCAGGCGTTGAGCATGATGAGGAGCTGGCTGCATTCTGGACTGGCGCGCTCTCGCGGCTGGCCAAGGAACGGCCCTTACTGGACCTTGCCTGCGGCGCAGGCACTGTGCTGAAGCATGCTGCTAGCCTCGGCTTTCAACGGTTGACCGGCGCAGATTATTCGCCCGCCGCTATTGATGCGCTACGCGCCGCGCTTCCGGCTGCAGATGGCGTCATCTGCAGCGTCGATGACACGCCATTCTCTGACGCTGCCTATACGACAATTGTGAGCCAGTTCGGTCTTGAATATGCCGACGCGAAGGCTGCAGCGAAGGAAGTCTCGCGCTTGCTTGCCCCAGACGGGCAGTTCATCGCTGTATGCCATCTCGACGGCGGCGCGATCCACGCGGAAGTCAAAGCCCATCATGCCGCCTGCCGGACGATTGATGATAGCGGCTATATCAAACAGGCCAAGGCCTTGTTCACGGCGGTTTTTTCTGGCGATCGAGAGGCCATGTTAAAAGCCGAAGACACGATGGCCCCGGCCCGCGAGGCCGTTTTTGGGCTCGTCATTCCCGGGCGTGATAGCCTCGCGGCGCATCTGACGGCAGGCACCGCGCAGCTTTGGGACAATCGTACAAAATATGCTCTGGGAGATATTCTGGGGTGGCTGAACGGTATGGATGACCAGCGCGCGGCGTTTGAAGCCCGTATGGCGAGCATGATGAACGCGGCTCTGAGTGAAAGTGATGCCAGCGCCGTGATGCAGGTCTTTGCTGACTGCGGAGATACGGCCGAGCCATTGCAGCGCCTGCAGCTTGGCGGCGAAGATGCCGCATGGGTCCTGCGCGCCGGCAAGGGCGAATAAGCCCCCTTACGGCGCAGGCCAAACGCCCCTATATATCCCTAAGCACAGGTTCTGGGGCGTTCGAGGACGTTAGCTATCCGCCGACCTTAAGTTCCGTCAGGGAGCTGGCGCTGATTAGGGCCGTGGCCTTTTTCATCTGGCACCCACCTAGTTTGTAGGTCGACGGGATACAAAGACCGAGACGGCGTCTTCCGGGCCTGTGCGCTTTTTTCTGATCTCTAGATCCTCAACGCTCGTATCAGTTGTCGTGCACGCATTGCGGTTCTACACAGCCTTCAGACTGATCAAATACATCTGAAGGAAACGCACATGACACAAGGCTTCTCGACCCGTTCGCTACACGCTGGCGCCGCCCCTGACCCGGTTTCTGGATCACGCGCCCAGCCCATCCACCAGACAACGAGCTTTGTGTTTAAAGACGCAGACCACGCCGCAAAGCTGTTCGCACTGCAGGAATTTGGCAACATCTATACGCGTATTGGCAACCCAACGACAGGGGCGCTGGAAGCCCGGATTGCCAATCTTGAAGGCGGTACGATGGGCCTCGCCACAGCGTCGGGCCATGCCGCGCAGCTTCTCGCCTTCCACGTACTGATGGAACCCGGCACCAAAATCGTCGCCGCCAAACAGCTTTATGGCGGCTCGATCAATCAGCTTGGGCATGCGTTCAAGAAATTTGGCTGGAAGGTTGAGTTTGTCGACATCACCGACCCATCCGCCATTGAAGCGGCTATGGATGATAGCGTGCGCGTGATTTTTTCTGAAAGCCTCGCCAATCCGGGCGGCATTGTTACCGATATGGAAGCTGTCGCCGCTATCGCGAAACGTCACGGCGTTGTCTATCTGGTCGATAATACAATGGCATCGCCCTATCTCTGTCGCCCGCTGGAGCATGGCGCAGATATTGTCGTCAACTCGCTGACAAAATTTATTGGCGGGCACGGTAACTCGATTGGCGGCATGCTGGTCGATGGCGGAAAATTCGACTGGAAAGCCCACGCCGACAAGTACCCGACCATGGCGACACCGCAGTCTTTCTATAATGACCTGACCTTTGCTGAGGGCTTCGGGGCGTTGCCGCTCGGACCAGATGGCGCGGCGGTTGATATTGCGTTCGCCATTGCCGCCCGGGCCTTTAGCCTGCGTGATCTTGGCCCCGCTCTATCGCCGTTCAACGCCTTCATGATCATGACCGGGTGCGAGACGCTGCCGCTGCGCATGGACAAGCATTGCGCCAATGCGCTCGCAGTCGCGGGTTATTTGAAGGAGCATGCGAATGTCTCATGGGTCCGCTATGCCGGTTTGCCCGATGACGACTATTATGGACTAGCGCAAAAATATTGCCCGAAAGGTGCAGGGGCCGTCTTCACGTTTGGCCTAAAAGGTGGCCACGAAGCCGGTATCAAGCTCGTGGAAAATGTGCAGCTGTTTAGCCATTTGGCCAATATTGGTGACACGCGGTCACTGATCATCCATCCATCATCGACCACGCATAGCCAGCTGTCTGATACGCAAAAGGCGCAAGCGGGCGCAGCGCCTGATACTGTGCGCCTGTCAGTTGGGATTGAAGACGCCGCTGACATCATTGCCGACCTTGAACAGGCACTGGATAAAGTCTAACGCGCCACACGGCCACGAGCGCAAATCTTGACCAGTGCGCGCATTTATCAGGGCGGCAACTGCCCTAATTGCGATCAATTGGCGAAAAGTCCTTGCTTTGTGCTGATGAAAGCTGGCTGTGCGCATCACCACTCACAAGATGGGGAGATGGCCACCCTCCTGCTTAGGGCCATCGGGAGGCTCGCAGTGCGCTTGGACGCAATTGCGGGCCTTTCTTGTGAACCTCAGCGCGTTGACCTTGAAGACAATCTGGCGCAGGTAAACGATATATCTTTTACCTGCTGGCCGGAGGACTCACCCATGTACCCGATTGCGAAACTCAAGACGAAATTGGTCAGCGCCGCCTGCGCAGCCGGAATGCTCGGGTGTCTCACGGGCTGCCAGTCGCAAGTTGCTGCTGCTGAAACACCTGTAGCCGAACCGGTTATCGCCCTGCCCGACTGCGAGACCGGCCCCGTTTTCATGGTCGTGGCTGGTGAAACGCTCGATCTGGAACGTATGATTGTGTATAGCAAGAAACTGCGCGAGACAGGTCTCTACCCGGCGCTTCAAGGCTATTACATTAACAGCCCAAGGCCCATTCGCGTCTATGAAGGGACACTGCCGGAGAATTATGCCCATTTGATTGTGCGGTTTCCATCGGTCTGCGCGTCTGACGCATTCTGGTATTCAGAAGCCTACCAAAAAGACGTCAAACCGCTGCGTGAAACCCCATCAGCCGGCAACTATACGGTCACGGTTTATAGCGAAATCGACCTGCCTGATTATATGGCCGACAAGCTGGACGGTGCCATGGGACTCTACAAGACCGACTAATTTTCGCGATTGGACAGCGCACGCACGGGCACGTAGAGACGCAGGCTCTGGTTTCGCCACGATAGTCTTTTCATGTCTGTATTTCTGACCTGCCTTTTTGCGATTACAGCGGTGCTCTATGCTTCGGTCGGGTTTGGCGGCGGATCGACCTATAATGCGTTGCTGGCGCTGAGTGGGACGGATTTTCGGATACTCCCCGCCATCGCGCTTGCCTGTAACATCATCGTGGTCAGCGGCGGGGTCTGGCGTTTCAGCCAGTCGGGCGACCTCAATCTGCGACGACTCGCGCCATTCCTGATCGCGTCTGTGCCCGCCGCGTGGCTGGGTGGCCAATTGCCTGTTTCAGAAACCGTTTTTATCGGTCTTCTCGGCGGGGCATTACTCTTGTCGGGTCTGCGATTACTGATCCAGCGCAGAGGCGAAGAGACACAGAAGCCAGCACAGACTGTACCCTTGCCAATTACGCTTGGCGCAGGTGGTACAATCGGTTTTCTGTCTGGACTGGTTGGCATTGGTGGTGGGATATTCCTCGCCCCACTACTCTATCTCATGAAGTGGGGCCATGGCCGGCAAATCGCGGCGGCATGCAGCCTGTTCATTCTTGCAAACTCGCTTTCCGGGCTCACCGGGCAAGTCATGAAGCTGCAGGATATGGCGCTTCTGGAATTAGCCCTGCCTTATTGGCCACTGCTGGTGGCGGTCTTTGTGGGCGGGCAAATAGGGTCATGGGCGGCAAGTCAGCATTTAAAGCCTGTTTGGATTGGGAAACTGACCGCCCTCCTGATCCTTTATGTTGCCGCGCGCCTGCTCTATCGTTGGTCTGGATTGATGGGACTTTTATAGGACACGGCATGAGCAAACAGGCGAACGAAATAAGCCTGCGCTTAGATTTGCCTGGCGGGCGGCTTGGCCCGGGCAAAGCTGCGCTGCTCGGCGCCATTGGTCAGGCCGGGTCCGTTTCCGGTGCAGCCAGGACGCTAGGCATGTCCTACCCGCGGGCGCTGCGTCTGATCGGCGAAATGAACACACAGTTTGACGTGCCGCTCGTGGTGACATTTCAGGGCGGTGCAGCACGCGGCGGCGCATCCCTGACGCCGCGTGGAGAGCAGGTTCTGGACCTCTATGAGCGTATTTGCAGCGCCGCGCAGAATGCCACCAGCACAGATCGGCACGCTTTGCGCAAACTGTCTGCGCCAAAGGCTTAACCCCATTCAAGACTTGTCCCCGATATAATTCACCAGTTATAACGGCGCATGGTCACATTTTCTGACATGCAAACCGGCGAACACTCGCTTGATGTGCTGCGCTTTTGCCTTGCGCAAGACCCGAGCGAAACGGCGCTCGCTGTGGTGACAGAGACCAAAGGCGGCGGAGTACGTGCACCGGGCGCGCTCATGGCTGTCAGCCACACTGCAGCCTGCGGCTATCTCTCAGGCGGATGTATTGACCAAGACGTTATCCTGCACGCACGCAAGGCAATCAAGACCGGCATTGGCCGCAATCTGGTCTATGGCGAGGGCTCGCCCTTTGGCGACATAGACCTGCCTTGCGGCGGGCGGATCGATGTGCAGGTAATAGCGCGTCCTGAGCGCGCTCATGTGCAAGATATCGTCGCGGCGCTAGACACCCGCCAAGGCGTGTCGGTTTCTTTTGATCGCGGCGGACTGAACCTTGGGGATTATGGCGAGCATGTCTTCACTTACACGCCCAAACTTCGCCTGCGCATTGCCGGGCGCGGGCCGGACGCGGCAGCTCTGGCCCGACTTGCTATGGCCGCCGGGTTTGAGGTGGAGCTGTGGACCCCGGACGAGACTCTTGCGGCGCACTTCGGTGGACGTCACATGACGACGCCAAATGCCCTACCCAGGAGCGGTGACGATGCCCAGACAGCTTTCGTATCAATGTTCCATGATCGTATATGGGAGACGGCCTTGCTCGCGGAGGCCCTGGCCGGACCCGCGTTCTACATTGGCGCCGTCGGAAGCCGCGCGACCCATGCGGCGCGCTGCGCCGCCTTGCGCGCCAGTGGTGTCTCTGACGCAGATATAGCACGCATTCACGGGCCGATTGGGCTTGTGCTCTCGCTGCGCGATGCCTCCATGCTAGCCGTATCGGCGCTGGCGCAAATTATCCATGTCGATCAGGAAGCGCGCGCCCTGCGGCGAAAGCAGGCCGCATGACCCTGTCCAGGATCAGCCTTGTCATGCTTGCCAGCGGCACCTCAGAGCGCTTCGGCACAGGCGACAAATTGCTCGCCAGCTTCCACGGAAAACCACTTGGCGCATGGTCCGCTGAACTAATGGCGGACATCGAGCTGTGCAAACGGATTGCTGTCGTGCCCAAAGCCTCGCCCGCCCGCCGCGCCTTGTTTGACGGAACCGGCTGGAGCGTGATCGAGAACCCAGATCCACATTTGGGACAGGCCAACTCGCTGAAGCTCGCCGTTGCGCATGTTGCTGCCTCGCCAGCCGAGGCCCTGGTCTTTTGCCTCGCCGATATGCCGTTCATTCGCGAAACCCACATTCGCGGTCTGATTACAGTTGGACAAAGGCAGCAGGCCGCAATGTGTGACACAGGTACGGCGCTGACGCCGCCGGCTTTCTTCGCGCGTGAGACATTCCAAAGGCTGATGACCCTTGATGGAGATCGCGGCGCCAAATCTGTCTTTCTCAGCCTTGAGCGCACAGCGACATTTGCGATTTCGCCGCAAGAGGCAATCGACATTGATACGCAGGATGATTTGATGACCTACTCGCCGGAGACTGCCGCCCATGGCTGACACACAGCACACGCCATCAGTCATGCTCGACCAGTTCGGCCGCCGCATAAATTACCTGCGCATGTCGGTTACCGATCGCTGCGATCTGCGCTGCAGCTATTGCATGTCCGAGCGGATGACATTCCTGCCGCGCAGTGACTTGCTGACCCATGGGGAGCTGGAGCAGGTCGCGGCTGCTTTCATAGCGCGCGGTGTGCGCAAGATACGGATCACGGGCGGCGAGCCTTTGGTGCGGCGCGGCATCATGGACCTGATGGGCCGGCTCGGCGCGATGCTGGGTCA
>CAYGPE010000031.1:0-30977 GCA_964351695.1 uncultured Hyphomonas sp. | reverse complement strand
CATCTCTGTACCTCGCTCGCTTAGTCCCCCAGATTCACGATCCGGTCGCACAGCGCCTGAATGGCGGCTTCCGGTGTGCTCTCATGCACCAGTGCGGCGCGGAAAACTTCCGGTGTGAACTTGCCGTCAATAATATGATCCATCAACTCAAAGAACGGCGTCCAGAACCCGTCTTCGTCGAGGAACGCCATCGGCTTGGCATGCAGGCCGAGCCGTGCCCAGGACAGCATTTCAACCGCTTCTTCCAGCGTGCCAATGCCGCCGGGCAGAACGATAAACGCGTCGCACTCGTCAAACATGCGCTGCTTGCGCGTGTGCATGTCGTCGACGATCTCGTGCGGGACATCTTCGAAAATGCGTTCCTTTTGCAGCAGGAAACGCGGCATTATGCCCAGCACTTCGCCGCCATCTGAATGCACGGCCTTGGCACAAGCACCCATCAGGCCGACGCCGCCGCCGCCATAGACGAGACGAATATCTTTCTGCGCCATGGTCCGGCCCAGATCCTGAGCAAGCCGCAAATAATCCGGCTTCACATCATTCGATGAGCCACAATACACACAGATGGATTTCAGTTTCGCCATATCGTCTCTTCTTGCATTTATTCAATCAAACGGGTGTGTATGTAGGCCGCTTCAGCGGCCAAGACCAGCATAAAGCACTGCAGTTCAGTCCTGTGCACACTTTTTCGTGGCACCATTGCGCATTACGCCCCATATCGCGCGCATGACACAAGCACATGCCGCGGTGGATGCCGATAAGATTGAGAGCGCAGATGGCGGAATTGGGGTTTCGATTGCGCGTATCCTGAAACTTTTGGCGCGACCGGAGCTGTCAAAATGGCGTCCCATCATGGTGCTGGCCATTCTGCTGACCTTGTGCGCGGCGGTTTTAGAAGTTGCTGCACCGCTGGTCTTGGGTTTTGCGATAAATAAGCTGGTCGCGAATGATGCAGGTTTCGTCGCGGGGCTTGGGCCAGCCGTTTTCTGGCTCAGTGTGGCGCTGGGGCTTCGGCTTTTGGCGGGTGTTTTACCTCAAATTCGAGATTGGCTGTTCTCGCCGGTGAGTCAGGATGCGCAGCGTATTGCCAGTGTTGATGCGTTTGGTCATGCGCAAAACCTGTCCTTGAATTTTCATCAGACGCGGCGCACAGGCGCCCTAAATCGGGTCATTGAACGCGGCGCAGGGGCGATTGATTACCTGATCCGGTTTTTGGCATTCAACATTGGGCCGACATTTGTGCGGCTTATTCTCGCCTCTATCGCGCTTGCCGTGGCCTATGATATTTGGCTCGCAGTTATCGCGATTGTGACCATTATCATATATGCGATTTCAACAGTTATCATTACAGAGTGGCGGGTAAAACAACGTCGCCGGATGAATGTTGCAGATACACGTTTTCGCGGTATTTCCGTTGATATCATGACGAATTTTGAGACCGTCAAAGCGTTTGCAGCAGAGGCACGGGAAACAGCGCGGTTCGATGAAGCGATGACCAATTATAATGGTCATTATGTTGCAACTGTCCGGTCGATGTATATTTTGAACGGTGTTCAAGCCACAGTGATGAATCTGGGTTTGCTCGCAGCGCTGGCGCTTTCGGCGTGGAATATCTCCGGCGGTGGGAGCATGGAGATTGGCGATATAGCAGCCGTCTTCGCAATGTTCCTTTCGCTTTACGCACCGCTGAATATTCTTGGCTGGGCATGGCGCGAGATAAAGCAGGGCGCGGTTGATCTTGAGAAGCTTTACGGCCTGATGGGGATGAAAGCAGACGTTGCTGACAAGCCAGAAGCACCTGCATTGGCCCGGCCCAAAGGCCATGTTGCTTTCGAGGGCGTTGGTTTCACCCATGACGAGCGCGCCGTGGGTATTCAGAATATTAGCTTTGATGTTCCACCAGGCGGCAAGATCGCCTTTGTCGGAACGTCCGGCGCGGGCAAGTCGACGCTGCTCAAGCTGCTCTTCCGCTTTTACGATGTGCAATCCGGTGCCGTGAAGATTGACGATCAGGACGTGCGTGACGTCACCCAGGAAAGCCTGCGCAGCGCACTTGGCCTCGTGCCGCAAGATGTCGTCCTGTTCAACGATACGGTGCGGTCTAACATTTCCTATGCTAAGCCGGATGCGACGCTTGACGAGCTGCGCGATGCAGCGCGGCGGGCGCAATTGCTCGACTTTATCGAGGGCCTGCCGGATGGCTGGGACACGCGCGTTGGAGAGCGCGGCCTCAAGCTATCGGGCGGCGAGAAGCAACGCGTCGGTATCGCCCGTGTGATCCTTGCCAACCCGTCTATCCTTGTTCTGGACGAAGCGACATCAGCGCTCGACAGTGCAACCGAAGCCGCCGTACAGGACGCGCTGGATGAAGCCTCGAAAGGCCGTACCACGCTGATGGTCGCGCACCGTTTGTCGACCGTCCAGAACGCTGACGAGATCGTTGTATTGAAGGCTGGCCAAGTGATTGAACGCGGATCGCATGAGAAACTCTTGGCAGCCGAGGGCGAATATGCCGATATGTGGGCACGTCAGGCCGCGCGGGATGCATTGACCGTGGCGGCGCAATAGGCGCGAGAAGCGCAAATCGGAGACAGGGCATGTCAGATACAGATTCAGATTTGAGCCGCAAGACGCTGCCATGGCTGCGCAGCGGCTTTGATATTGAAGGCTATGTCGGGGCGCTTGCGGCCTGGCTTGTCGGCATACTCCTCGGCCTGATCTGGGGACCATTATTCTGGATCGGTTTTATTGCTGCGATTGTTATTCTGTTCGCCACACGGACCGCAGAGCGCACTCCGCCCGTTGGCGATGGTCTCTTGGTTGCGCCATGCGACGGGATGGTCGTGTCGATTGCAGGCGCAAACCCACCGGACGAGCTGCGTCTTGAAGGTAGCGGCTGGACCCGGGTGCGTGTCTCCGTTGGTCCGACCAAGACCAATGGCATTCACGCGCCGATTGATGGGGCGATTGATCATGTGATCCGCGAAACGGGTGATCCGGCGGCCTTCGCGGCAACCAAAGTCGAGCGCCCCGGTCTGGCGACTGCTTATGTCGCGCTGGAAAGTGGCAGCCGCTCAACCGGGATGCGCCTTGCGACCGGTGGTCTGGGGCCGCGGCTGGAGATTGACAATGAAGCGGGCGACGCTGTGCGGCTTGGACGTTTGATCGGCACCATGCGTCTTGGCGGGTGGTGCGATATCTACGTGCCAGAGGCGGCTGGTATTACGGTCATCACAGGTCAAACCCTGATCGGTGCAGAAACTGTGATCGCGCGTTTCGACGGAACCGAAACGGTCTTCACCGCGCCCGCGCCTGAAGCTATTTCGGCACCCGCGCCAGAAACCGCGACTGCGGAACCTGAAGCCGAGGATGAAAAAGACGATACCGATCCGGTAAGCCTTGAAGACATCGCTTCAGAAAAGCCCAAGAAAACACGGCCCGTCGCCAAGGAGGCGGATGATGAGGACGTCACTGAAATGTTCGAGCGTCTTCGCAAAGAGGCTCGCAAAAACCTGGAAGATGAGGGCGGGGCCTAAGTCTTACTCCTCACCGGAATTCATCCATGTGAAAACGGGCTTTAGAGGCAAGGCCCAGCCAATCCCGGCAACGATAAAATAGATCAGTGTCAGCCATTTCGGGGCGGTGGCGAGCGCGGTGCCAATCGTCGCGGCTGCCCAAATCCACAGCGCCAGAAAGACCAGTATCACGAGGCTGGCGACAATGCGGCGTTGGGAGCGTTTCATGAGACGGGCCTGTAAGCTGCGACCGTGTGACGGCTTGCTGAATTCCTGAGAGGCGACACATAGGGCAGATGAAACCAGATGCAATCTCTCCCGTTGCCGCACTTTGGATCCGCCGTTGGCTAATTGTCATTGGCCTGATGGTCTATGCGATGATCCTGATTGGTGGTGCAACCCGTCTCACCGATAGCGGCCTGTCCATCACCGAATGGGATCCGATCAAGGGGGCATTGCCACCAATCGGCGAGGGGGCATGGCTGGTGGAGTTTGAAAAGTATAAGGCCACAGCCGAATTTCAGACCGTGAATTACAATATGAGCCTGTCTGATTTCAAGTATATCTATTGGTGGGAGTGGGGGCATCGCTTGTTCGGTCGCCTCATCGGGCTGGTTGCGATTGCGGGGTTCATCTGGTTTGCAGCGAAAAAGTGGCTCAACCGTCAATGGACAATACGCCTACTTGGCCTCATCGCTCTTGGCGGTTTGCAGGGCGCAATTGGCTGGTGGATGGTCGCGAGCGGGATTGGTGAGACAACCCGCGTAGATGTCGCGCCATATCGCCTGATGACCCATTTCGGTCTGGCGCTGCTGATTATTGGGATCACGGCCTGGTTCTGGTTTGATCTCGGTAAACATCCGAAACGGCGGCCCGCAGGCCCTGTTTTGGCGATAGTGCTGCTCGTACTGATTTCCCTGCAAATGTTGACCGGCGCGCTGGTGGCCGGGTTAGACGCTGGACGTACATATACTGACTGGCCGCTGATGAATGGCGAGTTTTTCCCTACGCACTATTTCTATAACGAGCTGGGCCTGCGCAGCCTGTTTGAAGGACGCCCGGCGACCCAGTTTAATCATCGCATAATGGCTTATGTAATCTGGGCGCTATCGCTCTGGGCGGCGTGGCGGCATCGCAGCAAGGAGCATGTTTTGCTTGCTGTACTGGTAACCGCTCAGGCACTTTGGGGCATACTGACCTTGATCAACGCCGCGCCACTGCCGCTTGCCCTGATACATCAGGGGCTCGGCGTTATCGTTGTGCTATTTGCTGTTCGCCTCGTCTGGCTTACTCAAACGCGCTCAGTGTCAACGCGCTCGGGTCAATAAAGACCAAGCGGTGCGATCCATCAGGGATTTCGCCTGCAACCACGACCACGCCGCCCGGATACCCGCCGCCGCGTGTGTCGCCCGTACCCGCCATATCAATCGGCAAAACTGGCATCGTCACCGAAATGCCATCCCGAATGACGAGTGGCGCGTTGGTTTCGTCCGCCGTCGTCACAGTGAAGCCACCGGACGTATCAAGCAGTAAAGATACAGTTTTGCCGCGGCGGTTCAGTAAAGTACTCGCTCGGATCGGTGCAGCCGTGACCGTCGCCCCTGTACCCGCCAGTTCGCATGACTTGATCGGGCGATCCGCGGTGACGGGCTCGTCAGGTAGAAAAACAAGTTCCTCGGCGACTTGCACGAGACGGCCAGAAATCAGCTTGGTTGGATCAATTTCTGTCCAGAAGGCGAGCCGCAAAACGCCGTCGGATTCAACGGCTGGCGCGGCGGAACAGAGGCCCGCTATCGCGGTATCTTCGCCGCTATCAAGATCATAAGCAATCGGAGCGGCCATCTCGCCGCCGTGAATATAGGCTTTCAGGTCGCCGTCTTGGTCAATGCCAGGGAAGACTGTCACGGCTGTACCAGAGAGTAGCAAGTATCGGCCATTGGCGACTTGCGCCGCGTTCAGATCAGCTTTTTCCGTGATCCGTTCGCCCTCAAAGTCGAACAATTGCAGACCGCCATCCTCATAAGTTGCTGCAATCGTGGAGCCGAGTTCTCCGGCAATGCCGACGCTGCGCAGTGGCGCGCCGAGATCACGCGTGCTCCAAACGGCAGGCAGGCTCAGCCCGGTCTCGGCCTCTGGCTGGTCTGGCGTAGTGATTTCTGCTATGTTAGGCGCGGTTTCGTCAGCGCTTTGCGAAGGCCCGCCGCACGCGCTTGCAATGAAAAGCAGGGCGAGCATCGGCAGTGCGTTGACAAGGCCATTTCGGGTGCTTAAACGCGGGCGCTTGAACATTATCCAGTAACTCCGATTGAAGAGGCTCCAGCGGAGCAATGAAAACATATAACGCACCAGCCGACGTAGAGCACAATTGGGTTGTCATTGACGCGACTGATGTCGTTGTAGGACGCCTTGCTTCTTACGTTGCCAAACGCCTGCGTGGCAAGCACCGCGCTGACTATACGCCGCATATCGACACGGGCGACTTTATCGTTGTGATCAACGCTGACAAAGCGAAGTTCACTGGCAATAAGCTCAAAGACAAAATCTATTATCGCCACACCGGTTATCCGGGTGGGATCAAGGACACGACAGCAGGCAAAATCATGTCTGGCCGCTTCCCTGAGCGCGCGATCGAGATGGCCGTCAAACGCATGATGCCACGCGAAAGCTCGCTGGCCCGCAAACAATATTCCAAACTTCGTGTCTACGCTGGCGCTGAGCATCCACATGAGGCGCAGAAGCCTGAAGTGGTCGATTTCGCCGCCATGAACACAAAAAACCAGAGAGTCGCATAAATCATGTCTGAGACTGCAAACTCACTTGAAGACCTGAAAACCGTCACAGAGGGCGAAGGCGCTCCGGTTGAACTCGCTCCGATTACCGTCGAGCCAAAAATTGACGAGCAAGGTCGCTCATACGGCACAGGTCGCCGTAAGTCGGCAACTGCGCGTGTTTGGGTCAAGCCGGGAACAGGCAAGATCACCGTGAATGGTAAGGATCAGGAAGAGTATTTTGCACGTCCTGTTCTGCGTATGGTTCTGGAGCAGCCTTTAGTTGAAGCTGAGCGCCGCACCGAGCTGGACGTGGTCTGCACCGTCAAGGGCTCTGGCCTCTCAGGTCAGGCTGGCGCCGTGCGTCACGGTATCGCCCGCGCACTTGTGGCCCGCGAGCCTGCTCTGCGCCGTGTTCTGAAGCCGTTCGGCTTCATGACCCGTGACCCACGTGTGGTTGAGCGTAAGAAGTATGGCCGTGCGAAAGCCCGCCGTAGCTTCCAGTTCTCAAAGCGCTAGGTTTCTGGGGCAACCCGAAACAAGTTTTCAAAAGGCGCTTCGGTTCTCGAGGCGCCTTTTTTGTATGTTTTCAAGAGGTTTATGATGGTTTTTGAGGTAAAGCACAAAGCCGCTGTGCTCGGCGCATCAGGCTATACAGGTGCAGAAACCGTGCGTCTTCTGGCCGGCCATCCACGTGTTGAAGCAGTCGCTGCTACCGGCCACAGTCTGGCGGGCAAACAGCTCTCACAAATCTTCCCGCATTTGGCGGGGCCATCTGATCTGCCCGTCGTGAAGGCGGATGATGTAGCCTGGGACGCAGTAGATATCGCGTTCAGCTGCCTGCCGCATGGCACCAGCCAAGATCTCATCGAAACCCTTCCCGACCATATCAAGATCGTCGACTTGTCCGCCGATTACCGGCTGCGCAGTGCTGACCTTTACGCAGAGACTTACGGGCGAGAGCATCTCAACGCGGCGCGCACGGCTACTGTGAAATATGGCCTGCCGGAATGGCGTGGCAGCGCGCTTGAGGGCGAGACCCTCGTTGCCTGTCCGGGCTGCTACCCAACAGCGACATTGCTGGCGCTCCTTCCGCTCATGGGGGTGATTGATCCAGACCATATCATCGTCGATGCGAAATCGGGCGTGTCGGGCGCTGGGCGCGGTCTGAAAGAGGGTAACCTGTTTTCAGAAGCCGCCGAGGGCACGCATGCTTATGGCGTGGGCACCCACCGCCACGCGCCGGAGATTGAGCAGGAGCTGAACTTGCAAGCCGGGCGCAGCGATATTGGCGTCACGTTTACGCCGCACCTGCTGCCCATGGTGCGCGGTGAATTGGTCACCTGCCATGTCCGCGGCGATGTCGACCAGGTTCAAGCCGCGCTTGAGGCGAAATATGCCGCAGCGCCCTTTGTCAGCGTCTTGCCGCTTGGAAGCCCGCCACCTGACACCAAGCATGTTCGCGGAACGAATAATTGCCGTATCGCGGTCTATCCCGACCGGGTCAAAGGCCGCGTTATCGTGATTGCGGTGATCGACAATCTGATTAAAGGCTCAAGCGGGCAGGCGATCCAAAATCTTAATCTGATGATGGGCTGGGACGAGACGGCAGGCCTTGATGGCCTGATGGCGCTATTCCCTTAAGCCGCCTTCTCGACGAATACAGTACCGACTGAATAGCCCGCGCCAAAGGAGCAGATCAGGCCCTTGTCGCCCTTGGCCATATCGGCGCTATGCTTGTGGAACGCGATGATCGAGCCAGCTGAAGAGGTGTTGGCATACGTGTCCAGTACGGTTGGGCTATCATCCGGCGTTGCCTCGCGGCCTAGCACTTTCGCAGCGATCAATCGGTTCATCCCGGCATTGGCCTGATGCAGCCACATCCGGCGCAGGTCTGCCGGAGCCAACTCCAAGCGTTCCAACTCTTCCAGAATCATCGCTGAGACCATGGGCACGACCTCTTTAAAGACTTTGCGGCCTTCTTGCTTGAACAGTTTGTCATCGGCCCCAATACCTTCCGGCGCCGCATTATTCAGGAAGCCAAAATTATTGCGGATATTGTTGGAGAATTTGGTCTTCAGCTGCGTCCCGAGAATTTTCCAGTGCGCCGCCGGGGCGATGTCTTCCGCCTCGATCAGGACGGCGGTTGCGACATCGCCAAAAATGAAATGGCTATCGCGGTCAGTAAAATTCAGATGCCCAGAGCATATCTCTGGATTGACCATCAACACAGATTTGGCGCTGCCAGAGCGGATAAAATCCGCCGCCGTCTGAATACCAAACGTCGCGCTGGAGCACGCAACATTCATATCGAACCCAAAGCCATCAATGCCGAGCGCGTCCTGAATTTCCACCGCCATAGCCGGATAACCACGCTGCATATTTGACGCCGCGCAAAGGACAGCATCGACATCGCGCGCGTCGCGCCCTGCGGTTTCCAGCGCCTGCTTCGCCGCGTTCACCGCAATTTCAGCGAGGACAGATATTTGCTCATTTGGTCGTTCTGGAATGACCGGGCGCATAATGTCCGGGTCCACGATCCCCGACTTGTTCACGACGAAGCGTGACTTGATGCCTGACGCCTTCTCGATGAACGCCACATCGGAATGCGTTTTGGCCTCGACTTTACCGGCCTCAATCGCAGCGGTGTTTTCGCTATTCCATTTATCCGCCCAGGCATTGAAACTGGCGACGAGTTCCTCGTTGGAGATTGACTCTTCAGGCGTCCACAAACCTGTTGCGGAGATGACGGGGGTATTCATAGGCGTTCCTGCTTGGTCGCGCCTTCGCGCTGTTTTGTATGTATTCCTGCATATCGCGCGCATGCCAGCGCGTCGAGGTCAGGCCTGCCTAAGGTTCAGGGCAGGCATCCTCCTCGCCTGTGCGGCAAATGTCTGCTGGGATGAGGTAGCGATCCTGTTGGATCAGGCCGCGCTGCGCCTGCAATTCGCGGTCACGTTCAGCGTCAAATCGGTCACGTTCGCATTGCAGGCGTTCTTCAGCTGTCGGCAGTTCCCGGCACTGGCGTTTGGCTTCGTCATCATAAATGTCCTGTCCGAGCGCACATCCGCTCAGGCCAAGCAGAGCCAGTCCGGCGCAGACGCCTGCAGCCCGCATCAGTTCGGCTCGGCGCCAGCGATAACGCGCCCAAGCTCGCGCTCTTCGGCGCGGTCATTGCTGTCTTGCATTTTCTCGGCCTGATCATTTCGGTCGCGCTGCGATTGGGCCAGCGCTTCGGCAAAACAGCGATCCCGTACTGTCACTGTCTTGATGCCTTCGCATTTGACATAGGCGCGGTCTTGATCGACTTCGCCTCCGGTCACACAGGCGGCGGCGAACAGAGCCGCGGTAAGGGCGAGGGCATATTTCATTTGGCAAACTCCTGCACAGCCGAATGTCGAGGACATCCGATCTCATGATCATTGTAAAGCCCGCAGGCCTGCATCCAGGCATACACGATGGTTGGGCCGACATATTTGTGGCCGCGTTTTTTCAGGTCCTTGGACAGGGTCTCTGAGATATCTGTCTTGGTTGGCCCGTCGCGGAAATTCTTGTACCGGCTCACAATCGGGGTGCCCTCCACATAAGACCAGCACCAGTCTGAGAAGTCCTCGCCTTTTTCAGCCGCATCAAGAAAAGCTTGCGCATTTCCGACACAGGCGCGGATTTTGTTCGGGCTGCGTATGATGCCGCGATTTTGCAGAGCCTTGTCGATTCGCTTGTCGCTCCAGCGCGCAATTTTTTCCGGGTCAAAACCATCAAATTCTTCGCGCATGCTCTCGCGCTTGCGCAAGATGGTGATCCAGGACAGACCCGCCTGCATGCCGTCTAGCTGCAGTTTTTCCCACAATGCCCGGCTATCATATTCCGGCACACCCCATTCATGGTCATGATAGTCGCGGTAGAGTTGGTCCTTGGCAGGGGCCCAACCGCAATGCAGATCTGGATCACTCATGGTTTAGGAATGCCGCCATTTCCACTTGAAGCCAATCGGTTTTTTCAACGCTTACAGGCTTGTCATCAGCATGTAGCGCGGTCCCGTCGGTGAGCGCTTTTGCGAGGCGGTCGACGCGTACCCGCGCAAGGGCGTGTTCTGCTCCGGCACTGGTTACGTCCCCGAGCGCCGTTTCGCCCATCAATGCTGTGCCTGCTGAGAGACCCTTGCCGTGCAGCGTGACAGTCCGCCGCCTTATGTTTCCGCGCCTATGCATCCGCGACACGACTTCTTGCCCGACAAAGCACCCTTTTTTCAGGTCTACACCATGATGCAGGTCCATATTGATATCTGATGGAAACACGTCCGCATCGCCAAAATCCACGCCCTGCTCGGCAATGCCGAGTGCTATGCGCTCTGCCTCAATCTCCGCTCTACCTGAAGCCGCCTCACGAGCAATAAAGGCGCGGCGCGGCAGACGTGTGTCGCGGGGGTCGTCAAAGCTTCCGCTATGGTCTTCAGGTACTGCCGCGACGACCAGCGTGTCATCGACGGTAATTTCAACCGCGCTGCGAAGGCGGAACATTTTCAGTCGTTTCGCCAGAGCATCTACCGCAGATTTGGCAACATCCATCAGCACGCCATCTTGCGTGCGCTGGGCAATATAGTCGGCAATGACTTTGCCTTGCGGCGTCAGCAGGGCGCCATAGCGCGCCTCACCTGTCTCCCAGTTCATTGTATTATGCGTCACCAGCCGCTCAAGAAGGGTCAGTGTATCCGGGCCTGTCAGTGACAGGACGGCGCGGCCGGGCAGAGCGAGAAATGTATCAGTCATGGCCGCGATGTAGGATGACGCGCCACCATTGTCATCTGTGCAGAAGCGATTAGGTCTTTGAAACTTGGGGAGATTGACCATCCATGAGTGAACGCACAGGTTTGAATCGGCAGCTTTTCTGGCTCTATGAAGGGCATGGCAAAGGGCCGTATTTCTTTCGTCTCGGGCTATTGGCTTTTGATATCGCAACGATCGCCTATTTTCTCTGGGCGCCGTTTCGGGGGGAGGGGGGCTCTCATCCTGTCGTTGATTATTTCATCGGCGCGGTCATAGCGCTCGATCTGGCAGCGCGGTTTTATATCGCCCGGCCAAAGGCGAAATTCTGGCGACGCTTTTACAATTGGGCGGATTTGATTGTTGTTATCTCGATGCTGATGCCCCTGTTCACGCAGAACCTTGCCTTCCTGCGTTTATTGCGTGCGGTGCGGATCATCCGTGCGTTTACATTGCTGCGCCGGATGAAAAGCGTGTCGAGCTATCTCAAGTCGCACGAGCGGATTTTCGATCGGGTCACAAACTTGGTCGTGTTCATCTTCCTCATGGCCGGGTTTGTCTACGTTCTGCGCAAAGATCAGGCGGACGGCATCGGTAATTATGTCGACGCCCTTTATTTCACGGTAAGTACGCTCACCACGACGGGGTATGGCGACATCTCGATGACAGGAAATTTGGGCCGCCTGCTTGCTGTCGTCATCATGGTGCTTGGGCTTACATTGTTTTTGCGCCTCGTGCGGGCAATTGCGGTACCATCAGACAAGGTCGAGGTGGCATGCGAGGCGTGCGGTTTGCTGCGCCATGACCCGGATGCGGTACATTGCAAGCATTGCGGTGAAACCATTCGCATCGAAACGATGGGCCGGGGCTAAGTGTTGAAATTCCCGTCACTGTTGCTTAGGGTCACGTAAATACATGCAATCTGAAGTATTTGTTATGTTTTCGCGTTTTTTCTCTTGTATTGGCGCGCAGCATAGCAGATATTGACAGTGTGAGTGCAGCTTTATGCTGCCTCACAGCCATATCCCCTTTGTGGCATGTCTACGGACAGGAACAGGACGGCTGGAGGTTTTGCCTTCAGTCGTCTTGTTTGCTTAGGGCAGGTATTCTCCGTCCATAAACCATAATTTGTTCGGAAGTCGCCGTTTTAGCCTCTAAAGCGCGGCTATCTTAACAGCCAGCTTGTGCCTGTTAACACACTGCGATTTCAAGGGTTTGTGCGTTAACTATAATGCAAATCCTCTAGCTCATTCTCACCCCTGTCGCCGGGGATGCTGGCGTCATGATGGTGGGTGTCTCGTGAGCTGAAAACAGCCGCGAGAGACCTCTTAAACAAGAGGAATACACAATGGCTTATTCAGATATGGCAGCCGACATTGCGCCGGAAACTGGCCTGGTAGCTGAAACGGCGACAGGTGAAGAACTGTACCGCGTTGGCCTGGCTTATGCCGAAGGCGTGAATTGCGATCAGGATCGCATCGCCGCGCACAAATGGTTCAATCTGGCCGTGCTCAAAGGCTCAGACGATGCCAAGATTTGCCGCGAAGAAATGGCTGATCTGCTCGACAAGGAAGACATCAAGTCTGCTCTGTCAGCGGCGCGTGCCTGGCTCAAGCTGGCGAACTAATCAGCTCTCATTATAGCGATAGCCGACGCCGTACAGCGTTTCGATGGAATCGAATTCGCCGTCGCCTTCGCGGAACTTCTTGCGCAGCCGTTTGATGTGGCTGTCAATCGTCCGGTCGTCGACATAGATCTGATCGTCATAAGCCGCGTCCATCAGTTGATCGCGTGACTTCACATAGCCCGGACGCTGCGCCAGCGCCTGCAGGATCAGGAATTCGGTGACCGTCAAACGGACCGGATGACCATCCCACGAACAGGCATGGCGGTTCGGATCAAGCGTCAGTCGCCCGCGCACGATCGGTTTCGTGTCGCCTTCCTCTGGCCCGGAATCCGCCGAGCGCGAACGGCGCAAAACAGCTTTGACCCGCTCAGACAAAAGCCTGTTGGAGCAGGGTTTGCGGACAAAATCGTCAGCACCAATATTAAACCCGATCACCTCGTCAATCTCTTCATCCTTCGAGGTCAGGAAGATCACGGGCAGCTCAGACGTCTGACGCAGACGGCGCAGCAATTCCATACCGTCCATTTTCGGCATCTTCACATCAAGGATCGCAATATCCGGTGGGCTATCTGTCAGCGCGCCCAGCGCGCTCAGCCCATCATGATAGGTGCGCACATCATACCCTTCGGCTTCGAAGAATATTTTCAGCGATGCCACAATGTTTTCGTCATCATCGACCAGTGCCAGTGTCGTCATGGGTCAGCCTCTTTACTGTCTACTACGCCCTTAAACTCGCGCCGGGGGCATATTAGAGCTGTTGAACCACGGTTCGAAGCTGGCCGGAAGCCCCCGGACTTTCAATTCTAAGCTAAAACAGGGCTTTGCGGCGGGGTTTTGCGCGGATTACGGCGATTTTACGCTTTCTGACATGTTTGTGGCGGAGATTGGCTACGGTCTGGGCGCCGATATGCGGTGGAAGCGGGTTGAGTTTTTTGCGAAGCGTTAACGGCTTTGCCCGACGCGAGACGAAGCGGGTTCCGCGCCTGCGGCGCATGAGCCAGGCTGAAGGCTCTTGTTCTTTTCACTGCGCTAAGCGGCTGCGCCGCACGCAGTGGAAGCGGGTCACCCGCTTCGGCTTCGCCTTCGCGATGGACCGGGCTGAAGGCTCACAAGCGTCATGACCAGGAGACACAGCCCTGAGCATGGTTCATCGGAGGAGCGAAGCGACGATCGGGAACCTGCTACCGCGAAGCTGCGCCGCAGGCGCTCAGCGCTTCGCAAAACCACAAACCCTCTCCGCATCTCCCAGCACCAATCCCCGGACCGCCCCTCGGCGTCACGGTATCTCTCTCGCCCCGCCTATGCAGGGTCTGGGCGCGCTCAGGGTGAACGCGGATTGACTGCCTGCCTTTCGGCGAGGCTATAGCGCTCAAGCTGAGCGCGCCCGCGGCGGTGCGTTTTTTTGGTCATCCGGTACGACTTCGTGTCTTGTACCGGTCCGGGCTTAGTCGGTTTTACGAGGGTGTCCCCCAACCTCATGGGTTGCCATGAGGAGTCCCGGTGCACTGCCCGACTGAAACCGCCAAGGATAGGGTTTCGGTATCCCCACCCGCAGCCTCAGACCGCCGCTCTGCCTTCCATCATGCCGCTCATGACCGACCCTGCCGGAAGGAGATGCGGGCAGTATACGCTGGGTGCAGGAGGGGGCGGAAAGATTTTGTCGGGCACTTTGTTTTTATTAAATTTTGTGCGGGTTTGGTGGGGGAAAGAGCCCGATTCCAGATAGCCGCATGGTGAGCGAAGCGATGTCCTCAACTCGATTGGGGATCGAACCATTAAGGCGTCCATCCCGGCCCGCGCCCTTCGACTTCGCTCAGGGTGCGGGGGCAAGCTTCGCTCACCCTGCGGGCCTGGGGTGGGGTCAGGGGGTGGACCTGTGCTTAGGACTGTGGAGTGTGGGATCGCAGGCGGAAAGTTTGGGAGAGACCTGCCTTTATCCGGGCGCGTGATCGTAGCTGATGACCCGTTTGATCTTCCACCCCGCGTCGGTCTTTTGCCAGATATGGGTGAAGAGGCCGGTCTCCAGAACGACGTCTTCACCTGTATCACTTTTGCCGATGAAGACGTGTTGGCCCGTTTGCATCGCGCCCCAGTCGCCAATCGGGCGGACGTGCAGACTGTCGGCAATGAGGCGTCTCTCAACATAGGGGGCGTCGCCGCGTTTGCGAGCCTCGCAGTCGGGCAGGGTCCCGCTCAAGAAGCCGTCTACATCTTGCGCGATATTGCCGTAGAGATCGTGATAGAATTCCAGATCCGGTGCCATGATGCGGCGCAATGTGGCTTCGTCGCAGGTCAGGAAAGCGGCTTCAAAGATCTGGGCATCGAGTCCCGTGATGGCCTGCAAAGCCGTGGGCTCGGGGGCGGGCGATGGGGTTTGGGCGCATGCGGAAAGGGGGAGAAGGGTCGCCGCTGCGACGAAAATCAGGCTGCGGATCATGGGATGGTCCTTATTGTTATTCGATAAGGTTTGCATGATCGAACAGGCTTGGCAAGGCTTTGCCTTCGACAAGCTGCTATGCTTAGTTGGGGGCAGGGAGGAGGCTGTCATGACGCGAGATGAAGCCGTTGCCACATATGATCGGCTTGTGGCCGCATGCCCGCAGATTGAGCGCAAGGGCAAGACCATGCCCTACACATCCGCCAATGGGCACATGTTTAGTCTGGTCAACAAGGACAATCAGATTGGGATTCGCCTGCCCAAACCTCGGCAGGCCGAGCTACTCGAGCAACATGGCGCGGGACCATACCTCTCGCACGGGGCAACGATGCGCGACTATGTCTGCCTGACCGATGCGATGCTGGGCAATGAGGCATTGGCGACGGGGTTGCTGAATGAGGGGTTTGACTTCGTGATGTCGATGCCGCCGGCCAAGAAGAAGAAAAAGTAGCCCCTAGCGGCGGCGGTTTGACATCAGGTCGCTGAAAGCGCCGAAAACCGCGCGGGCATATTGGGTCGGCGTCGCGCGCTGGCCCTTTGTGTGGCGCACGAAATCAATACAGTTCGAGCCGGTCAGCGAATAGTCGCTGCCGAGGCGGCGATGGGCGCGGGCATGGGCAAGCTGGCCGTGATCGTCGCTGCGCTCATCGTGGCGCATGACCCGGCGGCCCTTGGCGAACTGGCTGAGCGTCTGGGAGGTGACGCCGCCTTGCTCGCGGCTATTGGAGATGACGCGGCCACCATAGGTGACGACACCAAAATGGCGCAGGACACCCGCGAAGCGTACAGAGACCACATCGCCGGGCTGGAAGTCATATGGAGAGTTCATCGATAAACGATATGTCGGTGTGCGCGTGAGGTCAAGGTGCGACGTGTGAGGTGAGAAATGTATGACAAGCTCACTTGTCATTTCAAATCGAATGTGCAAAGTAAGCTTGTCAAAAAGATAAGTAAGCTTTGCATTTTGCGAACACCTCGCTCGAAAGGATCTGACATGGCGCTAAAATCTTCACGTTCAAACCATAGGCAGGGCTGGCTTGCCGCGGCGGCGATTATCGCGCCGATCAGCTTTCTTGTCTCGATGCCGTGGCTCAAGGGGCAATCAGATATGATTGTCTACGCAGCCGCAGGGGCCGCTGCATTTATTGTGATCGCGGCCAGCATGATGCTGGCCATCCTCAAGGATGGTGAGATGGATGAATGGCATCGCAGCGCCGGGCGGTTTGCCTCGCAATGGGGGTGGATCACAGGCGGCAGTGTGATCGCACTCTTGCTAGCCGTGCCGCCCGTTCAGGACCTGATTGTCCATACAGCTTCGACATTCGCGGGAGATGGGGCGTTTGATCGCTCTGCGGTCCTGCTCACGTTTACGTTAGGGTTTATGGCCGTCATGGTCGCGCAATCGATTAGCACGGTGGTGCTGAACCTTATCTGGCGCGCGCGCATGTCTCGTCCGGTCTAGTCAGCGCCATGAAGAATCGTATTCGGGCGATGCGCGCCGAGCAGGGGTGGAGCCAGGCTGAGCTGGCCGACCGGGTTGGCGTGTCACGCAACTCGATCAACTCGATTGAAAATGGCCGGTTTGACCCGTCCCTGACACTGGCCTTTGATATAGCCGCCGTGTTTGGCCGCAAGATTGAAGAGGTGTTTGAGCGGGAGCGAAAACACGAGCAGAGTTGATCATACGTGGTAGAACGCGCGGTTTGGGTTAGAGAGGAAGACCTAGAGAATACATATCCACTTCGGAGGGACCCCCATCACGCTATCCAAACCGGTTCTGGCGCTTGTCACGGCCGCTGCGCTCACATCCGCCTGTGCGATCGCGCAGGAGGACAGCGCGCCGCCGCAAATCACGATGGGCAATGGCGCGGCGAATGCGATTACGGTTGAGGGGGTGACCCGCGCTGAGGGGCCGACGCGGTTCTCTGAAATTCGTGTTGATGGCGACCGCGTACAGTCGTTCCGCGCTGACTCCCATGCGATCACATTTCCCGCTGTGACGGCCGCGCAGAACAGCTTCATCGTGCTACATCCGGTGATGGACGGGCGGCCAAATGGCGACATGGTGTCTGGCTTTACATATGTGCCTGCCGGGACGCATGAGGACGTGAGGGTCCGCATTGATCACCCGGCCGATCCGGGCAGCAAGTTTCTGGTTATGTTGCACCGGGATGTCGACGAAGACCGCGTGCTCGACTTTGTGTTTGTCGAGGATGGCATCAACGTGGAAGACAAGGCGGTGTTCGAAGGCACGAATATGATTGCGCATATATTTGCGGTGCCGGAATAGGGGGGCGTAGGGCGCGGTTGAACGAAGTGATACCCGCCATTTCGCAGCATTGGATGGCGGGTGTCGCTACGCTCGACCCGCCCTACCGATGCGGAGCATCGCTAATGCGCCTCGGCCCACGTGCTTCCGGCTTGCGCCTCGACGACCAGTGGGACGCTTAGGCTCAGCGCGGGGAGCGGGGCTTTTTCCATTGTGGCCTTGACCACATCGATCAGTTTCTCGGCCTCATCTTCCGGGGTTTCGAAGATCAGTTCGTCGTGGACTTGCAGGAGCATTTTGGCTTTGAGGCCCGCCGCGTCCAAAGCGCTGGGCATCTGGATCATGGCGCGTTTGATGATGTCGGCGGCGCTGCCCTGGATCGGGGCGTTGATGGCCTGGCGTTCGGCGAAACCGCGCTGCGGGCCTTTGGCGCTCATGCCTTTCAGGTGCAGGACACGGCCAAAGATCGTCTCGACGCGCTCATGTGCGGCGGCGTATTTTTTCGTCTCGTCCATATAGGCTTTGATGCCGGGGAATTTCTTGAAATATTCCTTGATATAGTCGGACGCTTCACCGCGCGGGATGGAGAGCTGGCGGGCGAGGCCAAAGGCGGAAATGCCGTAAATGATGCCGAAATTGATCGCTTTGGCTTTGCGGCGGACCATCGGGTCCATGCCTTCGATCGGCGTATCGAACATCTCGCTGGCGGTCATCGCGTGAATGTCGAGGCCCTGTTTGAAAGCGTCTTTCAGCGCGTCAATCCCGGCAATATGGGCGAGCAGGCGCAGCTCGATCTGGGAATAGTCGGCGCTGACCAGGACATGGCCCGGCTCGGCGATGAAGGCTTCGCGGATCTTGCGGCCTTCCTCGGTACGGATCGGGATGTTTTGCAGGTTCGGATCGTTGGAGGACAGGCGGCCTGTCTGCGCGCCGGTCATGCCGTAATTGGTGTGGACGCGGCCGGTGCGCGGGCTGATCTGTTGTTGCAGCGTCTCGGTATAGGTTGAGCGGAGCTTGGAGACGGTGCGCCAGCCGACAAGGGTACGCGGCAGTTTGTGACCTTCGGCGGCGAGGTCTTCGAGGATGTCAGCGCCCGTTTGCCATGCGCCGGTCTTGGTCTTCTTGCCGCCTTCGATACCCATCTCGTCGAACAGGATTTCGCCGAGCTGTTTGGGGCTGCCGAGATTGAACTCGCGGCCCGCCAGCTCATAGGCTTCGGCTTCGAACCGCGCCATGCTCTGCGAGAAATCTGACGACAGACGCGAGAGGTGGTCGCGGTCGACCTTGATGCCGTGGGCTTCCATATCCGACAGAACGTGGACGAGGGGGCGTTCCAGCGTTTCGTAAACGGTGGTGACTTTGGCTTTGTGCAGTTTCGGCTTGAAGGCATGCCAGAGGCGAAGGGTGACGTCGGCATCTTCGGCGGCATACTCGGTGGCGGTATCGAGGGGGACGCGGTCAAACGTGATCTGTTTCTTGCCGGTGCCGCAAACGTCCTTGAAGCTGAGCGGGACATGGTGGAAATAGCGCTCGGACAGCTCGTCCATGCCATGATTGTGCATGCCAGCGTGGAGGGCGAAACTGATCAGGATCGTGTCATCAATCGGGGCGAGGCGGATGTCGTAGCGGTTCAGCACCGTGACATCGTATTTCAGATTGTGGCCGATCTTGAGGACGGCATCATTCTCGAAAAGCGGCTTCAGGGCGGCGAGGGCCTTGTCCATCTTGATCTGGCGCGGCGGGTCCATGCCGAACATGTCGTCAGAATCCGGGTCAGCGTTCGGGTCAATATGGGCCAGCGGGATGTAGCACGCTTCACCCGGTGCCAGCGCGAGGGAGACACCGACAAGGCCGCTTTCATGCGCGTCGAGGGCGTCGGTTTCGGTGTCGACAGCGACATAGCCCTGCGCCGTGGCGCGGGCGATCCAGTCTTCCAGCGCGTCAAAGTCGCGGATGGTGACATAGGCGCTGCGGTCAATTGAGGCGGCGTCGGTCGTCTCTTCCTCTGGCATCGCGCCTTCCAGCTCGAACGTCTCGCGGACGCGGCGGGTAATGGTGCGAAACTCCATCTTTTCCAGAAAGTCGAGCAGGGTTTTCGGGTCTGGGTCGGCGACGGCGAGGTCTTCCATAGGGACTTCGACCGGCACGTCATCTTTGAGTGTGACAAGAGTACGCGACAGGCGGATCTGGTCGGCATGGTCGATCAGGGTCTGGCGTCGCTTGGGTTGTTTGATCTCGCCAGCGCGGGCGAGGAGCGTATCAAGATCGCCATATTCATTGATCAGCAGGGCGGCGGTCTTGACGCCAATGCCGGGCGCGCCAGGAATATTGTCGACACTGTCGCCAGCCAGCGCCTGTATGTCGATCACTTTATCGGGGCCGACGCCGAACTTTTCCAGGACTTCGGGCTGGGCGATGTCCTTATTCTTCATCGTGTCGAGCATGTGGACCTTGTCAGTGATCAGCTGCATCAGATCCTTGTCGGATGACACGATGGTCACGCGCGCGCCTTGAGCTTCGGCGAGGCGGGCATAGGTGGCGATCAGGTCATCGGCTTCGTAGCCCTCCATTTCGAGGGCATGTGTGTGAAAGGCGCAGGCGGCCTCGCGGACCATCGGAAATTGCGGCACCAGGTCTTCCGGCGTTTCGGAGCGATTGGCCTTGTATTCCGGGTACATGTCATTGCGGAATGTATAGCTGGACTTGTCAAACACACAGGCAAAATGGGTCGGGCGGTCGGGGCCTTTCAGGTCTTCCAGTAGCTTCCACAGCATGTTGCAGAAGCCGGAGACCGCCCCGACCGGGGCGCCGTCTGACGCGCGGGTCAGCGGCGGCAGCGCGTGATAGGCGCGGAAGATGTAAGCGCTCGCATCAATCAGGTAGAGGTGGCTGTCTGCGGTAATGGGGGCGCTGGGCATGCTCGCGAATCCTTCGTGTTGGACGAAGGTTTAGCGGGGTGAGAAGTTTTAGGGTAGGGGCGGCTTTAAAACTTCGCGATATGCTTGCGGTACAGGCTGAAGCTGGTTCGAAGGGCGTTGAAAAGGGCCGCGCTGCCGAGAAGTAGGGGTATCGCCGCTTCGGGGCGTCCGATCGACGCCAGTGGCAGGCCGACTTTCAGGATCATCATATAGCTGACCAGCAATTGGACAGCGACCAGTACGAGGGCGCGAAAGTCGTTGATAAGATCGGTGATCATGTCGAACATAACAGGCCTCGCTTGCTGGTAATCGCCTACTTGAACTAGAGCATCAGCGTTAAAATCGGTTTCAAATTTTCGGTGCAATTTTGTGTTCTGGGGGAGCGCTTGACTCTTGTGCCAATATGTAATTAAGTAATTACATGATTACTAAAGATGATATGGATCTGGTCTTTCACGCGCTGGCGCATCAAACGCGGCGGCGCATTCTTGACCTGCTGCGGGAGACGCCGGGGCAGGGGGTCGGGGAGCTCGCCAAGGCGTTTGATGTCAGCCGCATCGCCATCATGAACCACATGAAAGTGCTGCAAGAAGCCGGGCTTCTGGTCAGCGAAAAGGATGGCCGCACGCGGCGTCTTTATCTCAACACAGTGCCGATCCAGCTCGTTCGCGACCGCTGGATCGACGCCATTGACGCGCCTTTTGTTGAGCGCCTCGCCAATATCAAGACAGCCGCAGAGCATGCGGCAAAACAGAAGAAGGATTCGCAAAAATGAGTGAGACTGATGCCAACACAACCCGGGCGATCTACAAGGTCACGATCAATGCACCGATTGAGACGGTATGGAACATATTGGTCAAGACGGATGAAGTGTTGCCCTTCTTCTTTGGCTCGGTTTGCGACACGCAAGACGGGCTGAAAGCTGGCGCGCCGATGCGTATGGTGTCGAAAGATCGGCGCAATGTGGCGGTGATCGGAGAAGTGCTCGAATTCTCGCCGCCGCATCGCTATGTCCACACGATGAAATTCACACAGTGGAATGATGCGCCCTGTACCGTGATTTATGACTTGAAGGAAACGCCGGAAGGTGTGGAGTTTTCGCTGATAACTGAAAACGTTCCTGCCGGGACCAAAACCCAGAAGTCGATGGCGCAGGGCGGCAATTATATCGTCAAGACGCTGAAGAGTATGGCAGAAACGGGATCGCCCTCATTTGGAGCAAAACTGATGCTGGGCATGATTGGCCTGATGGCGCCGCTGACGCCCAAACAGTGCCGGATCGAGAACTGGCCGCTGGAGGCGGCGGGCGCGGACTTGAAACTTGTAAAGGAGGGCTAGGCGATGGCGAAATCACCGGAGGAACTGGCGCAGACCATGATTGACAACATGCCAGAGAAGACTGGCAAGTCGCTGGCTGAATGGCTGGCGGTTGTGAAAGCCAGTGGCGCGGCCAAGCATGGCGAGATGATGAAGCTGCTTAAAGGCGAGTATGGCGTGACGCACGGATTTGCCAACCTGATTGCCCAGAAGGCTGTCGGTAATCTGGATGTCGCGCCAGATGATTTGGTCGCGAACCAGTATAAAGGGAAAGAGGCGCTAAAACCGATCCATGATGCGATTGTTGCCTATGTCAAAACGCTGGGCGGTGACGTAGAGATCGCGCCGAAGAAAACCAGTGTCAGCTTGCGCCGGAGCAAACAGTTTGCGCTAATTCATCCAAGCACGAAGACGCGGATCGATCTTGGGCTTAATTTGAAGGGCGAAGCGCCTGCAGGGCGGCTTGAGGCGATGAGCGGGATGTGCACGCATAAGGTGCGCCTGTCAGCGCTGGGCGAGTTTGATGATGACGTGAAAGAGTGGGTAAGCGCCGCGTATGCGCGAGCCTAGCGGCCCAAGGTTTGGCCGCGCTGGGTGCTGCGTTGCTGGCGTTTGCTCGAGCGCTCTCTGGCTTCTTCATTGTCGAACGGGTTTAGCGTCCGGCGTTTCGGCTCCGGTTTCGGGGCTTTGAGGCTGGCGATGAGGATGTTGCCGCTGATCTCATCAGCATAGGCCGTACCGAGATCGTTGATGACGGCGGTAAATTCAGCCAGCTCGACGCGGCGGTCCAGATTAGGGTCAAAGCGTACGGGGTTGGACAAGGTTTCATCGCGGGTCGGTAGGCCATCCGCCCAAGCCTGTTGCTCCAAAGCCGTCAGCTCGCCGTCCTCATTCGCGTCAGCGGCGGCGAAAGCGAGCGGGATACCCGCAGCGATTTCAGCCTGACTAACGGTTCCATCCTGATCAGTGTCGAAGGTCACAAACAGGCCGCCCGCTGGCTTCAGACGCTCGGCCCGAACACGGTCGCGGGTTTCCTCATCTCGCACCGCGCCTTGTGAGGGCAGGCGAACGAGTTCTTCATCCTCAGCCGCAGCGATTGGTGTCAGGCTTGCGGACATAGCCAGTACGGCCAGAGCAGTCAGACCTTTGATCATGGGGAATCTCCATCGACTCTACTTTTGCCACTATACGCGTATGTGACATGAATGCCACATGACGAAACAGTGAGCGACTCTGATCGCGCGCCTTCTTGGCTAAATCATGGCAGCGCAAGGCCGCCGCGTTAGCGTGATATCAACCGCTGTGGTGTTCGTTCGCATTGTAGATGCGGGAGGCGAATATGAAGACAGGTCTGATGACGGCCATGGGGTTGATGCTGCTGACAGCGTGCGGTGCGGGCGGGCCCAGCGGCCCGGATATGGAGACGCTGCTACACAATGCGGACAAGGATCCGGGGCTGCGCTATGGCCATGTCGTTGCGCCGCGTACGTGGCTTGATGCCGATATTGCACCCGTGATTGAGGCGATCAAAGTCGATTCGCGCTGCCGGATACCGAAAGCCAGTCGCAATTCTAAAATCGTCTACATCTATGACTATTCGGGCGGTGACCGCGCGCCACTGCATCACGGTTATAAAGAGGCTTCTGAGGGCAAGCGCGCCCAGCATGACCAGACAGATGTCATTGTGACCGACACCGAAGCGCCAATCTTCCTGATGCTGGAATCATA
Organism: uncultured Hyphomonas sp.; assembly: GCA_964351695.1. GTDB lineage: Bacteria > Pseudomonadota > Alphaproteobacteria > Caulobacterales > Hyphomonadaceae > Henriciella. Next base: position 7,635 of record CAYGPE010000031.1, on the reverse strand, counting down.
CAATGCCACCTTGTGGAATCTTCAAGTCGCGCCCGGTGTAAAAATCGATGGCGTGGCTGTGCTCTCCTATGAAGGCTCATCACTGGCAAATGGTCCTGAGGCCAACCGGGTTGGCTTTCTCGGGTTTCGCGGGGTGGAAAATACGCGCTGCTGGCAACGCGGCGGCGGCAAGCCTGTGCCAGTTGACCTGCGGGTTAAACACGCGGCGGAGAATGGCTATGAAGCGACAGCAAGTGATCGCAAGAAGTGGGAGGACGACTATAAGAAGCGACAGGACTGGATGACACAATCTGTCCCACGTCTGGTTGGTGGGCGGATTGACCAATTTCTTGGGCGCAGCGGTAAGGGCGAGTTGAATGCTATTCTGGTCGGGCCGGTGCCTGATGTGCCCTTTGCAGGTCAGCCTGTGACGCAGATCTATGTGCCGGATAATCTCAATGTCGCTTGGGGGCGTCGAAATGCAGCGCTTGAGGCGCTGGATGCGATAGATCAGCAGGCCCTGGATGACTTGCGCGCTGGCCTGCGCTGAGGGTATGTTTCTGCATAAGGGTTAACAGAATGGCCGCGCTTGTTAACTCGGGCTTAACGCTAAACCGCCATTGCGTTAAGAAGTAGAGATAGGCGATTCCCAGAGAAGCGCCTGATATGGAGCGCGCCATGCAACTGACGGCTGAACAGGTCCCGATCATTTTGACGGCTGGGGCGCTTGCATTGGCGCTGTGTTTCATCCTCTGGGCCTTGCGCACATCTGATGGCGCACGCGGCGCGGCCAAGCGCTATAAGGACAAGGCGACTGAGAGCGAATCATCCCTGGCCGAGATCAAATCTGTGCTGGGCGCGCATCCCGGCGTGATCATGGTTTGGCAGGGCGACGATATTGATGTGGAAGGCGATTCGATTACGCCGCCCGAAATTCATGGCTCGCCGGTGGCGCTGGCCAGTCTGCTGCGGTTCACCGATGATGCTGTGGCGATCGACCCAGCCGTACGGATTATTGAGGGGCTGGCGGACCTTGAGGCGCGCGATGCATCGGGCATGGACACAACTTTGCGTATTCGCCTGCGCGAGCTGGCCGAGGAAGGCCAGCCTTTCTCGCTGACGCTGATCGGCCAAAGCGGGCGCTTTCTGGAGGCGGATGGCCGGACAGCTGGCGCGCGGGTTGTCGTGTGGGTGACGGACTCAACCATCAAGGGGCTTGAGGAAAGCTCGGCGCGCGGACGGCTGGAAGAGGCGCGCCAGGTGATGGCGAGCAATCCGGAAGCGTTCTATGAAATGCTGGCCAAGGTGCCATTTCCGGCCTGGCGTGTGTCTGGCGTGGGCCGGATGCAATGGGCCAACCCGGCTTATGTTGAAGCGGTTGAGGGCGGCTCACTGGACCGCGTGATCGAACGCCAGATGATGCTGGACGAGAAAGCGGTTGAACAGATTCGCAAGACGCTGAGCGGCGGTGATGATATTGACCAGACGCGGCATATTTCAATTGGCGGCGAGCGCCGGGCGATGCGCGTTTTGTCATTCCCGCTTTCAGGCGGTGTCGGCGCGATGGCGTTTGATGTAACCGAGCAGGACAAGGCGCGCGACGATCTCGACAAGCACGTCAAGGCGCATGATGAAACCCTGAACCATGTGGCCGATGCGGTGGCGATATTCAGCGCTGACCGCAAGCTGACCTTCCACAATCGCGCTTTCGCCAAGATGTGGGACCTGGATGAAGGCTTTCTTCTTGACGGGCCGACACATGGCCAGCTGCTTGACCGGTTGCGGGAGCGCCGCAAGCTGCCTGCGCGAAACGATTATGCGCAATGGCGCGCTGAAGAACTGTCCTACTATCTCGACATTGCCGGGATCGAGGAAGATGAGTGGCATCTGCCGGATAATCGCACGATGAAAGTGACGCGCCAGCGCCACCCCATGGGCGGACTGCTGCTGCTGTTCAAGGATATTACCAGCGAGCTTGAATTGCGCACCAAGTATAATGCGATGATCAAGACGCAGAGCAAGACGCTCGACAGCCTGCATGAAGCGGTCGTGGTATTCGGTAGTGATGGCCGCCTGAAGCTGTCAAACGAGGCGTTCGCTGAGCTGTGGGGGATCGAAGGCGATCTTCTGAAGGACGAGCCGGACTATGATTATATCGCCGATTGCTGCATCCCGCTTTTCCACAATCAGGAAACGTGGAAGCAGATCAAGGGTCATATCACGGACCCGAGCTCGTCGGCGCGCCAGATGACAACGGGCGAGATGAAACGCTCTGATGGTTCGGTTATTACCTATGTCACCAAGCCGTTGCCAGACGGCAATACGCTGATCGCGTTTGCGGATGTCTCGGCGCAGCGCTCTGTTGAGCGGGCTTTGCGCGAACGGGCCGAAGCGTTCGAAACGGCGGACCGGCTCAAGACTGAATTTGTGCGCAATGTCAGCTACCAGTTGCGCTCGCCTTTGCAGACCATTCTTGGCTATGCCGAGTTTCTTCAGATGGGCAAGATTGGCGATCTGAACGAGGCGCAGAATGACAAGGTTGGCGCGATCACCGAGGCGTCAAATCATCTGAATGATCTGATCGGGAATATTCTCGATTTGGCGATGATTGAAGCGGGCCGTCTTGATCTGGATATTGGCGAGGTAAACTTGTCTGACTTGATCAAGGAATCTGTCGCGATTGGGGTCACCAGCGCGTCCGATACCGAGGTTGAAGTCGTTTCTGAAGTTGCGCCGGATGTCGGCACGATACTCGCCGATGAGAAGCGTATCCGTCAGGTCTTGTTCAATCTGGTGTCGAATGCGCTGCGCTTTACCGATGCGGGCGGCAAAGTCACGATCTCGGCAGTACGAATGGGCGACACAGCCAAGCTGACCGTCAAAGACAATGGCCGCGGTATTCCCGCCGAAGAACAGGCCACCCGCTTTGATAGTTTCACGTCGAGCGACCAGCGCGGCGCCGGGCTGGGGCTGTCGCTTGTAAAGCATTTCGTACAGCTGCATGGCGGCAATGTCGGGATCAAGTCTGTTCCGGGCCAGGGTACGGAAGTCGTCTGCTGGATTCCGGTTGAGGCGCAGCCCGCTGGCGGCAGCAAAGAGCCTGAACGTCTCGCAGCCTAACTGTAGTTTCACTACGCCTGCAGGTTGTATCCCCTTGTTTTCAAACGGGCCGTGTGGCTTGTTATTCTATAGCGGCAGCAGAAGCTGCTGTAAGTAGACCAAAAGGGAAAACGAATATGTCCGTCGCACGCGTAACAGAAATCATTGCCGGCTCGAAAACTAGCTTCCAGGATGCGGTTGAGAAAGGCATCAAGCGCGCCAACAAGACGCTGAAAAACGTCGAAGGCGCTTGGGTCAAGGATCAGACGGTTGTCCTCAAGGATGGCGAGATCAAGGAATACCGGGTCGTGCTAAAAGTGACCTTCATCCTGAAATAGGATTTTGCGAATTAGACCTATAAAGAAAGCCCGCACTGAAAAGTGCGGGCTTTTGAGTAGGGGTGAAGGTTGGCTTCTAGTGGCCGGTAGATTGGTATGTCGCTGAGTTGCCAACCGCTGTCGCGGAGCCGTAAATGCCGCCTGAGTTCGGGACATGGGCATTGCCGCGGGCGATGATGGCGCCGGAATTGGTCTGGTTGACGCCGCCGCGAACAGCCGAATCGCCGCTACAGAGATTACACAGCGTTGCTGTAACCGCGTTGCCGATAGAGGTGGCATTGACCACGCCCGTACCGCCGACCGAGGAATTGCCCGTCAGATTGGCGCTCGTATAAACGGTGCCCGAATTGTCCTGAATGGCATAGGCATCTGTGTCCGAGCCGATATTCGAAATCAGCCCGGAATTGCCGACGCCATAAGCGCTGGATGAGGCATAGCCGGACCAGTGGTCGAGCGTGACATAGCTTTGCGAATCCACCGCAGTTTCATTGTCTTGATACAGCTCTGCGCCGTCTTGGCCGAGCGAAGCATAGCCCCACTGATTGTGGACAGTTGCTGAGTTGCCGAAGCCGGTTGTCGCAACGAGGACGTCATTGCCGTCATGCATGTAGACATCGGTTGCAGCCTCAACGCGCTCGCCTGATGCTGTGCGTTGCATGGCGCCGGTAATATTGGTCGAGGTTGAGCCTGTCGATGAGACCGCGTTGGCGCCCGCTGTGGTGACGAATGTGGCCGAGGTGTTATCGCAGCACATGACAGCGGTGGTTGTCGATGAGACAGAGCCCTGGCTGTCCTGTGTCTGGAAAGCATTGTTCGCGCCATATTCGTCTGACGGGACAGAGACATTGGCAATTGCCGTTGTCGCCGTTGCAATCTGGTTGGCACCATCAAGCCTGACTTTAGTGTCGGCTGAGACATTGCCGGAGCTGGTCTGGTTAGCATTATAGGTTGTGTTGCCATGCCACGTACCGCCAGTTGCGGCGTTACCGTAAGCGGTGGTTGTGGCGATAGCTGTACCCGCACTATAGCCGGACAGGGTGTTGGTCGCGCTGACATCACCTTGCAGATCCTGGGTCACGTCGACATCAATATCGCCGCTTTTGATCAGGCCCGCTGCTGCGTTCCCGACAGCGCTGGAGGTTGAGACGGCATCAGAGGTATAGTGCGGGACGTCGACGGTCATGTCAGACCAGACATTGCCGAGTTGAACCTGATCGATGACGATTGGCTCTGCTGCACCTTCTTCCCAAGCCAGAGCCGGGGCGGCACTGAGTGCGGCGATGGCTGCCGCGCTCAGAAGTTTCAGAGTAGAGTGGGTCATAACGCGTCTGCCTCCTGTGGCTTAGTTGCGGCCGCGCAGGCCAGTATCGCGTGCATCGTGCCACTTATTGGCGGACTCGCGGGATGGACCATTATAGGCTTCCAGCTGAGCGCGTTGCGGGCGGTAGTCGCCTGTGATGCTGTTGGATGAAATCGCGCCTTGCGTTTCTGAACAGACATCCGCGCTTGGGGCGCCGTAGAGGTTGGCCATCATTTCCAGCGCGGCGCGCTCAATGACCGAGCGAACAGCCAGTTGAATTGGCTCCTGCGCACGTCCCCCGACACCCACGTCAAAGACGTTGCCATTGGCAAAGTCGAAGATCCCGAGCGACAGTTCGCGGCCAATGATCTGCTTTTGGTATGAGATCACATCGACAACTTCGAGCGTCTCGGTTTGGACCAGGCGCAGGTCGAGGCCGACATTGATGACAAACAGTTTGCCGCCAATTGTGCCCTTTGGATCCATGACATCTGTATCGCCGACAAAGGCTTCGCCGCCGACTGAGCGGATATTATAGTTCAGCTCGGTAATGCCGCCGACAAGGTAGAAGTCAGAACCGGGGATTGAGCCGGCTGTGATCTGGCGGAACTGGTTGGCGCTATCCTCGCCAATCAGCTTGTTGTTTGAGTATTTCAACTCCAGTTCGGAGACGGATGTGTCGAAACGCTCTACCAGCCGGGCGCCAGACTTGGCGAGCGCCGAGATAGCCATCAGGGATGCACCCTGCGTCACACGGCGACCGCCCTCAATGTCGGCTTTACCCGTATAATCAAGGATGCGGCCAACTGCGATGCGCGGGGCGCGGACGCCAGAGTTGCGGGCATAGTGACCCATGCAGACCAGGCCTTGTGAGTAGGGCGTCGGGTTTGCCGTGACAGGCGAGCCGCCAATCGGGGTCGTGTAGTTGCCGCCCGGGCCTGCGACAGGTGAGATACAGCCCGTTGCCAGCATAGCTGCAGCGAGAACGGCACCAGAGGCTTTTTTCGGCCCGCGCTTAAATGTGTTGAAGAGATTAGTCATTGAGGTCGAGCTCCCCGTTAAGCACGACCGTCTGGTCGCCATTGTTGATTTGCGTGGAATCAATGATGATCGTGTTGTTCGATCCATTGGTAATAACGTTGAGTTGGTTGCCGACGGCAGTACCGCTGCCGATCATGCCAGCGGCGCCCTCTGTCTGGCCCCAGCCTGTGTTGAGACCGGTGCCGAGGCCCGAACCACCTTCGATGAGGCCATTGATAATGACCCGGTTACCGAGACGGTCGCGCGTATTGGCGCTGTAGGGCGTTTGCTCCTGACCATATCCATACCCGTAAGGGCGTTCGAACTCAGAGACGGAACCTGCGGCCTGCGCATCGGCGGATGAGGTAAAGGCAAAAATGCTGATCCCACCAATCGTGATCACGGCAGCACCGATAAGGATGTTACGAATGAGTTTCATAGTCCGGCCCTTTCGGGGAGTTGTTTGAGCCGGAGGAGTGCAATGGGCATGCCAGAAATTGAACTCTGTTGCCGTTACTCGCCTATTGAGGGAGTGGCGTGGCACCTGATTCGACGGGCAATTTCGCCGCGATCTGGTTCGGGTGTCCCGGTTTGGTACAAATCTGCAAACTTGCGCGCGGGCACCAAAACTGTGTTAAATACAGGGGAGAAACTTATTAGGGAGGTCACGTCCATGCTGATTGATACAATACTTAAGGATAAAGGCGGCGCGGTAACGACGATTGTGGATACGGCGACGCTCTCAGATGCAGCTCACCTGCTTGATCAAAAACGGATTGGCGCTGTGGTCGCTGTCGATGATAACGGGGCTCTGGTCGGCGTTTTGTCTGAGCGCGACATTGTTCGCCGTTTTGCCCGGCATGGAAAAGACGCGGTATCTATGCCAGTCTCGGAGGCGATGACGCGGGGAATCATTACGGCCAGCCCGCATGAGACAATCGGGACATGCCTTGGACGGATGACCGACCGCCGCATTCGCCACTTGCCCGTGGTTGAGAAGGGCGAGCTTCTGGGAATCATTTCGATTGGTGATCTGGTCAAATACAAGATTGATAATGTGCTGGCTGAAGCTGAGGCGATGCAGGCCTATATCAAGAGTGGCTGAGGCCTGACGGGGCTGGCCACGCGATTAAGAAAATGGTGACGAAAAAAACGCCTCTCGGGTGAAGTTTGGGCTTGCCAAGTCGCGCAAACAGATTGTATATGGGGGCTTGCTTCGGCATCGCTGAAAATTTGGAAGGTCAGAAACTGGCCTGACGAGTTGCTGCGCTTCGAACATCTGACTGGTTGCGATTGCAACAAAGTCGTGTTTTGCGTGCAGAAAGGTGTTGACGAGGTGAGGGCGGGTCTGTAGAGACCGCGGCTTCACGGAAATGCCTCCCATCTGGCGGGGCCGGTAACGGCTCAGCAGGGTGACTTTTTCGGCTTAAAATTGCAGGTTTGTGGCTTTGGTCGCGGGTTCTGCAGAAAGTCGGAAATAGGGTGTTGACGCAAAATTCGGCGGCTATATAAGCCGCCTTCCGGTCGACGGGGCATGATGCTTCTAAGGCCATTCGGGCTCCGGTTCGAAGCTGTTTGACATCGCAGGAATTAGGAAGAGGAACGTAGGCGGCATAGGCGGCTCGCGGATTTCGCAAGAAGTCCAAAACGACTATGACGATTACGTTTCACAAGGAAATACCTTCACTAACATAAATGGTTTCGGCCATGGATGTTGTGACAGGGTTTCCCGTCAAAACGTAAAATTGCTTTTACGAGCAAATTGTCCTGGCCGGTTTTTCCCGGTCACTTGGTCAATTTATTGATTGAGTAAAGAGGATATCGTCAGACATCAAATCTCAACCTGAGAGTTTGATTCTGGCTCAGAACGAACGCTGGCGGCAGGCTTAACACATGCAA
>CAYGPE010000030.1:0-33693 GCA_964351695.1 uncultured Hyphomonas sp. | reverse complement strand
AACCAAATAGACTCAAGCATCCGAGGTTTTTACACGGGCTGGACCCAAAGCAGACTTTATGAGCGGCTGTTTTGGGGCGAGTTTAAGCCGCTGACATATTTAGCAAATTGTTGTCGAAAGTAAGTGCCCATTCACGGCAACGCTTAATCACTTTCCCCGACAAACATAACGGATAATTCACGCCTGGGTTGTAAATGGAGGCCGCTAATAGAGCTTCGAGAAAGTCTATAAACGGACAAAAAATGCGACCTCAGTTGGGAATTTTTACCGTTCGAGAAAATGCAGCCACTTCATCTCCGAATTTGATTGGGTTGGATTCGCTAAGTGAGCTTTTGGTCAGGAGTTTTTTTGAATCCGGCCAGCAATGCACCACGTTTCGCTCAGCGGTTGCGAAGTTTGATAGGTTTTTCCATATCGATCTTTTAAACCGATATTCAGAGGACGATCTTCCACGATTTCACCTAGCGGTTCATTCAACCGACGAAGCAATCGTATTGGAGTATCCAGATCACGCTGGTTTCGGTCCCTTTTTGAAGCAGGCGTTGACGGGAATTTCTGCGCGAATGGGGTATGAAGCAGAGATCCAGATGAAATCAGTGATGACCATCCGAGGCCCCGCAGAACGGTTTTTGATAGAACTCAGTTGATTTTTCTGCGTGGAAGTTTTGTTCGAAACTCGCGAACATATACGCGCTCCGAGCAGGCGCCGCAATTCAAGCGGCCTCTGATCCGTTTCCGTTTCCCGCGCACTGTTCCAAGAGGAATGGGATTCTATCAGTCAGTCGCGCCGCTGGCATAGCTCTGCCAAAATGAAAGCCCTGAAGTTTAGCGCAACCCAAAGCACGCAGAAGCAAGGCTTGCGTTTCATTTTCGACACCTTCCGCGACGACGGAAACATTAATAGCGCGCGCCCATTGGACAAGCGTGCTCACTAATGAAGTCGCGCGATGATCCTGCCCCAACGCCGCAATAAGAGAGCGGTCAATCTTTACTGTATCGATCGGCAAATCGATTAGGTTTCGCAAATTAGAATACCCCGTCCCAAAATCATCAATCGCGACCTTGATACCAAGAGTGTGGAGTGCATGGATCTGTTCTGCCATTTCCTGTGGCTCTTCGATCAGAGCATTTTCTGTGATCTCCAATATTAGGCGATCATAAGGAAACCCAACGTCGTTGAGCTGCCGGCGTAAGGTCTCGATAAACTCAGGAACTAAAAACTGCGATGGCGAAACATTAACTGACAGGTCGTGAACTAAGTTCGCAGCAATTAGCGGTTTTGCATTCCGACAAGCCGACATGAACAACTGATGATCCAGGTCCTCCCAAAGCCCCAGATCCGAGGCCGCGGGGATAAACTCATCTGGAGTCACAATTCCACCGTGCTTTGGCCAACGGGCTAATGCTTCTAAACAGATGGATGTCGCCTCATTAGCGTATATGATCGGCTGAAACCATGACACGAATTCGCTGTGTTGAATGGAAGTGCGTATTTCTCGTTCTAGATTTTTTCGGTGTTCGATCTCTTTTTGCAAATTCTTATCATAAATCAGAACATTACTTGACGCGTCTCTTCTCACCTTTGACAAAGTGCTGTCGACTGCTGATCTCAATTCTTCAATCGATTCACCGGCGATCCCCGACCCAGCTGCGGCTACAGAGATCTCAAGGGTGATCTGCTTGCCGGATATCTTGATTGGAACATTGAGAGCTTCGGTTACTTTGATCAGTAAATCTTCAAACTCTTCGAGCTCGCCTGTAAAAACGATGGCAAACTCGGTGCCACTGTAGCGAGCGGCACGGCCCTTTTCGGAGGGTAGGGATTGGCTTAGTCGATACGCGACCGACTGCAGCGCAATGTCGCCGCCAATTTGGCCCAGACGGGCGTTTACGCGCTTGAAGCGCTTAATGAGAACGATTGCAAGCCAAACTTCTTTTCTCTCTCGCGGTTTGGATTGTGATTGTTTGAGGAGCTCATCATGTAAGCTCTGCAACAAAGCTGTTCGATTTGGCAGCTGTGTGAGAAAATCTGTTTGAGACATTGTGACGACGCGATCTCGTTCTCGCTCAATCAACGTGACTTGCTCTTGCAATTTAGTTTGCGAAAGCTTGAGATCTTGGTTCGCCTGGTAGAGTTCAAGCGACTTTCGTTCTAACAGACTTTCGGCCGACAAACGCGCGCGCCGCTCGCGTTCGGCGCGCCGCTCGAATGCCGTTATCTCAGAACGACTCACTGGCGTTCGAAGTTCACTGCTCATACCCGCGAAATCTCGAATCTGACGACACGCACATCATCACGCATATAGGTTTGCATCTCTATGGAAATCGATTCTCCAAAGTGTTCTGCGGTGCCTTGAAATAAACCCAAGGCCAAATGCTCAAGCGCGCGAGTCGACGTGTAATCGATGATAATTTTTTCAGAGGTTCGCTCTATCGTTTCGAAGCGCGGTAGCTCTGCATCAGGATAGAGTTTTAGAACATCCACATGAATCCTGTTTTCAACGCATTCAACAAAATCAAAATAGTCGGGTTCTTCAAAATAAGACGGAAAATCCCTCTTAAATGTTGTGGCAAGTTGCTTACCAAACCCGATGATGATTTCAGGAATTTGTTGCCCGGTTTTTGAAGACATAACGGAAATCAGCTGCACCAGCTCTGAACAAGGATAGGTTCCTACAGCTGTGTAGGCCCCTTTGGTTTCTGCATCACTTGATTCAATAACATCATCTAAAAATTGGTACCCATGGTGGGTCTCAACGTGCTCCATGAACTCTGTGAAAACGATACCCTTCACAACTCATCCTCCAATCGACAGAGGCATCTTAATAGGCGCAATTGGTGAAAATCAGATTTCAATCTTAGGTGGAATTTTCAGATTCTTATATCTTAGAAGTTTGAGGCGTCGTTTTATGAGTTGTCGAACGACACACTGGAATCGAGGAGCGTCCCTCGCTTAGGTGCACGGAGAAAAGCAATCATCTTGGATGGCAATACGACCAATTGCTTTTGCTCATCGGCAAAATGGTAGCTGCGTGCGGCCGGTTTAGGGCGTTTTAAGTCGCTCAGCTAATATCCGCTTCGACTCCGGAAGCGGACATCCAGTTTACGATCCCTTTGACTTGTTAATGGCCTTAGCGAACACGGCAGAAAAAATCGTCCCGACGTGGCCACCGCAGGTGGTAAGTTAAAGATCTCAAGATCAGCTCATAAGCCCACCGAACGCCTGCGCTGTTTGGATGGCTACAGCGCTCGGCGGGCTTTCAGATTATGGATTTAGCGTGTAACTGTATTTACACTGTATATGTGTCTGCAGTACGCAACTGGGGGCTTAGTCACACTCGCCAGATAGGCTGTCATTGCAGCAGATTGCATCGCCTCGATGTTTTCAATCCCAGATATTTTATTTGCGTCATCAGAACCCCTAATTCACACATTCAGCACCCCTAATTGATATACCCAGCATGGCTAAATCACACTTGTGGACGCCATTGGATGAATGGACCATTGCATGGCATCAGGCCAACCGTGAGCATATTTAGTTGATATACACCGCCAACCTGTCCTGTCGGCCCTGGTGAAAGTCCCACTCGCGCTATCCACCCAGTTTCTTCAAGTAATAGCAAAGTGGCGCGTGCCTTGGGATGCCCGACTTTCCATCGCCTCCGGATGCTTTCACTAGTCATACGAATACGGTTTGGATAACGGGCGTCTTCGATTAAGTATCCACAGTCACGTATTGCTTCTGTCAGAACCGCGACAGCCAAATAGGTAAGCGCATTCCATGCTGGCAAGGTTCGCCACTTCCCATACACGCGCCCATGCGAATCCCTTTTTCCCGATGGGCGTGCCATGGTTCCGTCTTAAGCCTCGCCTGAGTCGGTCATTGCCACAGCGTCATCGAATGCCGCGGCGATGGCTCTCAAGTGTTTAATAGATAGCGTCAGGCCTTTTGTCGAAGGTGCAGCGATCTCACCAGATGGGGCTGACCACCGTCGCAGGTCAAAACAGTGCACGACGCCAAACGCGACGAGCTCCAGACGCCACACGTCATCCTGGTTGATCCGCCCCTCTGCCACAAATAGTGGCACAGAGAGAGCTTTCCCCGCGGGAGCGGGATTGGTCATTTTGTACATATTTGAGTACCTTTACGGGCGGCCTAAGAGCCGCCCATTTAGATATTAGTCGCGTGAGTGCGCTTCAGCGGTATTTGAACGACGACGACTTACCAGCCACTCATCTAGATCCGCTCGATCATAGAGCACACGTGCGCCAGCCTTGATGTAGCGAGGGCCAAAACCTGTAATGCGCCACTTTGCTAATGTGGAGATAGACAAGCCGACATAATCCGCTGCATCTCGCACCCTCAGTCGCTCAATCTGTTTCTGTTTCATCTGTCCGGTCCTTTCCTGCCAGCAGAGAAGCCGCTGGGTATATCCAGATTTAACAAGAAAACTTCCTTGCCTGTCATCCAGCAAAGGTAGCAAGCGACTAGCAAACCTATTTGCTATTCGCGATCGCCAAGCGCCCGGATCACAGTATCTTTGGAAACAGGTCCATAATGGTGCTTGTCGAGATACACATTGACCGCTGCATAAACGGCTTCCTGCGACAGCCCACTGGGGCGCTTGCTCCATCCATAGGTTTCTCGGATAGCCATTCTCGCAAGGTCTAGTTTTGATTGCGCTTTGCCGGTAACTGCCGTGTCCAATTTTTGGCCGTTGGCATCTCGCTCCTGCAGTAGAAGCGCATTCCAAAACACGATCTCATCTTTAGAGGACAAAAAGCAGGCGGCACCGGAGAGATGGGCAAATTCCACCTGTTTGAGTAAATCGGCTATTTTGCCGCCCACCCACGGAGCACCCACTGTATTGCGTTGTGAAAGGGGGGTTAGTAGTTCGGGCGGGACGAGAAACTCACGCTTCTGTTGGTTGTCGTAATAACAGACCGGTACTTTGGTCACACGCGCCGCTTCATATAACCGATAAGCGGTGTCGAATACGATGTGATCTCTCCAATTGTTCTTAGAAAGCTCCCCGACCATTCTTCCATAGCGTGATCGAGTCCGCCAGGATCCGAGGAGGAGCTCAGGCGGAATAGTCCTCAAATTCCACCCGGGCCCACTTTTCGTGAGCGGCCACTCACCTTCCTGATGGTGCTCAGGATAGTAGCGCACGAGGGCGCGATCAAAAACACCCTTAATAGAAACAAACCCAAGCGGTGGTGTTTTCGCGTGTCGTATCATTGACGATGTTTCCGAGCAGGTAAATCGAATAATGTGCACCTTATCCAGCTATGTTCTAAATGGACGATCCGGGACTTCTCTATTCTACAGGGCTTTTTGTGTCGGAAGCTTCGTGGTCATGTGCGCGGCGATTGTGCTGCCTATTCTCCCAACCGCTTGTTTTACAGGATCGTTGGCCAAATGGGCGTAGCGAGCTGTTGTGCTCGTGCTCTTGTGGCCGAGGATCGCACCAATAACTGGAAGGCCAAAGCCGACTCCTGCGCCAAAGCTGGCAAACGTATGGCGAAGATCATGTAGGCGAACATCGTTCAGATCGGCAAGGTTTCGCACTTTTTCCCAAAGCTTCCCTTCGCCAACATAATGACTGTGGCCTCTTCCGGCAGGAAAAACAAATGGGGAGCCACGTTCGCTAGCGATGCGCGATAGTATTAGCATCGCGGCCGGAGCAATCGGGAAGGCTTTCTTTCCAGTCTTGCTGTCGCCAAGCATGATTATCTCGCGTTCAAGGTCCAGGTCTTCCCAAGCGAGGCTGGCGATCTCATTACGGCGTGCGCCGGTCAGCGCAAGTAGGCGAATGATCGCGACGCCTTTAGGGTTTGCTCCATCTTCCTCGACCCTTGTGAGTGCGGCGCCAAAGCGAGCAAGTTCTTTTGATGTGAGAAAGCGCTCTTTGTGGCTTTCTTTGAACCTTTTAACGCCTGTTGCAGGATTGAAGGACATGAGATCGCGCATCTTTGCGAAAGTGAATGCGCCTTGCAGCATCGCAACTGCCCGGTTAGCAGCCGATTTACCGCCGCGCACTACCGCAGGAGGACGAGGTTTTGCAACCGACTTGGCGGCAGTTTTCCCATCCGCAATATCGATCATCATTTTTTCTATTTTCGCTCGGGTCACTTCCGTCAGCGTAAGCGAACCGATCAACGGCTTGATATGAGATTCAGCTCGTGCTCGATCATAGCGCAAGGTCCGCTCTTTGTTGCCTACACACCCCTCGGCAAAATAGAGTTGGAGTAATTCACTAACCCTCAACTCATCGCGTTTGACACGCAGCTCTTGTAGGGGATCGCCGCCTGCGGCGACATTACCAAGAATACGCTTTGCTTCCCGGCGCGCCGCGTCGACAGTCCAAACGCCGTCGCCGTAACGACCAATCGTCATGCGCCTGGTTTGACCGGAGCGTCCGTACCCGGCGCGATACTGCACGACGAACGCCTTGGCTCCGGTGGGTGTTACGCGAAGGCCGAAGCCTTTCAATTCGCTATCCCAGGCGAAGTTTGTTGAATTGCCGCTGACCACTGCCTCGCAAGTTCGCTGTGTTAGTTTCGTTTGTTTCATCATGAGCCCCCGAAAGTTGGTGTGTAAGCACCGTGTAAGCACGAAGCGTAGTATCGCTATCAATCACAGGGAACATCAGTATAAAAATAACGAAGTGAAAACAAGTGAATGTACCTAATTAGGAATAGGGGGAAACCGTAAGAAATCACTATCCTAATCATTGGTAATGATGAGGTCGGGAGTTCAATTCTCCCTCGCGGCACCAGTCCCTATACATCGACTTAGCGAAAGCCAGCCTGCAGCTGTCTAAGCTTATCTGAGCCCGGATTGAGTTCCGCGTAGGGGATCTGGTTGAGGGGGCGTTCAGCGAGATTGTTTTGAGACTGCATATCGTCGCGTGTCTCGTCGAGGTAGAGTAGGCCGGTTAGTATCTCATCGCTATCTTGGCTGCTGATGACTTTTGAAAAGGCGGCGGCCCGGTTAGTTGGATCATAATCCGGATCGAGTTTGCGGAGTTGAATCACGCCGCCATCATGCAGTTCTACGGGCATGACCTCCCCGGCGTCGTAGGCCGTTTTGATCTCCTTGCTCGGCGGCACATAATCGGCGTGTACGGCTTTATGGTAATATTTGAACGTATGTGCGTATGACTTTGTCGATCCCTTATGATCGTTGAACGTCACGCAGGGGGAAATTGTGTCAATGATCGCGAACCCCTTGTGTTTGAGACCAGCCTTTATGAGCGCGGTAAGTTGTTCACGATCACCTGAGAAGCTGCGCGCGACAAATGTTGCGCCAACCGATAGTGCAAGGGCAACAGGGTCAATCGGGGGCATTTCATTGGCGGCGCCTTTTTTAGCGAGCGATCCGATGTCTGCGGAGGCAGAGAATTGGCCTTTTGTTAGGCCATAAACACCATTGTTTTCAAGCACATATAGCATGTTCACATTGCGCCGCATTGCATGCGCCAATTGGCCAAGACCGATGGAGAGACTATCGCCGTCGCCTGACACACCTACATAAGTCAGTGATGTATTTGCCGCGATCGCTCCGGTTGCAAAAGAGGGCATGCGGCCATGCACGGTGTTGGCCCCGTGGGCATCACGCAGGAAATAAGACGTGGTTTTTGAAGAGCACCCAATGCCAGATACTTTGACGGCTTTGTGTGGCTCAATTGACAGTTCAAAGAAGGCGCGGGCGATCGCGGCGGTGACGCTATCATGCCCGCACCCGGCGCATAAGGTGGACATTGTTCCGTCATAGTCGGCCCGTGCAAGCCCGATCTCGTTCAATGGTTCGTTCGGGCGATAGATCTTAGGTTTTTTAAAGGAGGTCATGCAATCTTCCTGACTTTCAACGCCGTTTGAAGGGCATCAAAAACGAAGCGGAAGTTTAGAGGTTCGCCGGAATAGTGAAGCACAGATTTGAGCTTCTCCTTGGGGGCAGAGGTTTCGGCGACCAGGAGGCCGCGCAACTGTGCGTCGCGATTTTGCTCAACCACAAAGATTTCGTCATGGGCGTCGATAAAACCTTGAACGTCCTTATTGAACGGGAAGCCGCGTATGCGCAGATAGTCGATCAGCAGGCCTTCTTCCGCGGCGAGCCTGTCACGCGCCTCTTTTACAGCCCCATCAGAGCTACCGACCGCGATGATGCCAATCCGTGTAGGGGATTTGGCTGGCGTAAGTATGGGGGCTGGAACGGCATCTGCGGCGCTTTTCCATTTGCGATAGAGGCGATCTACCACTTCTTTGTATTCAGGTCCTTTCTCTGTGTAGGTGCCGTATTTGCTATGCCCGGATCCACGTAGGAAGTAGGCGCCTTTTTCGTGCTCACCCGGGATTGTGCGGTATGGCAGCTCGTCGCCGTCTGGAGCAAGATAGCGCTGGAATGTGCCGACACTTTCCAGCTGTTCGGCAGTCATCAGCTTGCCGCGATCCGGGACGTAAGTGTCATCCCATGTCAGCTCATCAACCATCCAGTCATTCATGCCAATATCAATATCGGACAGGAAGAAGACAGGTGTCTGAAACCGCTCTGCGAGGTCAAGTGCATTGACGGCCATGTCGAAACATTCGCGTGGATCGGCTGGAAACAGCATGAGGTGCCGCGTGTCGCCATGGGAGGCATAAGCGCAAAGCTGAATGTCGCACTGCTGTGTGCGCGTCGGCATGCCGGTGGACGGGCCGACGCGTTGTATGTCGAACAGGACCATCGGCACTTCGGCGTAATAAGCAAACCCAATAAACTCGCTCATCAAAGAGATGCCCGGCCCGGAGGTAGGGGTAAATGCGCGTGCGCCATTCCAGGCCGCGCCCAGAATCAAGCCAGCCGCTGCAAGCTCATCCTCAGCCTGTATAATGCAGTAATTATTCTTGCCCGTTTCAGGATCAACCCGTAATTCGCCGCAATACTGGGCGAAGCCGTCCATCAATGACGTTGATGGCGTAATTGGGTACCACGCGCCAAAGGTTGCGCCGCCATAGAGGCACCCAAGCGCGGCGGCAGTATTGCCATCAATGACAATTTTCCCCTTTGTCTCGTCGGCTGGCGCAGCGCGGAAGGGCAAGGGGCAATCGTAATTGGCTTTGGCGTAATCGAAACCAAGCGCCAGAGCCTGCATGTTAACCGGCACAAGTTTTGGCTTGGCGGCGAACATTTCTTCGACCAGGGCTTGAATTATAGTCATGTCGAGATTGAGTAGCGCAGCGGCAGCGCCAACATAGGCCATATTTTTCATCAAGATGCGAGACCGCGCGACTTCGAACGCATCATTGCACATCTGCGATAGCGGGATACCGAGATAGGTAATATCGCTGCGCGTCATGATTTCCGGACGGGGCCATGTTGAATCATAAAGCAGAACACCTCCGGGGCTAAGTTCGGCAATATCCTGAGCGTAGGTCTCTGGGTTCATGGCGACCATGAAGTGAACGTTGCCGTCACGCCCGGCATAGCCGTCCTTGGTCACCCTGATCTCGTACCAAGTCGGCAGGCCTTGTATGTTTGAGGGAAAGACATTTTTTCCAACGACAGGCACGCCCATGCGAAAAATGGCTTTCATCAGCAGGCCATTGGCACTGGCTGAACCTGTGCCGTTTACAGTCGCGACCTTGATCACGAAATCATTGATTGTCGGTCCGTTCATTCCGCAGCCTGTAGAGTTTTCTGTTCACCGGCATGGTGTATTTTGATGACGCCTTCCTGCATGTCCCACGCAGCAGTTGGGCAGCGTTCTGCGCAGAGACCGCAGTGCAGGCAGATATTCTCATCCTTGATCATAATACGGCCGGTTAGCGGCAGAGGCGCAGACGCGTACAGGGCTTGATCGGCCTCAGCGGCGTGAATTGTCTGGCGCAAGTCTGCTTCGTCGGCATTGGGTGTGATCGACAGGCAATTCACCGGGCAAATGTCGATACAAGCGTCACATTCAGTGCAGAGCGGAGCGTCGAAAACGGTATGCACGTCGCAATTGAGGCAGCGTTGTACTTCGGTCGCGATCTGTTCAGGCGAGAAGCCCAGCTCAACTTCAGTATCCAGTTTGCTGAAGCGCTCGACGAGTTCCACATGCTGCATTTTGCGGCGCTCTGACCCGTCATAGGCGTTTGCATAGCGCCACTCGAACATACCCATTTTAGTCGACTCAAGTTCGACTTCGTCAAGCCGTCTGTCGTTCAGGTCATGGCCCTGGCAATACTTGTGGATCGAGATAGCGGCTTGGTGACCATGCTCGACGGCCCAGATGATGTTCTTGGGTCCGAACGCTGAGTCGCCACCGAAGAAGGTTCCCGGTACTGTCGATTCGAACGTGGTCTCATCAACAACCGGGACATCCCACTTATCAAATTCAATTCCAGCGTCTTTTTCGATCCACGGAAAAGCGTTTTCCTGCCCAATCGCAAGGATAACGTCATCGCAGGGGATCATCTCCTCGCCGACAATGCGTTGCTCTGTGATCCTGCCACTGTCATCTACGTCATATTCCATCAGCTCGAACGTCATGCCGATGAGTTTACCGTTTTCAGTGATGAAGGCCTTCGGGGAATGGTTGACGACAATGTCGACATTCTCTTCTTCGGCGTCTTCAAGTTCCCACTCTGAGGCCTTGAAGAAGGCGCGAGGTTTGCGCGCCATGACTTTTACAGTCTTGGCACCAAGGCGCAGTGAGGTGCGACAACAGTCCATCGCGGTATTGCCGACACCAATTATGAGAACGCGCTCGCCAATATGGTCTGTGTGATCAAAGGCAACTGACTCAAGCCAGTCGATCCCGATATGGATGCGGTTCTTGGCGTCCCAGCGTCCCGGAAGGTCCAGATCCTTGCCTTTCGGGGCCCCTGTGCCAACAAAGATTGCGTCCCAGCCCTCAGTTTGAAGCGACTTCATACTTTCAACGGGCATGCCGAGTTTCAGCTCGACGCCCATATCGAGAATATAGCCGAGTTCTTCCATCAGGACGCTTTCGGGTAGCCGGAAAGCCGGAATATTTGAACGCATGAGCCCTCCGGGTTTGTCCAGCTTTTCAAAGATCGTGCATTCATAGCCAAGAGGGGCAAGATCATTGGCAACCGTGAATGAGGCTGGACCTGCGCCGATCAAAGCGATTCGTTTGCCATTTGTGTGGGGCGGCTTCTTGGGAAGCCGCGCCGTGATGTCGTCGCGATGATCGGCTGCAACCCGCTTAAGCCGACATATTGCGACCGGGTCTTCTTCGACCCGCGTTCGACGGCAGGCAGGTTCGCATGGGCGATCACAGACACGGCCAAGAATGCCGGGGAATACGTTTGATTCGCGATTGACCATATAAGCATCGCTGTATCGTCCTTGTGCGATCAGGCGGATATAGGTCGGCACGGGTGTATGTGCGGGGCAGGCCCATTGGCAATCGACAACTTTATGGAAGTAGTCTGGATCAGCTGTATCGGTAGGTTTCATAACGCCTTCTGTCTTAATCCGGACAAGACCGTAGACCTGCTTGGCGCAATCGGCAATGGCCTCGCCAGCGCTGTCAGCAGGTACATGTGGTTGAGCAAAAGATGAGAAAACTGCTCGTCGCCGCATCTTGTCGCATTTGCGCCTTTCGTTCGCCGCGTGGGACGCTATAGCTGCGGCTATGGATAGACTATGTATTACAGGCGGACATCCGCTAAACGGTGAGATTGCTGTTTCAGGTGCCAAGAACTCGGCTCTGAAGCTGATGGCGGCATCTTTGCTGACACCCGAGCCCCTGACGCTGACCAATATGCCGAACCTGGCTGACACGCGCTTCCTGTCGCAACTTTTGGCGACACTTGGTGTCGAGGTTTACTGGCCAAAGGGTGACAATGAGTGCCGTTTGAACGCGGCTGAGCTGACTTCGACAATCGCGCCGTATGAGCAAGTTCGTAAAATGCGGGCAAGCTTCAACGTGCTCGGCCCGATGCTCGCGCGCTATGGACACGCAACTGTTTCGCTGCCTGGTGGGTGCGCAATAGGCGCGCGGCCGGTCGATCTTCATTTGAAGGCGCTGGAGGCCATGGGCGCAGACCTGCTGGTTGAGGGCGGCTATGTGAAAGCTGCTGCCATTCATGGCCTCAAAGGCGCGAAAGTCGTGTTTCCCTTCGTTTCGGTTGGCGCAACAGAGCATGCGATGCTTGCTGCTACGCTCGCCAACGGGACGACAGTATTGGAAAATGCGGCGCGTGAACCTGAAATAGCGGATCTGGCAGATTGCCTGAACAAAATGGGCGCGAAAGTGACCGGCGCTGGAACCGCGACGGTTCGCATCGACGGGGTGGAAACACTTAAAGGCGCAACACACGCCGTGATGGCTGACCGTATTGAGGCGGGCACGTATGCGATGGCCGCAGCGGCGGCGGGCGGCGATGTAACATTGACCGGCGCACCTGTTGCGGCGCTGGGCGCTTTGATTGATGCGCTTGGTGCGGCAGGTGTCGATGTGGAGGGTAATCCCGAAGCCGCAACGCTGCGAATACAGCGTAATGGCTCAGCGCTCAAAGCTGTTGATATCAATACACAGCCCCATCCGGGGTTTCCAACGGACTTACAGGCCCAGTTCATGGCACTGATGGCTTTGGCGGATGGGACGTCGATCATTCGCGAGACCATATTCGAAAACCGGTTCATGCACGCACCTGAGCTATCGCGGCTAGGCGCCGATATTCAAGTTCGCGGGCAAGAAGCGGTCGTGAAAGGTGTCAGTAGCCTTAAAGGCGCGCCTGTTATGGCGACTGATTTGCGCGCTTCTGTCTCACTAGTCATTGCAGGTCTTGCGGCTGAAGGTGAAACGGAAGTCAATCGTATTTACCATCTGGATCGCGGGTTTGAACGATTGGAAGAAAAGCTGACGGGTTGCGGCGCTGACATAATCCGCCGCTCTGACACGGAAGAGTAAGCGTCATGGGCGAGGGCAAGGGATTAAGGCTGATTGCACAGGATGCCAGCGACTTGGAAGTGCTGTCCTCAGCGCTTCAGGATGCTGTGTTGAAGGCAGAGAACATCAAGTATGACCTCCGCCGCAGGCGTTTCACGCTTGAGGTCAATCGGTTCGCCTGGGAGAAGCTTGAAGGTAAGCGTGATCCGAAAACGCGTATCCGCAGTTTGCTTGCTATTGATGGCGTTCTGTCAGTGAAAAGCCGGGCTGTGAATAAATCAGATCCGGATATGATCATGTCTTTGCTGAGCATCATGTTTTCAAAGGCGGATGAGCCGCCGGGAGGCACGGTCTCTCTACTGCTCGCAGGTGATGGTGAATTGGCACTGAGTGTTGAAGCGCTTGATGTGACTCTGCTTGATAGTGATTATGAGTGGAACACCCGGCACACACCTGATCACGATAAAAGGCGTCGCTAGACATGGCGAATAGGTTTGATGCACGTAATTCCGGCGAGCAAGATGATTTTCTGAAATTCTTCGCGCGCCCACGCGGCGCTGTGGATAATCTTGTGGATAATGTCCGCTTGATGCTTGCGAGCGTAAAAAAGCGCGGGGGTGAAGCCGTTGCGGATTATACTGCCGAGTTTGACGGTCTGACGCTCGACCCTGCGACTTTGCAATCAGATAATGTGAATATCCATGCGCTGGCGGCGATGTGTCCTGCCGACTTACGCGAGGCCATTGATTTCGCGGCAGCGCGTATTGCGGCATACCATGAAGTGCAACGTCCACTGGATCACTCATTTATTGACGATGCGGGGGTGCAGTTGGGCTGGCGCTGGACGGCTTTGGATTCAGTCGGAGTCTACGTTCCTGGTGGTCTTGCTTCCTATCCAAGCTCTGTCCTTATGAATGTTATTCCGGCTAAGATTGCCGGCGTCGAGCGCATTGTGATGACAGCGCCTGCACCTAAAGGCGAACTATCTCCAGCAGTTGCCTATGCCGCAACTCAGGCGGGGGTCGATGAGTATTACCCCATTGGTGGTGCACAGGCCGTCGGCGCACTTGCATATGGGGCAGGACGGCTAAAACCAGTCGATAAAATTGTCGGACCGGGGAATGCTTGGGTCGCTGAGGCTAAACGACAAGTGTTTGGAGCGGTCGGGATAGATACAATTGCTGGTCCTTCCGAGATCTTGGTCATCGCGGACGAGACAGCCAATCCTGATTGGATCGCTGCTGACCTTCTTAGCCAATCAGAGCATGATGCGTCATCTCAATCCATTCTGCTGACGCCAGATGCGGCACTCGCCGATGCTGTGGACAAAGCTGTGGATGTTCAATTGCAGGTTCTAAGCACAGGAGAGCGTGCGAGCGCTGCATGGGGCGATTATGGTGCAATCGTAACTGTTCGCGATTTGCAGCAGGCCGCTGATCTCGCAAATCACATCGCTGCAGAGCATCTTGAGCTGGCGATTGCTGACCCCGAAGCCTTATTGCCTGCGATCAAGCATGCTGGAGCGGTATTCTTGGGTCATCACACACCCGAAGCGCTCGGAGACTATGTAACCGGCTCTAACCATGTGCTGCCAACAAGCCGGGCTGCGCGTTTTAGTTCGGGTTTGGGCCTGTTTGATTTTATCAAACGTATGAGTATTCAGAAGGCTGGACGTGACGGATTTAGCGCACTGGCACCAGCTGCGTTGCGGCTTGCCGAGGCGGAGGGGTTGCCAGCGCACGCGCGTTCTGTCTCCATTCGGATCAATAGCGAATCCTAAAAGATGCCCCGATGTCTGATAAGCGCCTGATTGCCATTGAGATTGACGACGACACGCTGGCCGCGTCTGGACCTGACGCAGAGCATGAGCGCCGCGTCGCGATTTTCGATTTGATCGAGCAAAATTCGTTTGACGTTGTCGACCATTCTGGTGGTCCTTACGCGCTTTTTCTCTCGCTGCAAGAACGCAAGCTGGCTCTGCATGTCCGCCTGGAGAATGGCGATCCTGTGCGGATTTTCGGCCTGTCACTGTCGCCTATGCGCGGCGTCATCCGTGATTATTTCATGATTTGTGAAAGCTACTACGATGCTATTCGTAGTTCTACGCCGCATCAAATTGAGGGCATAGATATGGCTCGGCGGGCAATCCATAATGAAGGTTCAGAGATTGTCACAGCCAGACTCGAAGGGAAAGTGACTCTCGATTTTGACACGTCCCGGCGTCTATTTACGCTTATTTGTGCGCTACATGTCGGGCAAGTCAGGGGTGGTTCACGCTGATTTCAGCATAAAAATGCCTCGGATCGCACTAAATCACACCTTGGTTTGATCCAAGCGCAATGCCGGATCGTAATGGCCCTGAAGGAGGTGGCCATGCTTGCTAATCAATCGGCTCTATCACCACGACGCGATACGCAGAGTAGGGCTCTAATGGCCAGTGTCAGCGCTATGCCGCAACGCCGGGATATCGACGCGGCGATCATGATCCGTATTCGCGATGATCGTGACCGCTCGGCTTTGTCTGAGATTGCGAGCCATTACGCGCCACGCCTCAAATCATGGCTGGTCAATCGTGGCGAACAGGGGGCCACCGCAGAGGATATTGTGCAGGACGTCATGGTCACTGTTTGGATCAAGGCGCACCAGTACGATCCATCCAAAGCGAGCTTTTCCACATGGGCCTATCGACTGACCCGCAACAAATGGATTGATCACAAACGCAAGCATGACAGGCTGCAGCCGACTGAGCCAAGTACAATGCAAATCCTGGACGATCGCGCCGTCTCGGGCGCTGAAACAGATTATGATCAGGTAGAGGCTGCTCGCGCTGTCCATAAAGCGCTCGCCCAATTGCCGATCAAACAGAAAGAAATGCTGCAATTGGCCTTCTTTGAAGGCCTGTCACATTCAGAAATCGCCAAGCGTACAGGTTTGCCGCTTGGTACAGTTAAAAGTCAAATACGTGGCCCGCTTAAAAAGCTCAGGGCGCACCTTAATGAATATCGTGGAGCTTATTCGTGAGTAACATAACACACCCAATCGCACATACTGTTTCAGATGAATGGCTCGCCGCAGCATCCGCGGGAACACTATCGGCTGCCAAGTCACTTGTTGTCGCGTGCCAAGCCGAAGTTCGGCCGGATATCTCTACTCAGCTATCGCACATGGATGATGTCGGCGGGGCGCTGCTCGAGTCAGTGCATGGTGAGCCTGTCAGCGATGATTTTCTGGATTCGTTGCAAGAGGCTGTAGATGCGGCCTCGAATGACAACGCTCATGCGGATCAGGAGCCAGTTACCATTGCGCGTCGTGAGCACCCGTCATGGATGCCAGACGCATTAATCGACTTTCTTGAACGTTCAGGCGTGACGCTGACATGGCGCGGCGCAGGGCCGGGTGTTAAGCGCGCTTTCCTACACGAAGCTGCAACAGGCGAGCGCCTCTACCTATTAAGTGCAAAGCCCGGCCTGAAAATGCCTGAGCATGCGCACAAGGGCGAAGAATGGACGCTAGTTCTTCAGGGCGGCTACCATGTCGGCGAGACAGGGTATGCGCGCGGTGACCTGCATCAGGAAGATGAGAATTGCCAGCACCAACCGATAATTGATGACCATGGCGAGAATTGTATCTCGCTAGTCATGGATGAAGGCGCCGTGCGGTTTTCAAACCCGATCCTGCGGCTTTTACAGCCCTTTATTGGCATCTAATTAGCCCTCCCGTGTAAGGCTTCTGCAGCTCTCTAACATCTCAGCTTGCTCTAATGCGTGACGAAAGCTACGAAGCACCCCATATAGGGCCTGTCGTGGCACTGCACGTCGAACAATATGGAGCCAGGATGGCTAAGGAAGAAATACTTGAGTTTAACGGTACAATCGTCGAATTGCTGCCAAACGCGACTTTCCGCGTGAAACTGGAGAATGATCACGAGATCATCGGTTACACAGCCGGAAAAATGCGCAAAAACCGCATTCGCATCCTGACCGGAGACAAAGTTCTGGTTGAGATGACGCCATACGACCTGACCAAGGGTCGCATCACCTATCGTTTCAAGTAAATCTTCAAGGCTATTACTGTGACCCGGCTGGTTCTCGCAAGCGCGTCGCCACGACGGTTGGCCCTGCTAGCTCAGATTGGCGTTGAACCTGACGCGGTGACGCCTGCTGATATTGATGAAACTCCGCATAGGGGCGAGTCGCCGCGGCTATATGCTGAACGCCTAGGGCAAGAGAAAGCCCGCGCGGTGCATAAATCAGCTCAGTACACTCTGGCGGGCGATACGGTCGTAAGCGTTGGACGGCGTATTCTTCCAAAAGCAGAAACTGATCAAGACGTCGCAGATTGCCTGAAGCTGCTTTCAGGACGAGCGCATCACGTCATGACGTCAGTTTGCCTGATCGCCCCGGATGGTCGCCTCGCCGCGCGCTTGAATGACACACGGGTTATCCTGAAGCGCCTTACGCAGCGGGAGATCTCCGCATATTGTGAAAGCGGTGAGGGGCTCGGGAAGGCTGGCGGTTACGGTATTCAGGGCGCTGCAGGAGGCTTCGTCAGACAGATATCAGGGAGCTATACCAGCATTGTTGGCTTACCCCTGTTCGAAACGCGCAGCTTGCTGATTGGTCTCGGCTATTTGCCGAACTAGCGATTATAGACGTCGAATTCGATCTCGTATCGTAAATGGCCGTCGCCCATGGATAGGTCATATCCCTCAAATCCGTAGACATAATCAAAGCGGATAGATTGCGACGGCAGGCTTGTCGCGTCTCGCTGCCGAATGTCTGCTCGAAATTCCATAATCCGAACCGGCGTGCCGAATATATCGCCAAGATCGTTGACATTGCCGATCGGTCGGAACTGGTTTCCTCTACGGGCATTCGACCCAAAAGACATGCCATCATCCGTTCCTTGGCGCGTAAGCTGATAGTTGAAATTGATGTTCGACAATTGTGATGTTTGGTTGAGGTCATCCATAGCGCCCACCAAGTTTGATTGAGCGGTGAGATAGAAATCTGTTCGAGACGACAAATAAAAGCTGCGCTGGGCTGAGCTAGTGGCAGAAACAAGGTCTGTTGAAGCATTTAGCGTAAATGCCCCCATATCATCGCCAGCGTCGATAAAGCCAGAACCATTGAGATCGGATGGCAATCGGTCCGGTGCGCCATCGCCATTAGTATCAATCCCAAGACGCACACTTTGATCTTCGAAAGGGACTGTATGGAACCCTTCGATACGGCTGCCTGTAATAACCGGGTTTACGCCGCCAGCGCCTTCAAATGGGTTCCCTGTCCACGGCAGCATCCGCTCTCCTGCTGCTGCTGTCTGTCCCGTCGCGAAATTATAATTGTCATAGACATCAAATGTGTAGCCATCGTGGATAACAACGCAGCCATAGACCCGGCAATAAAAGTCTGAATCGAGCCATGAGGCCTCAGCCGGAGCTGACGCTATAAGCCAGATTGCCGCTACAGGGAGGTAGCGGGCAATGCGGCGGTGGTGTCGCAGTCTATTCGGTGGATGTCTCAACATTTTCCATCGACGGCACAGCTTCAGCCGCCGCCTGCGTAATCAGTAATGGGGCTTTGTACTCAGGCAGCATAACCGTACCAGAGGCGCTTTGCGGCGCGTAGACATTGTCCAGATTGACTTTGATGTTTGGGTTTTCTGGCAATTCCTCAGAAAGTGGCAGTTTGAAATTGCGCTTGCCGTCGTGCAGCACAACCAAATTGCTAATCGGTAGCTTAATCGTTTCACCGCTATCGCCGCTAATTTCGACATCCCCGCGCAGACGGGCATGCGCATTACCGTCGTTTTCGAAGGTAATATCTACTGTTTGTGTCCCATCATCCGCCATCGTTACGCCAGTATTGGTGATTTGAGGCGCGCTATTGCCTTCCCCCATCGTCAGATAGAACAGGCTGGCAATCTGGTACTTTTTCCAAACACCAGATTGGCCTGAACGGGACTCTGGCAGAATGGTCGATGCGATCATGGCGAAGCGAAAATCGCCCTCGCGCTCAGTCCGCATTGGTGCCGACATGTCGATGATGACTTGCTCAGTTTCACCGGGTTTCAGGGTGACGAAAGCGGGGCTAAAGCGCACCCACTCAGACGCTGAATCATCGCGCTCTCCCGGCGGTGCAAGCTGGATTTGCCCATTCTCATCTAACGTCCAGTCAGCGAGACCAATTGTCAGTGATATCGTTTTTTCTGTGTGGACATTGCCCAGATTAACCACCTGCCTTTGACGATCACCCGGCTCCACGGTCATCTCAACAGTGGTGGGCTGCAGCCCAATACCGAAGGCGCTTGCAGGCCAGGCAATTGCGCTTGCGGCAGCAGCGAGCAGTCCATACTGGAAAAATTTCATCATGCGCATGATTTAAGTCACCTTCTGAGAATCATCGTTGCTGAGAGGTTAAGGCGACAGGGTTACTGGAGTGTTGCCAACGCTGTAGAACGGTTGCGAAGGTGCGCTGCGTCGATTATCGCCAACACCATGAAGATATTTCCAAAATCAGTTCGCCAGAAACATGTTGCTGCTGACTTGTCGACGAAACAGGGCCGTAAGCGCGCTGAGCGCGAAATGGTGCTGGGGGATCATGGCTTCCTGCGGGAAGGATTTCAGAACCTGCATCAGATCAGCGATGAGATGTGGCGTGCTAACCAGCCAAATCCACGGCAAGTTGTAGAACATGCCCGTGAACGCGGAATACAAACAATAATTAATCTGCGTGGTCCATCAACGCGTGGGTACTATTTGCTGGAAAAAGAAGCCTGCGAAAAAGCGGGGGTCACACTTGTGGATTTTCAAGTTTATTCCAGAGACACCCCTACAGTAGAGGCGATTCTAGCGGCCAAAGCGCTTTTTGAAGACATCGAATATCCTGCTCTCATGCATTGCAAATCCGGGGCTGACCGCGCTGGTCTCATGAGCGTACTCTATTTGATCTTTCGACAAGGCCAGACAGTCGAAGACGCGACTGAGCAATTGTCCAAAACTTACTTGCATTTCAAAGAAGGTAAAACCGGTCTGCTGGATGCTTTCTTTGATAGTTATCTCAAGGCGGCAGCGGAAACGGAGATAGATTTTGAGACTTGGGTTACGAACGAATATGATCGAGAAAAGATCAAGACAGACTTTCTGGAAAAAGGCACATCTGTTTTCGCACTCGACAGGATTCTGCGGCGCGAGTGATTGTTTTGCACTAGTCTCGCGTACAGATTCGTGGAACCATTCCACCGCGAAACAAACAACACAAAGGGGTTCGCACATGAAAAAGGTTATTCTTGCGTCAGTACTGGCTCTCGGTCTTGCAGCTTGCGGCGGAGCAGGCGGTGGTGACAAAGTCGCTCAACTTACGAAGCTTTGTCTTGAGGAAGATGGTTCTTCTCAGGCTGAGTGTGAGTGCATGTCAAAAGCTGCGGTCGACAAACTCGATCCTGAAATGGTTGATATGCTGATCGAAGCTGGCAGTAAAGGCGATGATGCCGATGCGGCTATGGCTGAAATGATGGGCGATCTCGACATGGAGCAGATGCAGAAATTTATGACTTTTGCAATGGAATCCGGCACGGTGTGCGGCGTCGAAGGAATGCCAGAATAGTATAAGTCAATATGAGCGGTTTTGGTTTGAGGGCTAAAATCGCTTATGTTCTTTTTGAGTAAGAGAGGGTGACATGAAATTCTTTATTATCAACAGCTTCCGCCTTATGGTGTACGTAGCTTATCTGGCTACGATAATCGCCGGTGTGGCGCTGGCTTACTATAATGCTGTGCCCCAGAAGGGGGCGATGATCACTGACGTGCTCGGTATCCAGGGCAGTCTTGCGCAGATCCTGTCATTTGTCGTGATTACGGCCGGTGCCTGGGTTGCCGCAAGCGTGGTTGCTGGCTTGATCGTTACGATCCTAGATATTCGCGACGACATTAATGACCGTCTACCGGATGCACGCCGCGACGATTAATCTGGCCACAGTTTACTCCAACAGCAACCGCGGCGAAGCCTATTCGCCGCGGTTGTTTTTTAATCCTTCACGCACTGGGTTGAGTGTGTCGCATGGTTCATGACGTATATACTCAATAGGTGGGGTCCATGCCGAGCGACTTTGAATTCAATGGAATTATCAAACGAACCTTAGCTGGCGCCGTGCCAATTGTGCGTTCGACATGGCTCTGGATGCTTGCATTTTGTGTTGCGCTTATCGCGCTTCCTCTCTTGCTGAATGGTAGCGGACTACGGCCTGATACAGCCAGAAATGGCATAGCTCTAGCTGTATATGTAACCGCTACAGGCTGGTCATGTGCAGTCTATCGGATGAATATCAAACAGACACCAAAGGGGTCGTTCTGGGGTGATTTCTTCAGGCTGACTGTCGCGAACTTCCTGTTTGCCTTGGTGATGGCCGTCGTGCTGTTTATCGCAGGTTTGGCGCTTATCATTATCAGTGTGATTCTTGTCGCTGCGTCTGGCTATGAACCTACGGCTTCAAATGCAGACGATGTGGGTGCCTCAATTGATGCCCTGCGGGTATCCGGCGCGATTTGGATTCTGTATGCGATGATTGGGGCCTGTGTCGGCGGGGTTGTCTGGATGGCATTACGATTGTTTGTCTATGGAGCCGCAACTGTCGCACGCGGTAAAGTGCTGGTGTTTCAGACGTGGCCCTGGACCAAAAGGCGGTTACTCATGATCGCGCCATTAGTGCTTGCTTTGTTGGTTATTCCGCTGGGTATCATTTTATATGTATCAGCTGAGACGGGTTCGGCTGTCGTTCTTGCCTTGCTACGAGGTGGGTATGTTGTCGTCTTTCTGGTGGGGCTTAGCCTTACGGTTGAAGTTTACAAATCTATCGCTCCCGATGCCAAACTGGCCAAATAAAGCAACAGCGCCAGGCTGGTAAACGCCGCGTTAACCCGATCAGGTCAATTGTTTGAGAATATTGGAATCGGACAAGGGAATCGCCAACGATGACCGTGCAAAGCATGCGACCAGAGCTGAGTGAAGGTGACATTATCCGCCTGATGAAGGGCGAGACTTCAGAGGAGCGCGCTACTGTCGCACACCGTTTGTGTCGGCGTATCGCCATTGATACGCTGAGCGATGAAGAGCGGGTATATGCGCAGGAGATTATCTCTATCCTGGCGGAAGATACGGCTGAAGTTGTGCGCCGTACGCTCTCCGTTACGCTGCGCAATTCCCCTCGATTACCGCATGATGTCGCAATGCAATTGGCACAAGACGTTGAAACCGTTGCACTACCTGTCCTGGAGCATTCTCCGGTTTTCACCGATGATGATCTGATCGAATTGGTTTTGGCTGTAACGAGTGCGAAGCAGGCGGCGATTGCATCCCGCTCAACCGTATCTGGCGCTTTAACTGACGTGATCTGTGAGCACGCGAGCGAAACAGCCGTTGAAACCGTTTCTGCCAATAAAGGCGCCGAATTCTCAGACAAGGCGTTTGAGAACACGATCACCCGGTTTCCGGCCAATGCGAAGCTGCACGAGTCAATTGTTTTACGCGATCACGTGCCCGTCCATATCGCAGAGAAGCTTGTATCCCTCGTTTCTGGTCAAGTCTTTGACTTGCTTATCAACCGCCATGAATTGCCTGCACAGATGGCAATTGATCTGGCCGCGGGTGCGCGTGAGCGTGCGACCATCGACCTGGTCGAACAGGCAGGCCGCACTGAAGACATGCCGCGCTTCGTTCAACAGTTGAACCTAAACGGCAGACTGACGCACTCGCTCATCATGCGGGCGCTCTGTGTTGGGCATATGGCTTTTGTTGAGCATGCGCTGGCCGAATTATCCGGTGTACCGCATTCGCGCGTATGGCTGATGATCCACGATGCCGGGCCGCTTGGTTTACAGGCGATATTTGACCGCGCTGGATTGCATCGGAAGATGCTACCGGCATTCCGGGCTGGTGTGAAAGTGTATCACGAACTGGAATTGGACGGCGAAGACAATGACCGCGCCCGTTTCCGAATGCGGATGATCGAACGTGTTCTCACACAGTTTCAAGCGATCCCTAAAGAAGACCTGGACTATCTGCTTGATAAATTGGATGCGTATGCCGATCAGGCACGTCGCAGTGAAGAGAACGTCGCTTAAGCGTCTGCGCGCGGTCGTAAGCCAAATTCAATCCCGAGCCGTGCGAGATAGTCACCATCGCGCCATGCTACATTTTGCGCGATGACCGCCATACCGCTTGAAACAGCTGCATCGACGCGATCAGCTAGCTCTGGTTCCTGGTCAAGGCGGCGAGCATCAACACGAATACTATCGAGCAATAGACGTAAGCTGGTATTTAGCGGTGTTTGCCACGACCGCGTTGCATCTAGCGAAACGCGGAAACCAACACGGCGAAGATTTTCGATAGCGGCCTGAGAATCTGTTGATGCTTGGGCGAGTGAGGCATCTGTAACTTCGATACAAATTTCCTGGGCGCATAGATTGGTTCGGCGAATGGCCGCATCGCAGGCTATTGCCGTATCAGGATGTGCAATGCATGTGAGCGGTGCACTGACCATGATTGGGCGTTCGACAGTGCGCGTGTGAGCATCATTAGCGACATTTTCTATATGGGCGGCCAGCCACGCTGCCGAAGAAAGGGAGGCGGCCCCGCTGCTTTCTGCAGCAGGTGCCGCCCTGCCAAAAACGGCCCGCTCTTCGTAGCGTTTTTCCGTTTCGGCAATCAGTGTCGCCGTCTCACCCGACTGCATATGAACGATCGGCACGAAACGGATCGCTGGCGTGTGGACAGTGTCGGAGAGGGCGGCTGTGTGAGGCATGTTGTGTCCTGGCGCTGACTGAAGGTTTGTCAGTAGCGCACTCAGATTGAGATCACGCGCATGCAGGCATGTGGATTTCTGGCAAATTTTATCGAATTTTTTGTAAGAGTGTATCGATACTGACACCGTGCGTTTACATTGATGCAGTGATATAGCGCAGTCCGGTCTGTCTTCTGAGAGTACAATAAATAATGCAGAATCCCGATGTAACCGAAAGCGAGCTGCGGGCCGCGATACCAGAGCGCTGTCTTCAAGCAAATGGTTGGCGTTCATCTGCATATCTTGTGTTCGATCTGGCGATGATTGCGCTGTGCTATGGGGCTCTCTCGCAAGTCAGTGCGTGGTACTTTGAGTGGCCCCTGATTTTTATGATTGGTACTTTCTGCTGGTCATTGTTTGTAATTGGCCATGATGCCGGGCATGGATGTTTCGCTAAAAACCGGACCGCAAATACTCTCGCCGGGATACTCATCCACGCCGCCATTTTGGTACCCTATCGCGGCTGGCAAAGGTCACATGCGCTACACCACGCCAAAGCGGGACATTTTCGTGAGGAAGAGGTCTTTAGACCCTGCCGCGCAGAGGAAGACAGGCTGTTTCGAAAAATCCTGTTTCGCTCAGGCATTTTCGTGCTGATCGGGTGGCCAATGTATAAGCTTGGCTTCCGTAATTTGACGACATACAGCCCTGTAAAGGGGAGCCATTATCTGCCTCTCAGTAACCTGTTTACACCTTCTGTTCGTGTTTCCTGGTATCTTGGGTTGGCCGCGTTGGCTGGTTTTCTGGCGCTCTATATCGGTCTTGGTGTTACCTATGGATGGGGCTTCTTTGCGAAGTACATTCTTGCGCCATATCTGATTTATGGCGGCTGGCTGACCTTCGTGACCTATATGCACCATGTCGCGCCTGAAGTGCCAGTATATGACGCGAAGGATTGGACACGGTTGCGCGGCGCGCTTGCCAGCGTTGACCGCAATTATGGACCGTTCAATTGGATCACTCACAATATCGGTAATTTGCACGTTGTGCATCATATCAACCCGACGATACCGCATTACCGCCTTCAGGAGGCCACTGATGCGGTTCGGCCGCTTCTGGGGGCACACTATTTGAAATCCGAACGCTTTGTGCTGTGGGACTTCGTACGCACGCTTATAGGGTGCCATTTTGTTGAACCGGGTGATGGCCGTGAAGTCTATAAGTCGGCTTATTCGTTTGCCCGCAATTACGGACGAAACGGCAGGCCGAGTAAGTCGACACCCTGATTTAGCGCTTGAAAGCTAGCGGACGCTCGCTTTCATCAAGGTTGAGATAGCGATCTCGCAGCTTTGTTTGCCGGGTTTCAGGTGATTGCACTTCGCCATCTATAAAGACAAGTTCCGGCGCGCTCATGACCTCAAGCGGGTCGCCGTCCCAGATCACGAAATCAGCTGCATTGCCTGCGGTGATGGCCCCATGTCCTTCAACCCCAAAGATCCTTGCTGGAACGGTTGTGATCGCTGCCATCGCATCATCGAACGCAACGCCATTGGCAACAGCATTTCCGGCGCTTTGCAAGACAAGACGGGTTTGATGCCCGCTATCACCAAGATATCCAAACGCTGTCTCTACACCTGCTGCAATCAAACGTTCGCCATTGCGAGCAGTGGCCCCAAGCTGGGCAAAGCTTGCAGGTAGATTGGAAAACGGATCGACAATAACGGGGATGTTTGCTGCGGCTAGCTCGTCAGCAACCAGCCAGCCTTCATCAGCGCCGAGAATAACCAAATCCAATGCTGGGTAGCTATCTTTTAGAGAAATGATTTGGCGAATATCGCTGGCGCGGTGAGCAGCAATCATGATCAATTGCTGACCGCGAACGGCGCGCCCAAAAGCCTGCGCATCCGCACGGCTTAACTCATCGCCATGTGACTGGCCGATATACCGTCCGGGATAGCTGCGCGCATCATTTATGGCGCCGCGTATGGCCGCCCAAGCCGCAGGCCGTGACCCGCCTGCGAGGCCTGCGCCGCCTTCGCCTAGGTCAACAAAGACAAAAGCATCATCGTCAATGATCGATTCTGCATTTCCCGATGTGTTCGTCACAAAGCCTTGCCCGGCAATCAGGCTCATTCCATTGCCAGGCACGACGGCCATGTGGGTGACCCCTTCCACCCGTGTGACATCAATTGTTGTGGCTGCAGGGTTGAAGCCATCAGCCGCGCGGAGGGAAACTGAAAACTGCGATGTTGCCGCGCTAATGTCATTGGTGGTGTCCTCGGCGCCAACTTCGACCGTACCTACACGCGAAAAGGGAGCAAAAATGCCCGGCGTCAGCCATTTGCCGTCAGCGTT
This sequence comes from uncultured Hyphomonas sp., assembly GCA_964351695.1. Taxonomy (GTDB): domain Bacteria; phylum Pseudomonadota; class Alphaproteobacteria; order Caulobacterales; family Hyphomonadaceae; genus Henriciella. The sequence goes on along the minus strand of CAYGPE010000030.1, from coordinate 7,672 downwards.
GATAGTGCGCATGTTGCTGGGCGGTGCGAGATTGACGCCGACGCCTGTGATTTGACCATCCATGATTATCACAGTGGCGCTATCAAGCGTTCCGGCATCCGTACCGGTCCAAACCTTGGCATTGGTGATGGCGATATCCTGCGCTGCAGCTGCCGTGGTCACTGCCAGAGCGGCGCTTGCGAGAAGTATTGAGCGGATCATTTCACGTCTCCTTCGCCAGGTTGGCCAAGTTCGAAATCAGTTACAGAATTACGATCAGGTTGGCTGCGGTCGTACATGACGGCGCCGTCGACCATAACAAGATCAGCTTTTGTGTATGTGCTGAATGGGTCACCAGACCAAACCACCACATCAGCCGCTTTTCCGGGCTCGAGACTGCCTGTTTTGGCATCTATACCCAGTGACTTGGCGGGGTTCAGGGAGAGCCACGTCCAAGCATCCGCTTTTGATATGTCGATGCCTGCGCGCCGGCCATCTGAAAGCGCTTTGGCAGCCTCCTGATTGAGGCGTTGGATGCCTATATCGCTATCGGAATGAACGATGGCGCAGGCTCCAGCTTTGTGAACCATGGGTATGTTTTCGCGTACACCATCATAGGCTTCCATTTTGAAACCCCACCAGTCGGCCCACATGGAAGAGCAAATACCCTCTGCAGCAAGAATGTCGGCGATTTTGTAGCTTTCAACCGCGTGGTGAAAGCTCGTGACCTTGTAGCCAAACTCTTTCGAGATATCGATAATCTGCGCCATCTCATCAGCGCGATAGCAGTGCATGTGGACAAGAATGTCGCCATTGAGCGCGCCGATCAGCGTATCCAACTCAAGGTCACGCGCAGGCGGGTCGCCGCCCTCATCAGCATATTTATCCCATTTGCGCTTATATTCGACCGCTTTGGCCCAAGCGGCACGATAGCCCGCAACATTTCCCATACGGGAATAGGGCGCGCCGCCTGGGAAGCCTCCGCTGCCATAGCCGTAAACGCGCTTTGGGTTCTCGCCGCAGGCCATCTTTAGCGTGTAAGGTGCATCTGGGAATTTCATGCCCTGAACGGTGCGCGAGGGCACATTCTTGATGACCACGCCGCGTCCGCCAAATAGATTGGCTGATCCGGGCAATATCTGCATTGAGGTTACACCGCCCGCAAGCGCACGCGTAAAACCCGGATCTTGCGGCCAGATACCGTGCTCAGACCAGACTTCAGCGGTCACTGGGGCGCTGATCTCGTTGCCGTCCCCATGCGCGCCTACGCCTGGGCTAGGGTACACACCTAAATGGGAGTGATTGTCGATAATTCCGGGAGTTATCCACTTGCCCGTGGCATCTATCACCTGAGCCCCCTCTGGGGCAGCCACAGTCTCGCCAATGGCACTGATTTTACCATCGACGAGTAGGACATCACCATTTTCTATTTGCCCACCTATGCCATCTAGAATTGTCGCGTCTTGCAGCAGCACAGTCTCTGAAGGGTAGGGGGTATATGTTGAAGGGAAGGGGTTTTTGTTGATTTCAAACTTAGCGCCTGAATCTGAAGCGTTATCGCCCGCGCCGCCGCCGCACGCGCCAAGCGCAAGAACTGCTAGGCCGGCTAAAAGGCGAAATTTTCCTGAACGCATATTACCTGTCCCAATCAACCAATCGAAGAACAGTGTGTTGGTTTTTTTTGAGAAGCAAGGGTGATTCTTGCCGAAAACCTACAGAATGCGCAAACAGTTCACAGCTTCTGGGTCGATCCTGAACGTCACAGGGGTTGGGGATTGTCGTCTCGGAGAGCGAGACGCAACTTTTATAAGTCGTGCTATGCCTGCTTTCGAAATATTTCGGAATGTGACCGCATCTGGACGCGGCGGCGTTTTGCCAAACCGCTGGCGTATCAGACTATTTGTATAGATCGCATTTGCACGGATAAGCGCTGCTGTCGTCATAAATTCACCAGACAAAGACACGTTCAGGCAGTCAGCATTCTGCACACGGTGGGGCGCAGTTTGTGGCCATGTCAAACCCATGCCTGGTTTCAACTGAATTTTGGTGGCCGCATCGTCAAACTCAGCGCGGAAGGGTAAGCCTTCCTCTTTACGCATATGAACCATGTCCTCCACAGCACTACTTGGGGCATGGGTTTCATCGCCCGGATACACCCAAACGGTTTTTTCGCCGCGCAATTGAAACAGCGCAACCATGGGTATGTCGAGGTGGTAGTGAACGTGAACTTTTGGCGAAGAGATCAGTACGCCCATATCTTGTTTGAATAGTTTCCGACCACTTGCCTGGCTTAGGCTTCCGAAAATACTATCAGAGATGGTCTTCAAACGAGGAATGCGATGATTGGCCTGACGCAAATTCAGCCATATGTGACCACTCTTAACAGCCTCCAATATGTCTTTGCCTTTTAGATCATTCGCTTCGCCGCGTATCGCTGGCGCTTCCCCTTCGGCATGGTCCCCGAATGTCCAGACGCCAAGTTCTTCACGTGGGTATTCATCCAGAATTTCTGAAAGATAAGCGTCATCAAAACGCCCATAAGCGTTAGGATCAAACGACGCCTCGATCAGCTTCTCGTTAAACGCATGCTTTGTATCTTGGGGCCACTTCACCGTCATTCTTTAACATTAAGCGATATTGGCGAATTCCAGCTTAAACGGGTCGATCAAATATAATCGAATTTTGATAAGCTGAGCCTAGATGTCCAACTCTTCGGCAAAATGCGCGTTTTCCTGAATGAAGCGGAAGCGGTGTTCGACCTTTTTACCCATCAGCGTTTCGATCAGTTCTGCGGGCTTCATTTCGGTAAGCTCATCAATACTGTCAGGAAGCGTAATCCGCGCCAGTGTCCGCGTCTCCGGATTCATCGTAGTTTCTTTGAGCTGTCCCGGGTTCATCTCACCCAAGCCTTTAAAGCGGCCAATATCGACTTTCTGATTAGGCTTGAATTCTACTTCCATCAGCAGATCCTTGTCCTCGTCATCCATCGCGTAGACAGTCTTGCCCTTATAGGACAGGCGGAAGAGTGGTGGCATGGCCATATAAAGGCGGCCATCTTCGATCAGACCGGGCGTCATCTTGTAGAAGAACGTTATCAGCAAGGCCGCGATATGCGCCCCATCAACATCAGCGTCCGTCATGATGATGACTTTCTCATAACGCAGGTCGTCAACGCTGAAGCGTGAACCAATGCCAACACCAAGCGCGAGCAACAGATCCGACAGCTCTTGATTTTTCTCAAGTTTCTCAGCCGTGGCGCTGGCAACATTCAGAATTTTACCACGAAGGGGCAGGATGGCTTGCGTCTTACGATCACGCGCCTGCTTGGCTGAGCCGCCAGCTGAATCACCTTCAACGATAAATAGCTCGGTATCGCCTGAACTATCAGCGCAGTCGGCGAGCTTACCCGGCAAACGTAGACGTTTGGTTGCAGATTTACGGGCAACATCCTTAGCTTTTCGGCGCTTTGCACGTTCATCAGCGCGTTCGATCGCCCAAACGAGCAGCTTGCCAGCCTCTTTAGGACTACCTGCGAGCCAGTGATCAAACCGATCCCGCACCGCATTTTCAACGAGACGAAACGCCTGCGTGGTCGAGAGTTTATCTTTGGTTTGCCCGACAAATTCCGGGTTGCGAATGAAAACAGACAGCAAAAGCCCTGAATGCCCCAGGACATCATCGGCCGTAATTGACGTACCCTTTTTCTGTCCGGTGAGTTCAGCATAGTTACGCAGACCTTTGGTAATTGCTGATCTGAAACCTGCCTCATGGGTGCCTCCATCAGGGGTTGGGATCGTGTTACAGTATGAGCGCGAAAAACCGTCGCTTTCGCCAAAGCCCGCGGCAGTCCATGCGATTGCCCACTCGACTTTACCGTCATCGGTTTCAACAAGTCCGCTGAAATTATGATCCGTGATCGTTGCCTTACCCTTGAAGACCTCTTCCAATTGGTCGGCGAGACCATTCGGATAGGACAGGGTGGCTTCCGCCGGAATTTTGGAATCCTCTGTCAGTAATTCAGGATCGCACGTCCAACGCACTTCAACACCGCGATAGAGGTAAGCCTTGGACCGCGTCATCTGGAACAGGCGCTGCGGCTTGAAGCGTATCTTTTCACCAAAAATCTGGAAGTCGGGCTTAAAGCGAACTGTTGTGCCACGGCGGTTGGGCGCTGTACCGATCAACTCTAGTGGTCCCATGACATGACCGCGCTCAAAGGCTTGCGCATAAAGCTTCCGGTCCCGCGCAACTTCAACTTCCATCCGCTCAGAAAGCGCGTTCACAACAGATGATCCGACCCCGTGTAAGCCACCTGCGGTCTGATAGGCTTTGTTTGAGAATTTTCCACCCGCGTGTAGCACCGTGAAGATCACTTCGAGGGCGGATTTCTCTGGATATTTTGGGTGTGGCCCGACAGGAATACCGCGCCCATTATCGGTTACTTCGACATACCCATCCGCCCGCACGTGCACTTCAATGCGATTTGCAAAGCCGGCGACCGCCTCGTCCATCGCATTATCAAGAATTTCAGCGAAGAGGTGGTGATAGCCCCGCTCATCAGTGCCACCAATATACATGCCGGGCCGCATTCGAACGGGTTCTAAACCTTCGAGAATTTCAATATCTTTGGCCGAATAGCCCGAAGAGGAGTCAGTCGTCATATCATCAAACAGTTGTGTCTGCTTTGCAGCGCCCATGGTCGTCTCTCCCCGGTAAACCTATTCTGGAACCGAATCCAAGTCCTTCCATCATGACGATTAGAATTAACACGCCATTAACTGTCGCAATTTGACAGCTATTTGATGAAAAATAACGGTGGATTACTCCGGTGCAGGTTCAGCAGGATCGGTTTCAGCAGGTTCATCTTCAGGCTGGTTGCCAAATATCGCGCCTAAGGCCCCCTCAATGGCCCGGTCCTTTATCTCGTCTTCTATAGACTTTGGCGGCGCTTCGGGTGTCGTTGACGTTTGAGAGTCGGCTTCTTCAGCTGGACCCGGCTCAGCCTGAGCGGGGCTTTGATTTGGCCGTTTGCCGCCTACAACCTGACCGAGAATATTTCCCAGATCGCCGCCAACTTCGTCAACGATTTCATCCGCGATACGTCCCCGAGCTCGCGCTGTGAGTTCGCTGCGAATGGCCGCTGTGTCGAATCCGTATTTAGGGTTTGCCCAGCTGCCATAAATGCGGACAGGGACGGGGATATCTCCAAGCGCCAATGTGCCGCCCTGACGCTGCGCTTTCAGGTCTATAGTTGGCGTAAGGCTTATATCTATCATGCGAGTGCCCAGATTTATCGAGCCTGATCCTGTTACAGCAACGACCGGATTATCAAGCTTAAGGTTTTGAATTTGGGCGACGCCGTTTGTGAAACTCAAGCTACCGATAAAGCTTGAGAAGTCTGTCTCTGCATCCGGAGAAAAGGCCTCCCTGAAACTCGCAATGGTCAAATCGCCTGATTTCAGCAACTCAGTCATATTCGATGAATCGCGTACAAGTTTGGCAAGATTAATTCCACGCAAAGCACCATTGCTAAGGTCAGATTCAAATCGTCCATCCAACCCATTCACAAGCGCCTTAAGGCTGTTGCCTTCAGAGCTGACATCTACGAGGACATCTCCAAGCCCGATTAAGCGATTGAAGCCAGTGAGCGCACCCAACATGTCTTGCGCGGCAATACTGTCTGCAAGCGCGTTGATCGTCAGGCGCGGGGTCGACCCGGAAGCGTCCAGAACGATATCACCTGACCAGTTGCCACTAAAAGCGCGAAACCCTGGCTGTTCTTCGTCGCGGCGGAAAATTGCCGATAGGCGGCCATCGTCGAGACGCGTCTTCAACAGCGCATCCTGCAGTGTAATCTGATCAAGGATAACACGATTGGCGCTAATATTGACGGTTGCGTTGATCAGGTTGAGACTATCCAGGGCGAGAGGATCGTCGCTCCAGTCCTGAGATAGACTAGGGTCGTGTTTGGGTTGGTCCGATGACTGCCCCATGAGCGGTGTTAAATCGAGTTCTGCCATCGATAGGTCCGCGATAATCCGTGGCGTCGATCCGCGTAGATCGGCTCCAATTGTTCCCGTCGCCGTCGTATCATCCAAAGCCAAGCGAGCGTTTTGTATCGTAATATTTGTAAAGGTGCCGCTTGTGTCGCCACTGAATGAAAAGCTATTCAGCGTTTCACCCGGCGGCAAAACCTGATCCATGGATGCTAGCAAGGCTCTGAAATCCTTAGATTCCAGAGATAGCGTTCCATCTATTGACTGCGAATCTGAGATAGAAAGGTCGCCTCTATAATCAGTCGTCAGAAGCTCACTGCGTTGAGCTAACTGAATATCAGAAAAGTTGGGTGCTACCGCCTCGCCACGGACCGTTCCTGATATATCCACTTTGCCCAACGTAGAGAGCAAGCTTCTGGCTGCATGATCGGCTTTTAGTAGGCGTTCAGCACCATTCGCATTAATTTTGAACGTCCCATCCAAGTTTATAGTGTCAGTAAGGACAATATCTCCTTTGTAAGACCCGTCTAAGCCCACAGCTTTCACGTCTGCTTGCTGAAAGCGCAATGAGATATCGCCAAGCGCGCCTGAGATCGTGCCGTTGCCAGCAAGTGATTCCACAGCTTCCCCTCTGATAGGTAAATCGGGTGCAAGCACAGCAAGTTGCGAGCCTATAGAGGCGCTGCTGAAACGGAAGCTGCCATCAAACTCCGGGGTTTCACTCAGCGTTATGGCGCCATCATAATTAACGTCACCCAGATCAGTTTTCAGATCTAGCTTCAGCTCAGATGGTTGGGCCTCAAATATCGATTCGAACGAATTGAGTGTGATATCATATTCAAACGCCTGGCCGTTCAACTGTCCGTCGCCAGAAGATGAGAATGGGGCGTCCAGAGCTTTCAAACGCGCCAGGGCATTGAAATCAGTAAGTGTGTATTGCTGTTTTGCCTGTCTATCATGGAAGTAGATCGCTGTGTTGTTCAAGGCGGCTTTGCCAATTGTTGACGTGAAGCCACTACCTCTTGCGTCTTGGGGGTCTTCTTCCCCAGGCGCTACGCCGGGGGTGCCAAACTCCCAGTTCGCACGACCATCGGCCAAGCGTTCAAGACGTATCGTTGCGTCAGATAATGTGATTTGGCTGACTTCCACTTTTCTTGCCAGCAAGGGCCATAACTTCACGCTCCCCTTCAATTCGCCTGCATCTATCATGTTGGCGACCTCAAAACCCTCAGGGTTTGCAACTTGCGCACCGCCTATTTTTACAGAAATGGATGGAAACACTGATATTTTGGTCTCACCGACAAGTGTTACCTCACGGCCTAGCGCGGTTGAGGCAGACTTTTCGATCTGTGCGCGATACACCGATGATGGCACCAGATACGGCACGGTCATAGCCGCTGTAAGAAGCACCAGGACGATGACTGATGCGATTATTAACAAGCGTTTCATTTCGGTTCCTGCATCCTGTGATGTTAAGTGCGTGAAGGCTAGGTGCATTACGTGTCAAAGTCATGGCAGTTCCTGCTTGACCGCGCTTTTTGACGCGTCTACATGGGCCCTTCACTGCTTCGGCGGTGGCCAGAAATGCGCGGGTGTAGCTCAGTTGGTTAGAGTGCCGGCCTGTCACGCCGGAGGTCGCGGGTTCGAGCCCCGTCACTCGCGCCATTTCTTTCCTTCTAACGTATATGAGTTACGCA
>CAYGPE010000029.1:0-33721 GCA_964351695.1 uncultured Hyphomonas sp. | reverse complement strand
TAATCTAATCATTTTGCGCTTGCATAAACGGAGCCGTCCACACATGACAGCACCCTCCAATTGCCTTTATCAGGGTATTTGTCTCCGTCGCGCATAAATCTGGTCACGTTTGGCTGTCCAGCCCCCTTCCCAGTATTATTCACTGATGTCTCTCGCCAGACGAAACCCTAAATTGATGCTTCGACTCTCGGGTGTGTAAAGACCACGATGCGCAGTTCGTAAGTATCGTTGCTTAAAGCTCCACGAGCCGCCGCGAACGACGCGGCCTGAGCAACTATTGCAGGTAGTGAAATTCGACCCATCTGATGGTGCATGTGAATAATCTGGCTCGAACCAGTCCTCAACCCACTCCATCACGTTTCCAGATGTATCATGGAGGCCAAATCTGTTTCCTTTATAACTGCCTACTGGGGCCGTGTTTAGGTGACCATCTTCACAGGTTGATGCCAGCCAAGTGGAAAATTCTGCTCCGGAAGACGAGCCTACACCATTGGCATATTCACAGCCCTGATTGATATCGTTTCCCCAAAAATAGGAACTATTACTCCCTGCTCGGTTAACGTATTCGAACTCGGCTTCACTAGGCAGGCGATACTGTTTGCCTGTTTTTTTAGAAAGCCATTGCGCGTATGATTGCGCATCATACCAGTTCACACAAACGACAGGATGGTTCTCTGTTTGGATGAAGCCGGGGTTTTGCCAATTTGCTTCCTCGGTCTGAGTAAAGGCACCATCTTCATCGAAATCTGCATAGCAGTTGGTTCCAGGGAGGCGCCCGGTTTCCTCTACAAACTGTCTATACTGTCTTTTTGTAACTTCATATTTTCCAACGGCGAACTTCCGCGGAATTTCGACCAAGCGCTGTGGACCCTCATTGCCAATATGATCAGATTTTGAAGAAGATGAGCCCATCGTGAAACGGCCTGCAGGAATAACCACAAATTCGGGACAATCAGAACAATCGGTGAAAGTGTCTCCAACCGAGATGCTAAACCCCAGTGGTGCTTGAGCGATCGTATTATTTTCGGCCTGCACTTCTTCGGGATTGTTCGCAATGCATGAGACTAACAGTGACAGCACAGCGAAAGACAAACTGACAGCTAAGGTTCGCATTGCATCATTTTCTCCGAAACTCTATCCGATTGATGGATTTCGCTGGCAGATGAAGTAATATTCACACACCCCGTCACCCACTTTGAGCTTGAAAACGAAAACGTGCAGGCACTAGATTGACGCGCGCTCTTCACAAGCAGTGGCTATCTTGCCATACCTGCATTGTATACAATTTATTATTGGGAACAATATGTGGACCAAACTTCTTCCTGCAAGCCTGTGCCTTGTTTTCGTATCGGCATGCGAACACCTCGCCTCCAATTTGCTGGGCACGGAAGCCAAAGAGTCTTCTATTCTGAGCATCGATCCAAAAGACACCGAAGACTGGTCTGTCATCCCCACTCAGCTTGGTTTCGGCGCACAGGGTGTTCCTTCTGACGCGCTGATCCTGTTTGATGGAACGTCTTTGGACGCATGGACCGGAACCCCCGAGGCGTTGCCCGGATGGACGGTCTCAAACAGCGTGCTGACGGTTAAACCTGGAACCGGCCCAATTACCTCTAAAGAAACATTTTGCGACGCACAGTTTCACATCGAATGGCGCGCGCCATTAGAGGGCAAGGAAGGCGGCTCAGGACAAAATTGGGGAAATAGCGGTGTATTCATTCAACAGCGGTACGAATTGCAAATCTTGAATTCGTTCGAAAATGAGACCTATGCGAACGGCCAAGCCGCATCGATATACAAACAGCATCGCCCCCTAGTAAACGCTTCGAAACCAGCGGGTGAATGGCAGGTCTACGATATTATATTCACATCCCCAAAATTTGCGGACGATGGAGACCTGATATCGCCCGGGTATATGACCGCAATCCACAATGGCGTGCTTGTCCAAAATCATAGCGAGCTAAAAGGACCGACTCTGTTTCGTGGGCAGCCAAAATATGAGGCTCACGGCTGCGCGCCCCTATTGCTTCAAGATCATGGGGATGCCGTTGCGTTTCGAAATATCTGGGCGCGAAAACTGCCATCACAATGAAGCGTACGGTGAGAGAGTCAGCTTATCAGGAGCAAGCACAATGAAGCCAAATGCAAGCTTAGTTTTTGTAAGTGGTTTAATTGTCGCTGCAGCGCTTTCGGCTTGCTCCCCTTCCACCAGCGACACGACGAGTATCATCGAGGATGGGGCTCAAGAACTGGCCAATACAACGGCGATAGATGCCTCAAGCGAAGTCTTAGATACAGGAAAAAGCATCTACACCACGCACTGTATATCTTGCCACGGGCATGATCTAAAAGGCGGAACTGGGTTTAACTTGGTCGACAGTGAATGGGTACACGGCGAATCGTTCGACGCTATCAGAGACAATATTTCTACTGGGTTCTTAGAGGCGGGAATGCCGGGGTTTAGCGAAATTCTTGAACCTGAGCAAATTGAAGCCCTGACGCAGTTGATTTTGGCCAAGCGCGAGGGCTGGGAATGCCTCGATTACGTGGTCTGCCCACTTCCAGAGGGCGCTGATCCAAATTTTGATAAACTCAAGGACATAGAGCCCATTTCCAGTGGTCGCTTGGACGACGGACTTGCTGATTTCGACATCCCAGAAGTACCTCATTTCGCTATCAGTTTCGAGGGCGATTTCTATGCCCCCTGGGAGCAAGAGGCGGTTTTAATGTTCGATATTTCAGCTTGGTACATCAATAGCAAAACGGCGGCTATGAAGGTTGAAATTGACGGTACTGAAGTTGAGCAATCCAACGACAATATTTGGAATGCCGCGTTCAAACTTAAGCACGGCAAACAACACCTCAAGCTCACATATTTTTACGCAGACCCGATTGGGTCAGATCGCAAATGGCATGAACGATTTGGCAGTGTATACGCTGCCCGAGAAGATCTATCAGAGAAATTTGCGCCTATTTCGGTCGCCGCAAAGCGGATTACTGAGCGTGCCGTTCACAATTTGAAAGCGGCAGATATACCGTTAGTCGTCCGCATCAAGACGCTTGACTTGCCACCTTACTCAATATCTGTCGGCGGGCTGAACCAAGTCAATTACGCGTTCAATTCCCGGTCTTGTTCGATTGTCGGCGTTTGGACGGGTGATTTACTAAATATCGGACCAAACATCCTTGGCCGCGGCAAGGAAGCAAGTTTGCCTTTAGGTGATTGGTCGTTTCATTTCCCCCAAGAGATTAGCTTGCTCGAGAACACAGCCGATAGCGCCAAAAATTCCTGCGAGTTCATCAAGTACACGCGCGGCGAACAACCCGCATTTTTCTTTGAACGGAATGATGTTCAATTTCAGCTAACCGGTACCGAAACTGACGATGGCATCGTTTTCGACCTTGGCACCAAGCCAGAGCAATTCACGCGCGCATTAGAGCAGATGGAACTTTCTGCACCCGCGATGAACATCTTTCGTGCGAGCATCATCGAACAGCCTGCACAAGTTGACGATGGCGACGAGTACGAGACCATTGGGCGTGTAAGTCTCGATGCGATCATTAAAGAGTAGAGTAAGAGGAACCAGCCAATGCGGAAACATCCCTGCAAGTCATTTCGTATTTTGCATCGCACATTGCCTTTGGCAGTCGCTTTGGTTGTCTCCGCCGAGCTGTCAGTAATTGCGCAGGGCGCAGACCAGACGGACATATATACGCCCGATGGCTACACCCTTCAAACAATCGCCACGCCGGAGGGCGTAGAATTTCAAATTGCCGGGCTTACAACTTGCGCAGATAATAAAGTTTATGTTGCCATTCGATTGGGCGAAGTCTGGTCTCTGGACAATTCGACACCATCAAGCGCGCTAGATGCGCCGCAATGGCAAAAGTTTGCTGATGGCATCAACGAACCAACTGGATTGATGTGTGAAGATGATGGGACGCTACTCGTTGCCCAGAAACCGGAATTGACGCGATTGATAGATACCGATCAAGACGGCGTTGCGGACGAGTACATCAACTTCGCCAATGGCTGGGATTTTCATGACAATTACCATGAGTATAATTTCGGCCCGGTGAAAGACAATCAAGGAAATTATTTCGGCACGCTGAACCTGAGCCATGGCAAGCCAGAAGCTTTTTCGATTGGCGCCATGGGCAGCACAGGCGGCTATCGAGGTTGGGCTTACAAGGTCACGCCCGAAGGCGAATTTTCACCATATGCTATGGGGTTGAGATCGCCCGCGGGAATAGGCGCGAGTCCGAGCGGAGAGATTTTTTACACCGATAATCAAGGCGACTGGGTAGCAACCTCGAAGATGCACATTGTAGAAGAGGGTAAATTTTACGGCCATCCAGTTTCGCTGGGGGACCATCCAGATTATTCGATCGAAACGATCAATGACATGGTCTTTGTCGAGGGCATCGATCCGCAATGCCAAGAAACCGGCGCAACTGACTGCCCCCTGGTCACGACAAAGAATTTTGATGCATTAGCGGCGATTACGGAAGATCCAGTGGTCTGGATACCGCATGTCGAGGTTGGAAACTCGCCAGGCAACCCTGAATGGGACACCACAGGTGGCGCATTTGGTCCATTTGTAGGGCAAATATTTGTAGGTGACCAAACTCAGTCGAACGTGTTTCGGGTCCTGATGGAAAAAGTGGATGGCAAAAATCAAGGCGCCGTTATCAACTTCATGAGTGGATTCCAAAGTGGGAACATCCGCACCCATTTCGATGACTTTGGCGCTTTATGGGTTGGGCAGACAACAGGTGGTTGGGCAGCCAAGGGAGGTAAACCGTTCGGATTGCAGAGGGTTGTTTGGGACGGTAAAACAATGCCCTTTGAACTGTTAGATATCAAATCAACGCCAACCGGATTTACGCTAACCTTCACCGAAGCAGTGGACCCGGAAACCGTGGCACCATCCAGTTTCTCAGCTCAAGAGTGGCACTATTTGTATCATGACAATTATGGCTCGCCCAAACAGGAAGAAAAAGAACTACCTGTCGGAAGTGTGATGCTCAAAAACGATGGAAAGACAGTTGCAGTGAGCTTACCCATGACGGCTGGAAAAGTCGTGAGCTTAACATTTCGCGGTGTCCGTAGTGAGACAGGCAGAAGAACCAGTGTCGATCAAGTATACTACACGCTAAACGAAGTCCCAAAATAGTAGGGTCAGGGGCGGCACGTGCTTATGAAGATAGCCTTGAACCCATTTGGTGTCCTAGGGACTATTATCTCAACCGCCGAGAAACCTTCAGATCCCAGAGAAACGCCGCGCGTCGCGAATGGCGCGAACTTCTCGCCAACTAGTAGGTATGACCCCAGCGATGCTGGAAACTGGTTCGCATTAGACTGTCACCACCGCCACTTCACACATCAAGAGATTTTGCACGCTTACGACATGAAGGCGCGCCACCTCAAATTGGGTGACGCGCGCATTCATTATGCTTTGATATAAGGCCCGGCTTAGAGGCGCTTCGCTCTAAGGCGGAAGTGTCAGGGTTACCACAGTACGATGTAGGCACCGATGAGCAGGATGACGATCAAACCCGACAGGATGTTGAAGAGCGAATCTGTCGAGAAGCTTTCAACTTTCTGACCCTCAGCGGTTTGAAGTACTGGCGATGGCGTTATGAGTGACACAACGACACCGGCGGCAAAACAGGCCAGAGTTACCATCCATATTCGCAGGATGAAGGGCACATCAGGTGCCGCGAATTTCAACAAGATGTTGAACGCGACCGAGCCGAGTAAGACAGCGAATGCGCCGGCTGTGTTCATCCGTTTCCAGAAGAATCCGAACAGGAAGATCACGACGACACCTGGCGCTATGAAGCCGGAATATTCCTGAACAGTCTGGAAGCCACTTTCGAAACCGCCAATAAAGGGTTGCGCGAGAATGACCGCCAGAACCATTGCGACAAAAGCCGTGATCCGGCCAACCATCACATAGTGGCCTTCCGGCTTGCTGGGTGCGGCTTGCTTGTACAGGTCCATTGTGAAGATGGTCGAGATGGAGTTCATCATCGACGCGAGGGATGACACGACAGCAGCAATCAGCGCCGCGAAAACAAGACCGCGCAGGCCTGAAGGCGCAAAGGCCATAAGCTCACCATAGGTGCGGTCTGATTTCTCAGCCAGTGCGGCGCCATCGACAACGCCTTGTTGGGCCATCACAACCGCCGCGATACCCGGCACCACAACGATTAGTGGGATGAGAAGCTTTAGGAAGGCCCCAAACGCAAGGCCCTTTTGAGCTTCTGCCAGACTCTCGGCCCCAAGTGCCCTTTGAATAATGTACTGGTTGAAGCCCCAATAAGAGAAGTGCAAGACCCAGAGGCCACCCAGCAAAGTCCAGATGCCCGGCAGATCACCATACGCTGGGTGGTCCTTGGACAAGATCATTTCAAAGTGGCCCGGCATTTCTTCAAATAGCCGCCCGAAGCCAGCCATCGCGCCATTGCCATTCGAAACCTGATTGAGGGCCAGCCATGTAATGACAAGGCCGCCAAGGATCAGGACAACGACTTGTATGATATCGGTCAAGGCCACAGCCTTGAGGCCACCATAGAGTGAATAGAGAGTGGCGAATACAGCCAGAGCGATCATGGCATAGAGCACTGGCCACCCGGTGAGGGAGGTGATCGCCAAGCCGCCAAGCCAGAGGACTGTTGTCAGGTTCACGGCTGTGTAGAGTAGGATCCAGTAAAACGACATCAGTGTCTTAACGCCATTACCGTAACGCTGGTCGAGATATTGCGGCATCGTATAAATCCCGCGCTTGAGGAAGATTGGCAGGAACCATTTGGCCACGACCAGAAGAACGATAGCCGCCTGCCATTCATAAGCCGCAATGGCGATACCAACTGCAAAGCCCTGCCCCGACTGACCAATGATCTGTTCAGCGGATATATTTGAGGCAATCAGCGAGGCCCCGATCGCCCACCAGGGCAATGATCTGCCAGCAAGGAAGTAATCCTCTGTATCCTTGACGTGGCCTTTAGGCTCTCGAGACACCCATAGCGCTATGGCAAACAGGCTGACGGCGTAGACCGCAACTATGATGATATCTATCGTTGAAAGGTTCATATCCAATAGCCTCCCCGCTATATTTGTTTACTCTGCGCAGCCTTGATTATTGCTTGCGACATTGGTTGTGCGAATGTCGGAAATTCCAAAAGACGCACCTGCTGTAGAAGAGAACACAAGCCATGAGTCAATTGCAGAAAGTCTCACGTTGTCAGAAAAACAGCTCAGCGGAATACTGACTTCTCGCCAATCTCCAGCTGGAAGCCCTAATTCCTCTGATGCAGAGCAAACAAGTCCGTCACCGCAGCCCATGCTGACTTTGATAGATGTCGCCTGCTCTGACTTGAACGCAAATGTAAGCGCTTTATCTTCCGCCAGCTCAGAGCTCCAGTCGACGCTTTCACCTTCAGGTAAAAATGCCAAACCCGAGTTGTCGTCTGAGAAACTGAGGGCAATAGCGTCTTCCTGTGCCAAATGATCGATGCGTGTTGCTGTTAAGCCATCCAGATTGGCGCCAGTGCCATTGAAGATCACGCCCTCCTCCTGTGATACGAGATAGGCTTTCCATGGTGCAAGCGTGCCACCGCGGCGGAAGACGGCGCCACTTTCGACAAGCAGGCTTTGTTCTAAACCGCTCTCTTCGGATAGAACCTCGAGGTTTTCTGATTCAGACGCGTATGACAGACCGTAGCCAAGTGGAAATAATGGGGCATACCCGTCAGCGCCTTGATTGTTATCGAAATCTGTAGCCGTGGCTGGCCATGAGAATGACAGACGGCCGGAGAAATCGTGCTCACCCTCGCTTCGGAAGAGTAGATCAGCCACGCCGCCGCCTTCTGAGCCTGGTAGCCAAGCCGCGACAAAGGCGTCTGAGGCGTTGATTTCTGGATTCGTCCATAAGGGGCGCCCGGATAGGAATACCGAGATGACGCGCTGTCCCTTGGCGCGATAAGCGGCGAGTTTACCTGTATCAAAACTATTCGGGGTGAAGTCGAGGTGATTTCTATCGCCTTGGAACTCGGCGTAGGGATCCTCGCCATAGACTGCAATCACAACATCTGCTTCCATATTGGACGTCGCAGATGGATCGTAAATAACCCGGCCGCCGGCTGCATAGACGGCTTCTCGAATGCCGCCCAGGATGGACTGACCGTTCGGGAAATCCGAATTTTCGTAGCCCCCACCCTGCCATGACAGTGTCCAGCCGCCGGATTGTTTCGAAATTGAATCTGCTGCTTCGCCGACGACAAGAACGGTCAGCTGAGGGTCAATCGGTAGAACATTGTCATTGTTTTTGAGCAAAACGAGAGACTGACGTACGGCCCGGCGCGCGACATCGCGGTGCGCCTTTGATCCGAGAAGTGACGTATTGCCCGCCATTGCGCGCGCGCTGGGCTTCGGTTTTTCGAATACGCCCGCTATTACCTTGGTGCGCAGGATGCGGCGCACCGCATCATTCAGGCGCGCCTCACTAATTTCGCCGGATTGGACAGCTGCAAGCGTTGTCTCATAAATGCCCTTCCAGCTATCGGGTGCCATATACATATCAACACCTGCGTTGAATGACTCCGGGCAATCAGTGTTTGTGCATCCGGGAATTTGGCCATGACCATTCCAGTCACCGATGACAAAGCCCTCAAAGCCCATGCGCGCTTTCAGGACATCCGTAAGCATGTACTCATAGCCATGCATCTTGACGCCATTCCAGCTGTTAAAGCTGGCCATGACGGTCTGGACACCAGCATTGATTGCCGGGAAATAACCTGCAGCGTGAATATCGCGCATTTCCTGTTCAGATATCGCCGTATCACCTTGATCGATGCCCTTAGTTGTTCCGCCATCACCGACAAAATGCTTGGCTGATGAGATCACACGGGTTTCGTCAAAATACGTATCTGAACCGGGACGACCTTGCAGGCCGTAGACAATGCGGTCGCCATAAGACGCCACAATTGAAGGATCCTCAGAGAAGCCTTCATACGTGCGGCCCCAGCGGTCATCACGAGGTACAGCGAGGGTCGGAGCGAATGTCCAATCGTGACCTGAAACGATAAGTTCTGCCGCTGTGACCTGCATGATTTCTTCGATGAGATCAGGATCACCCGCGGCGCCGAGGCCGATATTGTGGGGAAATACTGTTGCGCCATAAAGGTTGGCATGACCATGCACGGCATCGATGCCCCATATCAGCGGGACAGGTATTTCAACACCTTCAGGATCAATGGATGCCTCAAAAAACGCGTCAGCTTCTTCTAGCCATGCTTCAGCTGCCGCATAAGGTTCTTCGCCAGGGGCTGAATTACCGCCGGAAAGAATGGACCCCAGGCGATACTTTTTGACCTCTTCGGGCGTCACGCTATCGCTATCGGCCTGAATAACTTGCCCGACTTTCTGCTCCAAAGTCATCTTCGCCAGAATGCTATCGACGCGTGCTTCGACATCTGGATCAAGCGCTGGCGGTGTCAAGACTGGCCAAAGAGACGTATCCTTTGCGGCGATCATTGATGACTCCACTTCCTCATCTGGCAAGGTGCCTGTAGAGGTGCAGGCGAATGCTGTCATCGCTGCAGCGGCAATGAGTGTCATCATAAGGCGCGAGCTCTTTGAAGAATGCATGAATGGTGTCCTTTTTGCGGAGCGCGTTTATCAGACTGTGACTGCAGCGCTGCAGTAGTCATCAATATAGGCTTGGTGAGTGGGTAGACCGTCAGCTGTTCGACGGACATTGTCTGTGATGTGGGTGAGAAAATTTCGCATCTCATCAGGGGTCATCATGTCAGCAACGGGATGATAGCTCTCTGGCATAATCCCCTGCCCCAACATGACTTGGGTCCAGGAATTTTCTGCGAACAGCTCGTCATTTGCGCGAAATACCCGGCCGGACTTTCGGAACAGTTCGTAACGGTGGGCAAGACTGTCTGGCACGTCCATCGTGCGGACATGGTTCCAGAAGTCCGTATCTGTTCGTTTGGTCAAATTATAGTGCAATATGATGAAGTCGCGGATGTGTTCGAGTTCGTAAAATGTCTGCTTGTTGAACTCGGCAACGTCCGCAGTATTGACGTCGCCTTTGGGAAACATCTGCATCAGCCGCATAACCGAACGTTGGATGAGGTGAATGCTGGTCGATTCCAGAGGTTCAATAAAGCCGCTGGACAAACCAATAGAGACGCAGTTGCGATGCCAGTGGGCGCGGCGTGTGCCGGTGACGAACCGAATGACACGCGGATCTGTAAGGAGCTTGCCTTCGACCGAAGCGAGCAGGTGACCACGAGCAGTGTCTTCATCCATGAAACGGCTACTGAAAACAGTGCCATTGCCAGTTCTGTGCTGTAGCGGGATCTGCCATCGCCAGCCCGCATCATGCGCAATAGAACGTGTGTACGGGCGTGGGGGTCCGACTGATTCAGTCTGGACCGCAATGGCTCGGTCACATGGAAGCCAGTGTGTCCAATCATCATACCCGACACCCAGCGCGTCACCAATCAAAAGCGCCCTGAATCCGGTACAATCGATGAATAGGTCACCCTCAATAACCGTACCGTCATCTAGCTGTAGATGCGCAAGATCGCCGTCCTCGCTACGTTGAACATGTGAAATCCGCCCTTCTTTACGCATGACGCCGTTCTGTTCGGCAATTTCTCGCAGGAATACAGCGTAGGCTGATGAGTCCATGTGATAGGCATAGTTCAGGCCGAGCTTGGGCAGATGTGCAAAGCGGCCCTCTTCTGCGGCGACGAGTTCAAGACAATAATCGCCAAAAGATTTGGCCACGCCAAGATCGATCCCGCGACGCCAAAAATGCTGGAACCCAGCCGTCCAATGATCCTTACCTGTAATTCCGAATGAGTGAATGTAGCGATGATCCAGATCAGTCCAATTCTCGAAGGCGATACCGAGTTTGAACGTGCCGCGCACACGCCGCATCATCTCTGCTTCATCAATCCCGAGCAAGCGATTATAAGTGACCAGCGTTGGTATTGTGGCCTCACCAACCCCGACTGTGCCAATCGCATCTGACTCGACCAGCGTAATCTCAGCGACCTTTGACAGGACTTTCCCCATCGCTGCGGCTGTCATCCAACCAGCGGTGCCCCCACCGGCAATGACGACTTTCTTTCGCATGTGGTTAGGGTCAGTCATATCAAATTCTACCTATCCAAACGGCTGCGCAAGAAGCCGCGCACGCGCTCGGCCATGGCTTCATCAATTGGGTTTAAGATCCCGCGCGCATGTGGAGGGATATGCCCAACGCGGTCTACGGTGTCGCTAAAGACGTAGTGGTCAAACACATCACGCCAGATTTTCTTTTCCTCTGGCGACATATCACGCAATGTCATCATCGCATGGTTCAAAACATCTTGAGGTGTTCCCAGATACTTTGGCACTGTGCGCCACCAGTAATTGACAAGGACATTCACGCCGCTGGTTGCCTCAACATGGTGCCACCACATCGACGGAATGAACAAAGCGTCGCCCGGTTCTAGATCGGCTATGAGAGCCGTTTGCATTGCCAGCTCAAACTTAGGAAACTGCTCCAGATCAGGATCATGAAAATCGACTAAACTGATGGGGCGACCTGCCGGCGTGAGCTCAAAAGGGCCCGGATACAGGTTGGGTGTCTGACCCGGAGGAAACAGCGTGAAACGGCGGCGGCCTGCGGCAACACAGGCAATATTCAGCGGCAAATCATTATGCGCGGCAATGCGCGTGCGCGTTCCGATCCAAATACTGGCAAGCGGGTCAAACTGGCCAAAATCAATTGCGTTCTCAGTTGCAAAGCCTGGCACGCAATCGTCCAGTCCAATAGACGCCATATAGACAGCAGGTGGATCATCCTCCTGGCCATGCTGGAGCACGCGCTGCAGAAGAGTCGCAAACCGCGCTGTTCCTTGATCGGCATTAAGGCCTGTAAACGAGTCATTATAGTATAAGCGACCCTTCAGGCTTGCCGGGCCTGCAGACACTGGAATTGTTGCGCCTTTGTCGAATTGCATCAGATACTCAACGGCGCTCTGGTCTGACGCTTTAGCCGCCTGCACCATTGGCCAGTCAGCGATAAATCCGCGAAGAATGACCGGTTCCTGAGAGGCGCTGACTTTGAGAATCGATTCTGCGCTGGCTGGAATCGCCTGTTCCACCGCTGGGCGCGCAAGAGACATTAAATCGGAGGTCGCTGAAATCGTTTTCATGGTGTCGCTACCAGTTCACGATCACAGATGTGATTGAGCAATTCTCGATTAGATGGCAGACCAGCCAGCATGCGTTGGGCAAGGGCTGAAATGTCCTGACTGCGACGCTGTGCACGTTCAGGTAAATCCTTGCGACGCGCATATGGTCGAGGCGCTGTCTCAAACCCCATGCCATATAGGACAAAGGCATAACTGGCCGCCGGGAAGATTTCCTGAGACTGGACAAAATCTTCTCTTGAAGGCGGCATGGCGCGCCATCGCTCAACTAGCTCAGTCAGCCGCTTTGGCCACGTGTCCTGATTGCGATGTGCCTCCCAATAGGGTTCAGAGCGTCGACTTAAAACATAGTGCAATTTCAGAAAGTCGACGATACGGCGCCAGCGATATGTGCATCGCGCATTGTATCTTTCTGCACTCGCGGCGAGTTGCTGTCGCGAGGGCGGCAGTGTGTCGCTTAGCATGGCAGCGGATAATTCGATCATCACAATGGCGGAGGCTTCTAGAGGCTCGACAAAACCCTGAGACATGCCAATTGCGACAACATTCCTGACCCAAGGTGTCTCGCGGTAGCCTGATTTGAATTTCAGCAGTCTGGCGGTTGAAAGATCGACGTCGCTGTCTGGCGCATGTTTTTGGAGATAGTTTGCAAGTGTCGCCTCGGCTGCATCTTCGTCGCTGAGCTGGGATGAATAAACGTAACCGATCCCCCGGCGTGTCTGAAGTGCGATATCCCAAACCCACCCAGCCGCGCATGCAGTGGCATTGGTTTGGGACGGTATTGGCGTATTCGGCGCGGCATATGGCACGTGTATCGCTAAGGCCCGGTCATTGAACAGTATATCAGAGACGTCGCTGATATCAACGCCCATCGCCTCGCCGATCAAAAGCGCGCGACCTCCTGTGCAATCGACGAAGAGATCGGCAGCGATTGAGCCATGCTCCCGAACTGTAACTGAAGTCACTGAGCCATCACCGGACGTCACGACGTCTGTTACATGGTCTTCGATGAGCTGCACACCAAGACGCGCCGTGCAATGGCGACGGAGGAGTGTCGCTAAAGCAGGCGCATCAAGGTGATAGGCATAGTTTGCTACGGCAGCGTAAGGCGGCGTTTGAGGTTGTTTTGGAGCCCGGTCATGCTTGCATAAAGTCGATTGAGTCCCAACCGCTTCTGAAAACTCATACTTGCCCGAAGCCTGCCACAAGCTAACCAGATCGAGGTCGTCTTCGCTCGGTGGGGCATCGAACGGATGGTAATAACGATCTGAGGCGCTACCATCGACCCAGCCGTCAAACCGAGACCCTTGCTTGAAGCTGGCATTGCAGGCTTTGATAAAGTCGGCTTCAGCGATCCCAATGCGCTGCAAGGTATCACGAAGGCTCGGCCAGGTGCCTTCGCCGACCCCGAGGATGGGCACTGAAGGCGATTCAATCACAGTGACTTTGAGACCATGCTGCGCATGTGCTCGGTGGTCAGCGGCAAGAATGCCTGCTGTCAGCCATCCTGCTGTACCCCCGCCAATGATCGCAACATGTTTTAGCGCCGCCATCGGTGCACCATTTCTCCCGTATTCTTATGATCTCACTCTAACGATGAGATGGATATTTCAAAACGTACATTAGAAGGGCATGACGGGCGAGACAGAATTCCGTCTCGCCCGAGCCTGTTCACTTCCTAGAATGTGTAGCGTGCGCCAATATTGTAGCGTGAGCCAGTTTGGGTTGCGAAATTCACATACCCGGCTGTTCGACCTACAGTCCGACTTGTTTCATCCAGCATATTAATGCCTTCAACGAACACCGTGATCTGCTCTGTCACATCATAGCTTGCATTGAAGTCTAGCTGCCCGAAGTCTTCACGATAGATCGGATTGTTCGGCGTGCCACTAACCCCAACTGTCGATGTCAGGAACTTATCGCGCCAGTTATAGGCGAGACGCGCTTGAATGCCGTTCTTATCGTAGAAACCGATCAGGTTATAGCTGTCGCTGAGGCCGGTAATCGCAAATTGCGGATCACCGCTGGAGGGCACCAGAAGATTGTCGAATTCAACATCACCATCCACAATTGTGTAGTTGGCGATCACACCGAACCCGCTGTCACCAAAGAAGTGCTGAACAGCAAACTCGAAGCCATCAACAGACGCTTCGCGCTCGTTGACCGGGGTAGCGATATCAAAGGTCAGCAGCGGGTCTTCACCGGCAACGCCAAAGATGTTGCCGACGGTGCCGCCATTGGCATCTGTGCCCGTGATCTCGAAGGTCGATGGATCTGAGTTGTCGAAGATCCACTGGCGGATGGCTGCACCATCATTTGTACCCAGAGCAGCTACAGCCGCGTCATAGCGTGCGCCGCCAATTGGCGTGTACACGTCAAACGGTGTCTGCGTTACAACGCCGGAAGCAATGAAGTTCTCAACGTCTTTGGTGAAGTAACCAACAGAGACGTAAGAGCCTTCGTCATAGTACCATTCAGCCGAGAAATCCAAGTTCTCAGAAACAAATGGACGCAGGTTTGTGTTGCCGTTTGTGCCATTACCGCCATCAACGCGGAACAATTGCGCGACAGACAAACCGCCAGCGATATCAGCATAACCCGGACGGGTTAGCGACTTACTGAATGACGCCCGAAGCGCGATATCGTCGCGTGGGTTCACCTGGAAGTCGATTGCAGGCAACCAATAGTCATACTCGCCGGTGAATGACTGCGTGACGACGTTGTTCGGATCAGACAAACCGAGCAATCCGAGCTCGTTTGCCGCAACCCACTGGGTGCCCGTTGGGACGGTGACTTGCGATGGTGAGGTTACGTCCGTGGTTTCATACCGTAGTCCAGCGCTCATAGTCGCAGGCATCTCACCAATACTGAAATCGGTGTTGACCTGGAAGTAAGCCGCAAGGCTTTCTTCCTCGATCCGGCGATCAATCAGGAAATCGTCAGAGCGACAAATACCGTCACCACCACACACTGAACCGAAAGTCGGCGTATCGAGCGCAGCGATCAGCTGGTCAAAGTCAATGGCAAAGAAATCTTGCTGAGTTTGGCCTGAACCGCCGAACTGATCAAAGTTTTGCGCAATGTCCATACGTGTGAAGATATCGTCTGGTAGATCGGCCGCTGTGGCGACGCCGCTCCATGTGTCCCGCTGTGCATTGGCGAAAGCCGAACGCACATTGTTCGTGGTCGATGACACGCCGAAATCAACACTCTCAACAATCGAAACGTCGAAATCATATGTACCATTGAGTTGATACTGATCGATTTCGGTTTTGATCAGACTGTTCGAGAAAACGTTACCTGTTGCAATCATGCGCGCGGCATCGATGTCGGTGAAGGGTGCCCGGAAACCAATTGATAGCGTCGGCAGTTCGGTTGTGAAATCCAGACCCTGAAAACCGAGTTCGAGATCAGCCGTACCGACTGTCGCGCTCGTGCCATATGGGCTGTCCTGGCCAGATTCAGCGCTTGAACTGTGCGCATCGAATTCAAGATGCAAACGGTCCGTAGCTTGCCATTCGAGGTTCAAGCCTATGGAGTCGTTCTCGCCTTTCGTGGCAAATTTTGCTGCGCCCATTGAAAGGTCAGAAAAACCCGGTGTGAAGTCTTCATTGTAGAAGATTGGGCTGGCGATAGGCCCATCGGTCCACGCACTGGTTGTATTGCCGTGGTTGAACCAGACGGACAGATCAGACCGCTCAGTCGCCACTTTGTTTTGCGAGTAGAAATAGTCCAATGTTGCTGTGAATGTATCGACAGGGCTGTACTGAAGCGCGACTTGTGCGTTGATCCGCTCGCGATTTGTGTTGGTCAGCGAATAGTTGCCGTTCTGTGGAACCGAGTAAATATCGGTCGGCCCAGGACGGTTGGTCACTTGCGTATCACCTGGAGGCTGCGGAAGTGTGCCCCAGTTATTCTCAGCCCCTGTATAAGCGCCGCGCCAGCCGCTTGATGTACCAAACTGGGCAACCCCGGAATCGCGCTCCTGGAAACTTGCCGCAGCCGCGATACCAAGTGTGTCATTGGCGAACGTATTGGAGAAGATGCCAGAAATTTCAGGTGTAAATTCCGTATCTCCAAGACTGGTCACTGAGTTGTCGTAGACACCTTTGACGCCGACAGAATATTTCAAGCCGGGGGCATCCAGAGGGCGTGCTGTTTTAATGTTCAATGTTGAACCGATACCACCTGTTGGTAGATCCGCGCGTCCAGTCTTGTAGACCTCAACGCCAGCAATACCTTCCGAGGCGAGATTACCGAAGTCAAAGCTGCGCGAAGATGGTGCGCCGCTTTCCAGGAAAGCGGATGGCATCTGACGGCTATTGAGAAGAACGAGGTTAAAGTCCGGACCAAAGCCGCGAACCGTAACGCGGCTACCTTCGCCGTTCGCCCGATCAATTGAGACACCAGAAATCCGCTGAAGCGATTCAGCAAGGTTGGTGTCTGGGAATTTACCCATGTCTTCAGCGGTAATCGCATCAACAACACCCTGGCCATCGCGCTTGATGTCAGATGAAGCCTGCAAACTCTTTCGGATGCCTTGAACAATAACAACGTCTTGACGCGCCTCGCTCTCCACAACCTCATCCTCGCCAGGTGCATCCTGGGCAAAGGATGGTTGAGCGAGTGCAAAGGCAGAGACACCGCCGAGCAATGCCAATCCAAATTTGAACTTCTTATTCTGGTAATCAGACTTCATAATTTCCTCCAATGAATCTGTATATTCTTAATTGTCGCCTCTAACGGGCATCTACTTCCCAAGGCCCCCGCGGTTCCCCTTGCCACTCTTGGTCTGACAAACACGGCAAACCGGTTTGCCAATCTTCACGACACTGCTCTACGCGAACCCAGTCGACCTGCATTTCGGCAGGAAACGATTTAGGATCAAAGCCTTGTCCATTTGATTTTTCAGCTAGATTTCCGCCCACAGCGAGGTTCAGCATGAGATAAAATGGCTGATCAAATGGCGCGTTTGGGTTTTCTTGCGGATCGACTGCTGCCGTGTGCCAATCATCTGCTTCAAGCCGCAAGAAAATCTCGCCATCCACCAGCCATTGAATAATGCCCTCGGCCCACTCAACCGAGTAAACGCGCCATTCCTGGGATGGGCCCGGTGCCCGTCTGCCAGCTGTTTTCAGGAACAGATACTCATTATTTGGTATCTGAGCGCCAAAGTGGAGAGCGCCTGACGTGCGTCGCTCGACACCGCCCGGACACGCTTCGCAAGGCGTTTCGAGATTGACCGCCTCCATGATGTCGAGCTCGCCTGAAAGTGGCCAATCGCCGTATACGCTGGCCTCAGGCATCATCCAGAATGCGGGCCAAGTGCCCTGCCCCTCTGGCAGTTTAATACGGGCCGAGAAGCGACCATACTTGAATGCCGCAAGATCTTTAGTTCGCACTTTGCCAGACGTATATGGCTGGACTTCTTCGCCGCCTGGCGCGCCCTTCATGCCCTCTGGAAACAGTGGGCCGACATGTTCACCCTCCTTGGCAATGAGACGCAGAATTCCATTCTCAACGTTGACGTTTTCGGAGCGATCGACATAGCATTGACGCTCATTGTTGCCGCCGCCCCAGCACGACACTTCCGGGTTCCATTTTGTTCGATCAAGTGCTGTGCCGTTGAAATCATCCGACCAGACGAGGTGCCAAGATGCATCGGGCTGAAACGTATCCGCTACAGCAAGATCGCTGACCACCGCACCCGCAGAATCGCCCTGCGCTTCGGAAGGAACCGGCGCGGTCAATACAAATGCGGTACCAAATAGTACGGTTATTATTTTCGTGAGTAGCCTCATTGTGTGCCACTTCCTCCCAACCTAAGGCTGGATTAGCTGCCAGCATACATCAACCTCGTTGCGGTGAGTTGGTCGAATGCTGCGATAAATGGGAAAGTATTATTTGATCAGACGATCGGTTGTTTCGCGATAGCTGCGGCTGGAGCGGACTGTGATGTTATCCACAAGTCTGATTTCGGCTTCGCCTTTTGCAAGACGCCGAACTTCTGCGATTCGGTCGATCGCTATGATGGATGAGCGATGCACACGGGCAAATTTATTCGCAGGAAGATCATCCTCAAGTGATGTAATGGTACGCCGAACGGCAATTTCGCCATTTGATTTGTGCAAGAGCGAATAGTCGCCTGCAGCCTCAACCCAGATAATGTCCTGAATAGGGATGAAATGATACGAGCCGGCATCCTTGATTTTTAGGACCTCCGTTTCATTTCTGCTCATTTCGGACTGCTCGACGTTTGAAGCGGTGTCATCTCGTTTTCGAATCAACCGGAGCATTCTGCTGGCCTTTTCGACTGATTTTTCCACGCGCTCATAGTCAAAAGGCTTTAGAATATAGTCGATGGCATCGATTCCAAACGCGTCGACAGCATATTCCGGATGGGCCGTTGCGAACACAAGCAGAGGCTTAGGATCGATTGAAATTTCTGAAGCCGCAGTCACGCCCGATAGTTCTGGCATTTCGATATCAAAAAAGGCGAGATCGATACCACCGCGATTGATAATATCGAGTGCCGCACTGGAAGATCGACATGCGGAAACAACCTCCACCTCGGGCATATCCTGCAGCATATCCGTCATAAATTCGAGCGCTGGTAATTCGTCGTCACAGACAACAGTTCGAAGTTTCACGACAGCTCCCAAGCTATGCAAATAGACACAGCCGAAACGATAGCGTTTCCGCGCAACTTAACCAATAGGCTCGCAATTAATCATTTGCCTGCTACATACACTCGCCATGACACCAAACGATATACCAACCGACCATGAAGACTTAGCTGTTCGCAATCGCCAGTATTGGTCATTTCAGTTCGCTGGATGGACAGCGATGGCCTTACTCAGCTATCTCAGCCTGACCATCTGGTACAATCCCGGTGAAGTCGCCCCGGCCGTTCACACCGTCGTACAGTCGATTCTTGGCGTACTTGTTAGTCATCCACTGCGGATCATAGGCACAAGAACCTGGCACACGCCGCTTGTGCAGAGAGTCATCATCATTGGTGCGGCCGTCATTGCCGGGTCGCTGATTTGGACTGCGCTCCGGATCGCAACTTTCACCTTGCTGACAGGCGAGGCCATTCCTGCCTCCGACTGGGGCGGCTGGATTTTCGCGTCTGTCATGGTTTTTGGCGCATGGTCATTTTGCTATCATGCGCTTAAGTATTATCGTATCTCGCTGACCCAGCGCCAACTGACCATCGAGGCGCAAAATATTGCCCTGCAAGCCCAAACTGAGGTTCAGGAAGAGAGCTTCAAGCGCTTGGAGGCAGAAACCCTGTTTCGTGACTCTCAGTTGCGGATGCTGAAATATCAATTGAACCCACATTTTTTATTGAACGCGCTCAATTCCGTCTCGGCCCTTGTGCGCCGCGACGATAAACAGGCCGCGATGAAAATGCTGGCGCGCATTGGCGATTTCCTGAGAACCTCGCTGGATGATCGCGATGCACTTTTGCACACATTAGGCGAAGAACTAGACGCGCTTGACGCCTATCTCAGCATCGAACGTGTTAGATTTGGTGATCGATTGGTTACTGAATTTGAGGTCGATGCGTCAGCGATTAATGTCACTGTTCCCAGCTTGCTACTGCAACCCTTGTTCGAAAACGCCATCAAGTATGCCGTGGGGCAGCGTATGACGCCCACAAGAATACATTTCAAAGCAGAAGCGACGCACAAAGGCGTCAAAATGCGCATAACCGATGATGGGCCCGGTATCACCACATCGGGAGAAGATCTTATTGAAGCGAATTCAGGCGTTGGCCTTTCCAACGTCAAAAAGCGTCTCGAATCTACGTATGGAGATAAGTTCGACCTCTCTATCTCAAGCAATTCTCCGAGTGGTCTGACGATTAATATATTGATTGAAGGCGAGCCGCTGCCTTCACTCTTATCGTCATAGAGGAAAGGGTTGTGCTCAATTCCTACGTGAAATTGATTGGCCCATTTATAAACGACATGAACATCCTTTTTGACGTTACGTCGCGACTTGTCGCTTGCGTCTTGTCGTATACGGTTCGCCTTCAGATGCAGGAGACAGTATGCGGGTGAATCAGCACGTCATCGATAAAGCAGACCTTAGAACCACAAATTGGGTATCCAATGAGTCTGAGGAGCTTGCGCCTAACGCGGTAAGACTTGCCATATCTGCCTTCGCTCTAACCGCCAACAATGTGACCTATGCCGCTTTTGGTGAGCCGCCCATGAGTTACTGGGACTTCTTCCCTAGCGGTGATGAAACCTTGGGCCGGGTGCCGGTATGGGGCTTTGCTACGGTTGAGGAGTCCAATGTTGAAGGTATTGAAATTGGGAAGAAATATTACGGCTACTACCCAATTTCAGACAATTTTGATGTCACCCCCGGAAAGGTCTCAGAGCGCGGATTCCTGGATATCAGCCCGCACCGCAGCCACTTGTCACCCATATATAATACCTATGTGGCGTGTGATGCAGACCCATCTTACAATCCGGTTTTTGAGGCACAGCAAATGCTGTTCAGACCGCTTTATACAACTGGATGGATGATTACTGACTGTCTGATGCAGGGCGAACCCGTACCGCAAACTGTCGTCATCTCAAGCGCTTCATCAAAAACGGCCCTCGCCACAGCGCATGGTGCGCGTGAGAAGGGCATGACGTGCATAGGATTGACGTCGGCAGGTAATGCTGAATTCGTCCGAAAAAGCGGCCTCTATAATGAGGTGCTGACATATGACCAAATATCCGAGCTAAAGCCGGACCAAGACATGGCTTTCGTCGACTTCCTGGGGCGCGCTGATGTTACCAAACAGGTGCATGAAACGGGCGGATCCGCCTTGGTAAGAAGTTTGATTATTGGTGTGACGGATTGGGAGGCGGAGCGCCGACCGCAAACCGATTTGCCCGGTCCTGCGCCAGAGCTATTCTTTGTTCCAACTTATGCGGCCAACCGGGCTAAATCGCTGCCTGCGGGTGAGCTGGAAAGGCGGACATCTGAGGATCTTGTGTCTTTCTATCCAGTATCAACGGCGTTTGTGACCCCAGAATTTATTACAGGCGCGGACGCTATAGCGAAAGCTTGGTTAGATACAGTTGATGCGAAAGTTTCGCCTTCGCGCGGCCTTATTTGCGCGTTTTAATCTGAGAATGATATCGGACGTGAAATTCAACCTGACGCGGTTTTTTGCAGTTGCCGCCTTCATGATTGCTGGTGCCCTTCATAGCGTTGCACAAGCTCAATTTGATGAATCTGACCCAGAGACTGACCTATTGGTCGCGGCGTGTCTGGATGGAGATGGCGTATTCGTTATCGAAGGTAGTGATGTCATTTGCTACAATGACGCGATCTATCCTGAGCAATTTTTAAAGCTGAATGAGTTCGCCCCCGCAAGCCGGATCATCATTTCCAGTCCGGGTGGTAATGTGGCGACGGCGCGGATTATGAGCACCATTTTGGATAAGCGCGGCGAACCTGCGGTCATTGCCGGGCAATGCATGTCGGCCTGCGCGATGGTCTTGCTGCCGGGTTTGGACCAGGTTCACATCCACCGAAGCGCCCATATTGCGGTGCATGGCATCGCGATGATGGACTATCGCACATGGTGGGGCTGGCTACGCGGCGGCGCGGAACCATCACAGTTTGCGCTCATGCGCGCCCAGATGGGCTATGATTTTGAGTACACGCTTCATAATAGCGGCCGCACTCAGATGCGCTCCCACCTCAAGGGACAGGATGTCGAGTTAGGCTTCATCGAAGAGATAAGTGCCGCGATGCAACGCGATGCGGGTGAGCATACATGCAGGGTCGACCCGAAAAATTATTGGGGAATGCTCGACGCTGAACATTTACAGGCTTTTGTGGGTGACCGGATTACCCGAATGGAGCCGTTCGCTCAAACTTGGGATGATCCGAATAATCAAGTCTACAAGTCGATTACCAAACCGATTGGTGAGCAGACTTATATCTTCGCCCAAGATTATGATGACGCCGTATGCCCCTGAATTATGGACTTCGACTAACCTGTCATTCCGGCTTTGCGGGCACAGTTTGCGGCGAAGGCTGATAGCGGCGCCACTTGTTTCGCCATTTCCTTTGCCTGCGCACTACTCGCAGTGCCGTCGCGAACCCGGCCTGCAATGCCCTGGCAAATCGCGCCGAGACGAAAGGCATTGTACGCAAAATAATAGTTCAGCTCTGGCAAGCCATTACGGCCCGTATGCGCGCAATACATCGCGATATATTCGTCCATTGTTGGGATGCCGTGGGCTTTCAGATCGGGGATTTGTATGAGCGCACCGCGCGACGGATCTGACGATGGCATGACCCAGTTCATCAGATGGTATGTGAAATCGGCAAGGGGGTCGCCAAGCGTGCTAAGTTCCCAGTCCAGCACAGCAATGATGCGCGGCTCGGTCTCGTGCAGAATTAGATTATCGAGACGGTAGTCGCCATGCACAATTGTGGCTTTGTCGCCGGGCGGGATGTTTTCAGGAAGCCATGCGATAAGGGCATCCATATCGGCAATTTTCTCTGTTTCGGAGGCTGTATATTGCTTCGTCCAGCGGTGAATTTGGCGGGCTATATAGTCGCCCTCCTTGCCATAGCCCTCGAGCCCGGCCGCGCGCCAATCTACATTATGAAGATCAGCAAATGTCTTGATCTTATTCTCATATATTGCGCGCCGCTCAGAAGGCTCAAGACCGGGAAGCGTTCCATCCCATAGGATACGCCCTTCGACACAATCCATGACATAAAACATGGTGCCGACAACGGCTTCATCCGTGCAAAGGCCATAAGGGCGGGCAACAGGGAACCCGAGGGGATGTAGCGCACTGATGACGCGATATTCGCGATCAACCGCGTGCGCGGAGGGCAATAGCTTACCGGGCGGCTTGCGGCGCATGACATAGGTCTTGCCGCCAGCAAAGAGCTTATATGTCGGGTTGGACTGGCCGCCCTTGAATTGCTTGACGGTTAGCGGGCCTTCATAGCCTTCGACATTATCCTTCATCCATGCGGCGAGATTATCTTCGTTGAACTTATGCGTTTCAGCGACATCCTTGGTGCCTGTGAATAGCTCTTGTGCGTCACTGCCCTGCCCCATGTGTGCCTCCTACCTATGACTCTTTTGAGTATCATCTGTACTGCAAAGAGCATTTGGGTAAATGCCAGACGCAGCGTCAGCTATTTTAGCGCTCTATGACCAATATCCGTACGATTAAACCCCTGTGGCCAATCGATTACTTCAATGCCCGCATAGGCGCTGCCTAAGGCTGCCCGCAGATCACTGCCGGTTGCTGTAACGCCGAGGACGCGGCCACCATTGGCTATGAGCTTGCCGTCGCTATCCTTATCCGTGCCTGCGTGGAAAACAGTAACATTTTCAATGCTGTTGGCAGACTCAACGCCCTCTATAAGTGAGCCCTTTGCATAACTGTCAGGATAGCCCTCTGTCGCCATCACGACGGTTGCGGATGGCACAAAGTCCCGCAACCCCATCATATCGCTAATCTCGCTATGCGCATGCACCAGACCGCCTGTGGCACACATCAACAAGGCTGGGACAATGTCACCCGGTAATCCCGCCATCAAGACCTGGCATTCAGGGTCACCAAAGCGCGCGTTAAACTCAACGACTTTAGGCCCTGACTCAGAAATCATGACGCCAATATAGAGCACACCCTGATATGGCATGCCATCTTCAGCCATACCAGCGAGCATGGGTTCGGCGATAAGCGCCTGTATCAGCTCCATCACGCGCGGGGTTACAACAGGGGCTGGCGCATAGGCCCCCATACCGCCTGTATTCGGGCCGGTATCGCCGTCGCCGACGCGCTTATGGTCTTGTGCAGCTGGCAGGTAGATCGCGCCTTCACCATCCGTCAGGACAAAGATTGAAGCCTCCTCACCTTCCATGAACTCTTCAATGACAATCTCTGCTGAGGCATCACCAAACTTGCCAGTCATCATGGCTTCGACTTCGTTTTCTGCCTCTTCGAGTGTCTGGCATATGACGACACCTTTACCAGCCGCCAGACCATCTGCCTTGATCACATAAGGTGGCTGCATGGTTTCAAGATAATCCAGCGCCATAGTCAGGTCGTCAAATCGGCCATAGGCGGCTGTTGGAATATCATACTTGGCCATTAGATCTTTTGAGAAGGCTTTTGAGGACTCAACCTGAGCGGCTTTTTGGCTAGGCCCGAACACATCAAACCCGCGCGCCCGTAAAGCATCTGATAGACCCGCTGCCAGCGGCGCTTCCGGTCCAACAATTACTAGGTCAGGTACGATTTGCAGGACCAGTTCCTGCATCTTGTTCAGATCGCAAGGGTCAACATCAAAACATGGACCGATCTTGTCCATCCCAGGATTTCCAGGCGCGCAGAATACCTCATCGACCAAGGGGGATTGGGCGATTTTCCAAGCGAGGGCGTGTTCGCGGCCACCCGATCCGACAATAAGTATTTTCATGGGGCGGGGTTTGGACCGACTAGACGCGCGGATCAAGCCCGTATTGTACGCGCTTTGCTCAGAGAACCTTACGATCCAGATCGATGCTCGCAACATCATAGCCGCGCTTCAGGTCATCTATATGTTTGCTCATCCACTTGGCGGCATCGATCTCGTTACCAGTCTTAATCGCCGTGAGGATGTGGCGCTGCGCATCGAGTATGCGCGTTTGGGCCCGCGGTGTATTTTCAATTACTTGCCGCAAGCTTGCTTCAATCAGCATATTCAGCGATTGCAGCATGGTAAGCAGAACCCGATTTCCCAGCCCATTTGCAATCGCTTGAAAGAAGTCGACGGCGTCGCTGACAATCTCCTCGTACGCATCGCTGGGGCGGCTTTGTAAGGCCGCATGAATACGTTCGAGATCTTCTGTGGATGTCGGTGTAAGTCCGCGCGCGGCTAAGGCGCCTGCACTAGGGTACATAGCGGATAAAGCTTGCCACACTTCACGAAATGTAACCCCGCCTCGGGCGAGGCCTTTGCTTGTCGCTTCGGCGACATCTCCAGCTTGCGGGCGTGTGATAAGTAAGCGCTTATGCCCGCCGCGCTTAACGTATCCTGCCTGCTCCAAAGCCCGAATACCTTCGCGAACGCTAGAGCGGGTTACGCCGAACTGTTCACAAAGTTCAGACTCAGTTGGCAACGCGGCGCCCTCTTCCAAAGTGCCGGAGAGGATATCTGCTTCAATCGCCTGATAGACTTTGGTGTAAACCGGAACACGCTTGAGGGGCTTGAAGGAATGCGACATTCGCCTAGGCGCTTTTGTTGAACAGTTCGCGGCCAATCAGCATGCGGCGGATTTCTGATGTCCCCGCACCGATTTCATATAGTTTGGCATCGCGCAGCAAGCGTCCAGTCGGATACTCGTTTGTGTAGCCATTTCCGCCAAGCAGTTGAATCGCATCCAGAGCAACCTGAGTGGCTTTTTCTGCTGCGTAAAGAATACAGCCGGCCGCGTCTTCGCGTGTCGTCTCGCCGCGATCACAGGCGGCGCCAACCGCGTATACATAGGCGCGGCTCGCATTCATGGTCGTGTACATATCGGCGATTTTGCCCTGCACGAGTTGGAATTCGCCGATAGATTGCCCGAATTGTTTGCGTTCATGCACATAAGGCAACACGACATCCATTGCTGCCTGCATAATGCCAATTGATCCGGCGGAAAGCACAGTGCGCTCGTAGTCGAGGCCAGACATTAGGACGCGAACGCCGTCATTCTCCAGACCAAGCACGTTTTCTTCGGGAACTTCGCAGTCTTCGAACACCAGTTCGCATGTGTCAGAACCTCGCATACCGAGCTTGTCGAGCTTCTGGGCCGTTGAAAATCCTTTGAAGCCTTTCTCAATCAGAAAAGCTGTAATGCCACGGGAGTTCTTTTCAGGAGCGGTCTTGGCATAGACAACGAGCGTATCAGCGCCAGGCCCATTTGTGATCCACATCTTATTGCCATTGAGGACATAGCGGTCGCCTCGTTTCTCAGCCCGCAGCTTCATCGAGACGACATCTGAGCCTGATCCGGGCTCGGACATGGCCAGAGCCCCCAGGTGTTCGCCAGAGCATAGTTTCGGAAGATACCGGGCCTTCTGGTCTGCCGTTCCGTTTAGATTGATCTGGTTGACGCACAGATTTGAGTGGGCGCCATAAGACAAGCCAACTGAACCTGAAGCGCGTGAAATTTCTTCCATCGCGACACAATGCGCGAGATAGCCCATACTGCTGCCGCCATATTCTTCTTCTGCGGTCAGGCCAAGCAATCCGAGCTCGCCTAATTCAGGCCAGAGATCACGCGGAAATTCGTTATTGGCATCGATTTCATCAGCGCGGGGGGCAAGTCGGTCGCGCGCCCAGCGTGCAATCATATCGCGCATTTCCTCGATCACTGGATCGAGACCGAACTTCATTTGATGAGCATTGTGGAGCATTGTCATTCACGCTTTGCAATTTGATTGACAGACATCAGTTGCAAAGATAATTACACGTTGTCCGACAATCGGACAACCCTTATTTTTCGGAGACCTCAAGTATGACTGGTACAGCTTGGCCCTCTCAAATTGATACCCGCTCCGAAACATATCTTGCTAATTATGAAGCTATGCGGGCACTTGTGGTTGAGCTGAAAGCTAACCATGCGACTGTCGCAGCTGGCGGCGCAAGGCATACTGAACGCCACAAGACCCGCGGTAAATTGATGGCGCGCGAACGGATTGAGCGCCTTCTCGACACAGGCGGTGATTTTTTGGAGCTTGGCGCTTTTGCAGCGTGGGAAATGTACACTGGCGATGTTCATTCAGCTGGTATTGTCACCGGCATCGGCACAGTGTGCGGCACTGAATGCATGATTGTGGCTAACGACCCGACGGTTAAAGGCGGCACGTATCACCCGATGACGGTGAAAAAGCATTTGCGCGCACAAGAGGTGGCGTTGGAAAACCGCTTGCCATGCATCTATCTCGTCGAAAGCGGTGGCGCTTTTCTACCGATGCAGGATGAAGTCTTTCCAGACAAGGATGATTTCGGGCGTATCTTCTTCAATCAGGCGACTATGAGCAGTCTAGGTATACCGCAAATCGCGGTTGTTCATGGGTCGTGTACAGCTGGCGGCGCCTATGTGCCTGCGATGTCAGATGAAGCCATCATCGTGCGTGATCAAGGTACGATCTTTCTCGGCGGGCCACCTTTGGTGAAAGCCGCTACTGGAGAAGTCGTCACGGCAGAAGAATTGGGCGGCGGTGATGTACATGCGCGTATTAGCGGCGTCGCTGATCACCTTGCCGAAGACGACGATCATGCCCTTGGCTTGGCACGCAACATTGTCTCCCGTTTAAACTGGGTCAAACAGGGCGAGTTGGTGACAGTCGCGCCAGAGCCCCCTGCTTATCCTGCAGACGAATTGTACGGCATTGTCGAAACCGATGCGCGCAAACCTTATGATGCCCGTGAGATCATCGCGCGCATTGTGGACGCTTCTAAGTTTGACGAATTCAAGCCCCTCTATGGTAGCACTTTGGTGACGGGGTTTGCGCACTTGGATGGCTATCCGGTGGGCATCCTTGCTAATAATGGTATCCTGTTTTCCGAAAGCGCCAAAAAAGGCGCGCACTTTATCGAACTGTGTTGCCAGCGCGATATCCCGTTGATTTTCTTGCAAAACATTACTGGCTTTATGGTCGGAAAATCAGCTGAGTCCGGCGGCATTGCTAAAGACGGCGCCAAGCTCGTAACCGCAGTCGCAACAGCAAAAGTGCCTAAATTTACAGTCGTTGTCGGTGGCTCTTATGGGGCTGGTAATTATGGCATGTGTGGTCGGGCTTACGGCCCACGTTTCATGTTCATGTGGCCGAATGCGAAGATATCCGTCATGGGCGGCGAGCAGGCAGCCAGCGTTCTGGCGACAGTCAAGAGAGACGGACTTGAGGCAAAAGGCGAGAAGTGGGCCTCGAAAGACGAGAAGACGTTCCGCGAAAAAATTCAGGACAATTATAGTGCCCAAGGCTCGGCTTATTATGCATCTGCACGCGGCTGGGACGATGGGATTATTGATCCGGCGCAAACCCGGCAAGTTCTATCGCAATGTATTTCGGCCAGCCTCAACGCGCCGAATGAGCCGACAAGGTTCGGCATCTTCAGGATGTAGGTAGATTCATGGCTCAGTTCTCAAAAATCTTGATCGCCAATCGCGGAGAAATCGCTGTCCGTGTTGCTGCGACATGTCGCAAACTCGGTATTCAGACGGTCGCCGTATATTCGGACGCTGATGCCGACGCGCCGCACGTCAAAGCCTGTGACGAGGCAATCAATATTGGTCCGCCAGCCCCGGCTGAGAGCTATCTGAAAATTGAGCGTATCGTAGATGCTGCAAAACGGACGGGCGCCCATGCCGTTCACCCAGGCTACGGGTTTCTATCAGAGAATGACGCTTTTGCTGATGCCTTGGACGAAGCAGGAATTGTCTTCATTGGCCCCACGGCTGAGACGATCCGCGCAATGGGGTCGAAGTCTGCCGCTAAGGACCTGATGGAGGCTGCTGGTGTGCCCACCACGCCTGGCTATCAAGGTACGGATCAAACACTCGAGACATTTAAAACCGAAGCCAAGCGGATCGGATATCCGGTTCTATTGAAAGCCACGGCCGGGGGCGGCGGTAAGGGTATGCGCCGGGTCGATAGCGAAAAGGACATGAAAGCTGCGCTCGCATCGGCTAAGCAAGAGGCTAAATCTGCATTTGGGGATGATCGCTTTCTCATTGAGAAGTATATTGAACGTGCGCGTCACCTCGAGGTTCAAATCTTTGGCGACGGCGAAGGTGAAGTTGTCCATTTATATGAACGCGATTGCTCCGTTCAGCGTCGCCATCAAAAGATCATAGAAGAAGCCCCTGCCCCAAACTTGCCAAGCGCTGTTCGCAGCAAGCTACTTAAGGCAGGCGTTGAGGCGGGCAAAGCTGTAAATTATCGCGGCGCCGGAACCGTTGAGTTTCTCTATGATGGCAACGATAGCATCTATTTCATGGAGATGAATACACGTCTTCAAGTTGAGCATCCGGTTAGCGAGATGATTACCGGTGTTGATCTGGTAGAATGGCAATTAAGGATCGCCGCGGGGGAAAAGCTACCGCGTACACAAGATCAGATCGCCGCGAACGGCCATGCTTTTGAGGCAAGGCTATACGCCGAAAATCCAGCGACAGATTTTTCGCCATCTATTGGCACTTTGCAGTCCTTAAACCTACCGGATGAGACCGCGCGGATCGACTCTGGTGTGAGTGAAGGTCAGACTATTTCCCCATTCTACGACCCCATGATTGCCAAGATTATCACACATGGCCCAACACGCGATGCGGCGCTTGGTAAGCTTACGTCTGCGCTGATCAGCACGACTGTCACAGGGCTGGAAACAAACGCAGGCTTTCTAGTAAAGCTCGCAAAAGATGCAGACTTTGTCTCTGGTAATGTGTCCACGAGATACATTGAAGACAACCCAGATACGCTGTTTGCTTCGGCCAGCATATCAGACTTTGCGGCATGTGCATTTGCACTTTTGAAACGAGAGCAATCACTTGGCTTTCGCCTCAACGCACCATCCGAGGCTATATTTTGGGGCATAAGTGAAGGCGCGCCAACTTTGTTTAGGTTGATACTGAAAGGCGATACTTATGAACTTTCACGGACCCGCAATGCATCAGCTCAGGCACGGCGTAACAAAGAACTAGAAACCAAACTCGAAACATTGCACTTCAAGGGTCAAATAGGTCCCGACGGGACTGTGGTTGTGGTGATAGATAGTCATCGCCAAACAGGACGCATTCTACCGCACTTAGAGGGTCTGCGTGTGTTTTCTGATGGAGAATGCGTTGATATAGCGCCATTTGATCCACAATCCCCTGATATATCGGCAAGTGGCGGTCATGGTTCTTTGAACGCGCCGATGCCAGGCGTTATTCTATCGGTATATGTCAAAGTGGGTGATCAGGTTGAGGCGGGCGCTGAGCTTGTCTCTATGGAAGCGATGAAGATGGAGCATACAATTAATGCCCCCTTCGCTGGCAAAGTCACAGCCATTGGGTTTCAGGCGGGTGATCAAGTCAAAGACGGCGATCTGCTCATCGAGCTTACGACAGATGACGAGGCA
Organism: uncultured Hyphomonas sp.; assembly: GCA_964351695.1. Lineage (GTDB taxonomy): Bacteria > Pseudomonadota > Alphaproteobacteria > Caulobacterales > Hyphomonadaceae > Henriciella. The sequence continues at coordinate 3,355 of CAYGPE010000029.1, read as the reverse complement.
TAAGCGCCCTGTAGGCTAAAATATAGCAGTATGAGCTACATCTGGTGGGTATTAATAGTGTCTTGCATGGCCTAGATGCGCGCAAAAATACAAATACAACACCTCCCTTTGCCTTTTCGATTGTAAGATTTTACCTCAGCTTCACTTCTACGTGCAGTATAGGCGTCTCTTGACGATGCTTCGGAATGCTTCAACGACCTATTGTGAGTAAAATGCCTAAGTCTCCTCTCCGCATCGCTATTCTTGGGGCCGGTCCTGCTGGTCTTTCCATGGCTAAGATGCTGATTGAAGCAGGTGGGTTTGCGCCAACAGTCATTGAAAAATCTAACCGTATTGGTGGAAAGTCAGAGACCGTTTCGCTTTCTGACACTGTCTCAGAACTCGGCACATGCTATGCGAGTTCTGCACATAAGCACACAAATCGCTGGACTCGCGAACTTGGTTTACAACAAGTCTATCTTACGGGCGAGCAGCGCTATGATAACCGCGATTTTGTATCATACATAAAGGATGGCGCAGGCCCTCCTCTACTGTATCAACTGGCGAAATATGAAATTCTCAGGCGAAGGTTTATAGACAAAATTTCAAGTCAAACCCCGTCTCCTGATTTATTAAAGATGGCTGCCGAACCGATTGATGTCTGGCTGAACGCAAGAAACCTGCAAAAGATTGAACGCTTTATGCATCGCGGCGTCGGAACTATGGGCTACGGTTTCACAGATACCACTCCGGCGCTCCACGCTCTGCGCTGGATTGACAGCAAGCTCATCATATCCGGGGCTCGCAAAACACTGCGAGCGCCGGATATAGGTTGGCAACCCTTTTGGGAAAAACTTGCTGAGCCTATCACGGTCAAAAGATCTACGAAAACGAAGTCTATCTCACGTACACATGCGGGTATTACGCTTCACACTGACGATGGCGATTTTGACTTTGACTATCTGGTTACGACGATAGCGCCAGATGAGTTCAATGCCTTGGTTGAACCAACAGAGTTAGAGATCGAAATTGCTAACTCGATTGAATGGGCTGGCTACACATCATGCCTGGCAGTCGTTGAGAACTGGTTCACAGATTGGCAAACTGAAGGCTACAGCACTGCCGTGACGGGCCCAGATAGAGACGGCAAAATAGTCGCTGCGCGCTTTGAGGGCTCGTATCCTGATCTTGGGGGCAATGTGTATTTCATCGGCAATGCTCTATACGGCTATTCTCGTGCAGAATATAGTGAAATTCTTTCCGCCGATCTTATGGATAAGGGCGCATCACTAAAGGCAATTCTGCACTACAGGCCATGGAAATACTTCCCGCGATATAATCCAAGCGCTATTCGGAACAACCTGCTGACAAAGATGCGCTTATGTCAGGGGCAAAGCCGAACATTTCACTCGGGCGCAGCGTTCTCGCATGAGGCAGTATCGAACATAACGGTGCACAATGCACAGCTCGTTGAGAAGTTGATTAAGCCACTCGCTCGTTCGTAGAAAACGTGTCTTCACCAAGTCCCTCTTGATGTCGCTGGATACTTTTGCGCGGCGCTAAGTACATCGCATTGGTGCCCGCATTCGGGCGACTATTGACCAATACATCACCCCCATTGAGGCGCGCAACGCCGCGCGCAAGGACGAAACCTGTGCCGCTAGCTACGGCATTCAGGGCTTTGTTTGATGGATCATCTATCTTGGCTGACAGAAGCTGCGTCACCTGAGCATCATCCATTCCAGGACCAAAGTCGCGAACCGATATCAGCAAACGATCGCCATCGCGCACTGAGGCTTTCACTATGACATCACGGCCGGAACCACCGTGCTTTATAGCGTTTTTAACAAGTTCGACGACAACGCGTTGCATGACTTTCGGATCGATCCGGAGCAATGGCAGGTCGTCGGAGGCCTCGAACTTGACGCTAGTTGACGCTGTTCCGATTTGCGCTTGTAGATTTGATTTCAGTCGATCAAAAGCCTCACCAATACTTATAGCCTGCAGGTCGGGTTCTAGCTCCGGATTGATGGCTGCACTGTGTCGCAACATTTTTTCGGTAAAGGCTTTCAGCGTCGTGACGGCATCATAAATACTGTCGCCATAGGTCCTCACATCCTGGTCTTCCAGCGGCACTTTTGAAGACGTCCTCATCAAGCTTGAACATCCGTAAATTACGCTGATTGGATCATTGAGACTGCTGGTCATAGAAGCCAGGAAGCGCGATTTCGCAACTTCAGCCGCATCTGCTTCTCGCTTTGCAGCAATAAGTTCCAACTCGCGGCGCGTTGCTTCGGTTACATTGATATGGGTTTGCACCTTCCGGCCCTGCTCCATCTCAACGAGTTTGCGAACATAGTATTCGCCATCTAGTTTCACGGACTGAGCATCAGGCGCAGGTGCCAACATGCCATGACGTGCCGCAAGCTTCTGATGCATGCTATTTGCGACGATGCATTGATTTTCAGAGTCAAAGATCGCTAGCGCGTCACCTGTTGCATCGACCGCATTTCGAAGCAATTCTTCTGACGCCCGCGAGCGCTCCGTCACGATTGTTAAGTCAACCATACGCTCGTGATTCGAGAATGCACAATAAAAATAGACCGTTAGACCGACTGTAATTGGGAACATGAAACCCCAGTGCAGTAAACCGTGATGAAGCTCATGGCCTGTCATGCCGTACTGAATAACAAACATACCGAGCAGAAGCGGCACAATCGCGCTGATAATGAATTTACTGATCTGGCGCGGGAACGAACTCATGAAGCCGGTCAGTGATCCGCAAAAGCCGCTAATCAGAGCGATGATGTAGAAGTTGAAAGTCTGGTCTTCTGCATAAAAGACAAAGAAAGTTGAGCCATACATGGCGCCTATAAAAATACACCCATATTCAGACATCCGCATAAGCCGGCCATTTGTCCGAGTTGGAGCTTGCTTGCCTCGCATACGACGGGTCGTATTGATCAGAAACACCGAATACAGCACAAGCGGGACATACCACAAGGCTACTTTCCAAACGGGATGGTACAGGAGGAATATTGCGGCCGCCGTTGTCGAAATGAGTATCGTTGAAATACCGTATAGAATACCCAGACCGACCAGATAGCGTTGCTGCTCAAGACACAGCTTCTGCTCTACATCAGTCTGAGGAACCGGTTCAAAGGTCAAAAGATCCTTGAGCTTTAAACGAGGTGTTGGATCGGTGCGCATGTAGTGTTTATTACACACAGAAGGTAAAATCTGGTCAGCTGCGCAAGCCTAATTCGCTGTCCTGCTTTAGGACTTCCTTCACACATCTTCCGCGGCGGCAAGCGAAGGTGGTGCGTAACTCATATACGTTAGAAGGAAAGAAATGGCGCGAGTGACGGGGCTCGAA
>CAYGPE010000028.1:0-34800 GCA_964351695.1 uncultured Hyphomonas sp. | reverse complement strand
TCACTCCGAGCGCGCCCAGACCCTGCATACCGTGACGCCGAGGGGCGGTCCGGGGTTTGGCGCTGGGAGATTCGGAGAGGGTTGTGGTTTTGCGAAGCGCTGAGCGGCTACGCCGCAGCTTCGCGGTAGCAGGTTCCGGTCGGGCTGACGCCCGCCCATGAACCAAGCTGAAGGCTCACAAGATACATGACCACAGGTCATGGAGGAGACACAGCCCTGAGCATGGTTCATCGGAGGAGCGCAGCGACGATCGGGAACCCGCTCCCGCGAAGCGTCGGGCAAAGCCCGTTAGCGCTTCGCAAAACAACTCAACCTGCTACCCACCGCGTGACGCGAAGCGTCTTAGCGCGGTGAAAACAAACTACGGTGAAAAAAACCTAACCCTTAACCCCAAACTGTAACTCAACCAGCCGTGCATAAAGCCCGCCCCGTTCCAGCAGCTCTGCATGAGTTCCCTGATCGACAATTTGCCCCGCTTCCATCACGGCGATCTGGTCGGCTTTCAGCACTGTCGCCAAACGGTGGGCGATCACAATAATTGTCCGCGTTGCCGACAGGCGTTCAAACGCATCCTGTATCGCCCGTTCGCTTTCGGAATCGAGCGCGCTTGTGGCCTCATCAAGCAGCAGGATGGGCGCATCGCGCAGGATCGCGCGGGCAATGGCGAGGCGCTGGCGTTGACCGCCGGACAGGGTTACCGCGCCTTCGCCCAGCGGCGTGTCATAGCCTTGCGGCAGGGCGCTTATAAAATCGTGGGCATTCGCCGCTTTGGCCGCTGCGATAATGTCTTCGTCGCTGGCCGCGCTGCGTCCGAAGCGGATATTATCGCCCGCCGTGCCGCCGAATAGCGGTGCATTTTGCTGTACGATGGCCAGCGCATTGCGCAGGTCGGCCGGGTCAAGCTGGCGCAGGTCAATGCCGTCCAGATGGATCGCGCCGCTCTGTGGATCATATAGCCGCAGCAGCAGTTGGAACATGGTCGACTTGCCAGCTCCGGACGGGCCAACCAGCGCCACGGTTTGTCCCGGCGCGACGCTCAGGCTGACATCCTGTAAGGCGGCGGTATCGGGCCGGGTCGGATAGGCGAAATTCACCGCCTCAAAGCGGATCTCGCCCGCCACCCGATCAGGCAATCTGGCTGGCGCGTCAGGCGCATCAATGTCAGCGCGCGCGGCAAGGATTTCCATCAGGCGTTCTGTCGCCCCTGCAGCACGCATCATTTCAGCATAGGTCTCGGTGAGCATGCTGACGCCGCTCACCGCGACAAAGGCATACATCACAAATTGCGTCATCGCGCCGGGGGTGATCGCGCCGTCTTTGACCTGCACCGCGCCAAACCACAGTACGCCGATTAGCCCCGCCAGAATGAACGAGAAAATCACCGCCGTCATGAAAGCTCGCACCCGAATACGCCGCAGCGACACATCAAACGTCGCTTCTACGGCGCCGGCAAAATTTGCCCGTTCTTCCGGTTCGCGGGTAAAGGCCTGCACCGTCTCTATCGCGCGCAAACTTTCGCTCGCCCGGCCGGATGCATCTGCCAGAGCATCCTGGCCAGATCGCGATAGGCGCTGCACGCGGCGTCCAAACAGCAGGATGGGCAAGATGATGAGCGGCCCAACAGCCAGCACCATCAAGGCCAGCTTCCAGCTAACCACGACCATCAGGATCAGCGCTCCGGTTGTCGTGGCAATTGTTCGCAGGGCGACAGAAATGGACGAACCGACCACGGTCTGGATCAGTGTCGTATCGGTTGTCAGCCGCGAAAGGACTTCGCCAGTTCGCGTTTCAGCATAGAAGCGCGGCGACAGCCCGAGCAGATGGTCGTAAACCGCGCGGCGCAGGTCTGCGACGACACGTTCGCCGAGACGGCTGATGAAATAATAACGCAGCGCGCTGACGAGGCCGAGCATCAGCGCAACAATCATCCCGGCAATGAAATAGGCCGACAGATTTGAACCGAGCGCAAAGCGCGTACAGCTTTCCGATTGCGCTGCGCCGCCAAAGCCGCAATCGACCACAAGCCGAAAGGCTGCGGGCAATAAAAGCGTCAATGTAGAGGCCAGCACAAGGAAGATGGTAAATGCGGTCAGTAGTCCGGGATAGGCCAGCACAAAGGGTATGAGACGACGCAATGGCTTTGCTGTGCGAGCTTTCGCGCGATGCGCCTTGTCGCGCTCCATCTCAGCCGCAAAGCCTGATCCGCGATCTGCATCTGCGCGAGCAGCAGAAGAAGTTGAGACGGGGTCAGCCATTGTCGAATGCACCTTTTGCGACATGCCGAGGTGCCTGTCTGCCAGTCTTCACATAGCCGCTGCGCTGGCTCAGCAAAAGCGGTGAATTGCCCCACATGATCGAGGGGTGTTCCCGGCAATGTGATCCATTCGGCGGGTACTACCGTAGAGAGAGTCTGGAAGTTTTAGGGTTTCGGCCCTATGTTCCAGATATCGCCCTGAGGGTACAATCTCGGGCGGGCGTTAAGTCCGGGGCTCTGCTGCCTTGATTGGCAGATGATTTAACCGGCTCGACCTCCGTCCCTCAGACTAAGGAATAGATACATGGCCATGGATGCCATCACCCCAAAAGACGCCATTATGCCTGCTGATGATATCGTGCGGCCTTCTCAGGAAGAAGCCATGGAAGCTGTACGCACCCTAATCGCCTGGGCTGGCGACGACCCACGCCGGGAAGGCTTGCTGGATACGCCAAAGCGCGTGGTCAAAGCCTATCGCGAATGGTTTGCCGGTTATGATGAAGACCCGGTCAAATACCTGTCGCGTACGTTTGACGATGTTCAAGGCTATGACGATATCGTCATGCTGAAGAATATTGATGTCGAAAGCCATTGCGAGCATCACATGGCACCATTTCTCGGCAAAGCCTTTGTCGCCTATATGCCAACACAGGCTGTAGTCGGGATTTCAAAGCTTGCCCGCGTCGTTGAGATTTTCTCAAAGCGCCTGCAGACACAGGAAACCATGACGGCGCAGATTTGTGACGCGATCACTGAAAGCCTCGCACCCATGGGTGTGGCAGTTCTGATCGATGCTGAGCACCAATGCATGTCGACGCGCGGTGTTCACCACAAGGATGTGACGACGATCACGACACAATTCACTGGCGTCTTCAAGACAGACCGGGATTTGCGTAATCGCTTCCTGCGCCTGACTGAGAAATAGGCTTTTTGCACATTTTGATTTGAGCGGCCTCTTGTGAAAGCAAGGGGCCGTTTTTTGTAAGGGGTTACTGGCGATCCAGCGCAAGATTGACTTCAGTTCAATGTGTGTTTATTGTTATTCGATAAATTTCAATGAGAGGGTTTTCCAGATATGCAGGCTGAAATCGTTCGTTTGAGTACCAATCAGGTTGATCTCAAAGTGATTATTGGTGAACGTATGCACGTCCTGCAATGGCGTCGCCATATCCTGCATGATGAGGTGCTGCTTGACGGTAAAACGCAAGCGACATCTTACGGTTTGTGGGGCCGTGAGAAAGTCTATGGTTTGGTTTTTGGGCGTGACCTGGAAGGCGAAGGCGGTGAGCGTGTGATGCTGATTGTTGATCCTGCAAATGCCGATCGCATCATGGGTATGGATCATCGCATGGCAGGCGTTCGGCTTGAATCGGCGTCTGGACCATTGGTCGCGTATGGCTCACTGGACCCGCGCGAATTAGAGAAGCCCAACACGTTTTCTGATTGGATGAAGAAGAGTATAGGCATGGATTGGGGCAGCTCGCCCAAGTGAGAGCCTGATCGTGCAGAATAGCTACTAAAGAAATGGCCGGCATCTCAAAATATGAGACGCCGGCCATGGTCTGCACGCGCTGGGGTGGGGGACGCTAACGCGCAGAAATTGCGGGGCCTTTCAGGATATAGGTCGCGGCCTGATCGGTCACGACGATATCAAGATTGGCGGTTTGAGCGCCGTCAAACGAGGCAGCGCGCAGGCGAGCGGCTTTACCACGTGCGATCACGTCGCCAGAGGCTTGGTCGGTCAGACCCCAGCCGATGATTTCGCGATTACCATCGGTCAGGTCAGCGCGGATGGCTGTGCTCTGAGCGACTTCCAGTGGCAAGTCCTGTTTGAGCTCACCTTCAACAGCGGCGAAGATCTGGACGATAAAAGGCTGACCATTGCTCACCGCGACAGCCATGCCGACATCCGTAAAGCCATCACGGACAAGGTTTTCAGCATTCAGGCTATCGGCCTTGATCTTGGCGAAAATATCGCCTGCGTTTGCGCCCGGTTTCGCGACCAGAACATTCGCACCAGTGGCACCGATCAGCTGCGAGCGGTTGAACGCGCGGACACGGTAAACATGGTCGCGGCCTTCCATATCGGTGTGATTAGCATAACGGCGGCTCATCATGTCGAGCGCATGTGCGGCTGCGGCCTGATCCAGGCTGGCATTGCGGACCAGTGGTTTCAGGCCAGCGCTAGCGCGCTCCTGATTGATCGTGTCGATGACACTATCAGCCATTTCGGCGCTGAGCGCATCGCTCGACTGTAGGCAGGTTGTCGCTTCAGACACATAGGCTGAGAGTGAGGCGGCATAGCCATCGGTAATGTCGCATCCGGTTGCCGCAATAGCTGTTGGGGCGAGAAGGGCTCCACCGGCGGCCGCAATAGCCAGCAGCGAGGTGGATTTGATTCTGTCATAAAAGTGTAACATAACTTCAATTACGTTATATGACAGATATATGTCAATCATTTTTGGTGCAAAAATCGTCCGAGTCCGGAGTATTAACAGGGCTTAACCAATTCAGCGTTCCCATAGCAAAAAGGCCGTTCCCAGAGGAAACGGCCTTTTCTTGTAATTTGTTTGTTAGTGCAAAAAAAATCAGTCCTCGGACGATTCTGCTACTTCTTTGCCGGTTTCCTGATCGACATTTTTCATCGACAGGCGCACTTTGCCGCGATCATCGAAGCCCATCAGCTTGACATAAACCGTCTGGCCTTCGGACACGATGTCCTTCGGATGACCGATGCGCTCATTGGCAATTTGTGACACGTGAACAAGGCCATCTTTGGGTCCGAAGAAGTTCACGAATGCGCCGAAGTCCTTGATTGAGACGACTTTGCCTTCGTAAATCTCGCCAACTTCTGGCTCGGCAACAATCTCCTTGATCATCTTCAGGGCTTTTTCAATTGATGGACGATCGATGGCAGAGACTTGCACGGTGCCATCGTCATCAATGTTCACTTTCGCGCCAGACTCTTCGACAATGCCGCGGATGACCTTGCCGCCTGAACCGATCACGTCGCGGATCTTGTCAGAAGGCACTTTGATGATTTCCATCTGCGGTGCGTTGTCAGCCAGTTCAGTACGGGCCCCATCGAGACCTTTGGCCATTTCACCGAGAATGTGCATGCGGCCACCTTTGGCCTGCTCAAGCGCAGTTTTCATGATGTCCTTGGTGATACCCGCAATCTTGATATCCATCTGAAGGCTTGTCAGACCCGCTTCTGTGCCGGCGACTTTAAAGTCCATATCGCCGAGATGGTCTTCGTCGCCAAGAATATCAGACAGGACAGCAATGCCCTCGTCATCCTTGATCAGACCCATTGCGATACCAGAGACCGGACGCTTCAGCGGGACACCCGCATCCATCATGGCCAGCGAGCAGCCACACACAGTCGCCATTGAAGACGAGCCGTTCGACTCGGTGATCTCAGAGACCATGCGGATCGTGTATGGGAAGTCTTCGTGCTCTGGCAGGACCGCCTTCAAAGCGCGCCATGCAAGCTTACCGTGGCCTGTTTCGCGGCGGCTAGTGCCACCCATGCGGCCTGTTTCACCGACCGAATAGGGCGGGAAGTTGTAGTGCAGCATGAATTTTTCTTTGTGCAAGCCGTCCAGCCCATCGATGTATTGCTCATCGTCAGAGGTGCCGAGTGTGGCTACACAAATGGCTTGTGTCTCGCCGCGTGTGAACAGGGCAGAGCCATGCGCGCGGTTGAGGAAGCCAGCCTGGGCTTCAATCGGGCGGACCTGATCGAGGGCGCGTCCATCAATACGCTTGCCAGTCTTGATGACATCGCCGCGTACGACTTTTGCTTCGGCTTTTTTGAACGCAGACTTGAACACGTTCTCGCTCATGCCGTCGGCATTGTCTTCTGTCGCAACCAGCTTTTCAGCGGCTTTCGTGCGCGCTTCACCAACAGCGGCCTGGCGCTCCAGCTTTTCGGTGATCGAGTAGGCTTTGGAGAGATCCTTGCCGACGAGTTTCTGGATCGCGGCCAGTTCCTTTGAAAGGTCTTCGCCCTCAAACTCAAATGGCTCCTTAGCCGCTGCTTCAGCCAGCTGGATGATCGCATCGATCACTGGCTGCATCGCTTCGTGGCCCGCCATGACGGCGCCAAGCATAATATCCTCTGACAATTCTTTGGCTTCCGACTCAACCATCATCACGGCGTCTTTGGTGCCGGCGACAACAAGGTCGAGTTCGGAGTCTGGCAGCGCATCAATGCTTGGATTGATAATATAGTCGCCGTCCTTGTAGCCGACGCGTGCCGCGCCGATCGGGCCCATGAACGGCGCGCCAGATAGAACCAGAGCTGCAGAAGCGCCAATCATGCCAATGATGTCCGGATCGTTTTCGAGATCGTACGACATGGCTGTGAGCACGACCTGGACTTCATTCTTGAAGCCATCAACAAAGAGCGGGCGGATCGGGCGGTCGATCAGACGTGAGGTCAGTGTCTCTTTTTCAGTTGGACGCCCTTCACGCTTGAAGAAACCACCGGGAATGCGGCCAGCCGCATAGTATTTTTCCATATAGTTGACCGTCAGCGGGAAGAAATCCTGTCCCGGTTTCGCAGATTTTGCGAAAGTGGCGGTCGCCAATAGCGTGGTTTCACCATAGGTGATCATCACAGCGCCATCGGCTTGGCGGGCAACCTGGCCCGTTTCAATTGTCAGCGTCCGGCCGGCCCATTCCAGCGAGACTGAGTGTTTATCAAACATACGATTTGTCTTTCATATACATACGAAAAAGCCCGCCAGATCCCCATGATCGGCGGGCTGTTTAGGTGAAGACCTAGCGGCGGATGCCGAGCTCTTCGATCAGGGCAGTGTAGCGCCCTTCTTCTTTCCTCTTCACATAGTCGAGGAGTTTCCGGCGGGTTGCGACCATGGTCAGCAAACCGCGGCGGGAATGGTTATCTTTTTTATTGGTCTGGAAGTGATCCGTCAGATTGTTGATCCGCTCGGTCAAAATTGCGACCTGGACTTCCGGAGAACCCGTATCACCATCGGTGCGGGCAAATTTCTTGATCAGTTCAGCTTTACGCTCAGGTGTGATCGACATCGTGTATCGTCTTTCTTTTCAATGGCCGTGAAGGCTGTTTTTGTGGTTTTGAAGAAAGTTTCTGCCATTCAGCCGTGGCCGGGATGTCGTCCAGCCGGGCTAGAGAGCAAAATTACTCGCTTCAATCGCGCGCATGTCGCATATTTGAACGGGTTTGGAAAGGGCGTGTGTACGCTCGCCTGCTGCGCTTCGTTCACGCAATTGCCACCTACCCAAATCGCCCGTGCTTGCCTATACAAAAATCATGAGCTCAGCGCCCCCTTCAGGAACCCATCGCCCCGGCTTGGTCACGTCGGCTTTGCTGGGCTTATCGCGGCATACGCCGCTTGGCCGCGGGCAGATGCGCAAGCTCGTGGCAAAGGGCGTACGGGCGATGAATGATGGGCCACTGGATGTTGGCCTGTATGGCGGCAAAGCCAGGCTGCATCTGGTCAATAATAATAGCGAGATCAAAGCGCTTTTGGCTCCACATCGCTATGCCCGCGAGGAATATGCCTTCTGCGCGCGCAAGATGCCACGCGAGGGCGGGGTCTTTCTGGATATTGGTGGCAATGCCGGAGTGTTTAGCTTGTATGTTGCGTCGCTTATGCAAAGCGGAACCCTGATCGTGGCCGAGCCGCAGCCCAACATGTTTGAGCGTTTGAGTGCGAATCTTGGCGTTATGAACCCGCAGATTGGCGCGCGCCTGAACATGCATCTGCACCAGACAGCGCTCGGGGCAGAGGACGGACGGTTGCAATTATCTGTACCCGATGCGGCGGGTCAGGCCTCTGCCGTAGCGATAGAGGGCGCGCCCACAATCGAGGTGCCGGTCACAACTATGCTCGCCTTATTGGAAAAAGCGGGCGCGCTAAAGCTTGATCTGCTCAAGATCGACGTGGAGGGGTTTGAGGATGGAATCCTGTTTCCGTTTTTTGAAACGGCGCCAGAGGCACTATATCCAAACGCCATCGTTATGGAGCGCTGCCATGCAGGTCGATGGAAGCGTGATTGTGAAGCGTTGCTGCTTAGCCATGACTATCGCATCGTCCACAAAGACCGCACCAACGTGATGCTGGAAAAGGCGTAAGGGCAAGCATGTCAGGATTTCGCCTTCGCGATTATACCCCGCAAGGGCTTTCGGCCCGGCTCGCCGCGCTCGTGGCAATTCCGGTTGTCGCGATGTTTGTGATCACGACACTGTATTATTACCAATACCATATTCGCGGCGTGAACGCGAAACTGTCTCAGTCGATTGCGCGCGAGATCAGCCTGATTTCAGACCTTTGTCAGGAGCCGGATCATACGCAGGCTGATGAGGCATATCTCGAAACCAAGCTCGGACTGACACTGAACTGCGCGATGGCCGAGCCAGAGCTTTGGCCGGACACGGCGCGTGCTAAATTTGCCTATGGCGGCGTCCTGCGCGTGCAGCTTGAAAGTTTTGTCGATCAGCCTGTGCAAGTGCAATCTGTCGCCCGCGGTGACATGCTGGACTTCCGCACTGCCCTGCCGAACGGCGATACTGCGCAAGTGCTGATTGATCGCAAGCGCGCGCTGGCGGCCAATACGCATTTCATGATCGTTTGGGTGCTTCTCGGCACGCTACTACTCTTGGCAACAGCGTTTGGGTTCCTGCGCAATCAAGTGCGTTCGATTTTGCAACTGTCAGAGGCGGCGAAAGCGTTTGGGCGTGGCCGGGATATGCCATCCTTCAGGCCGTCCGGCGCTACCGAAATTCGCGATGCAGCGCGCGCAGTGATGGATATGCGGGCACGGCTGACGGCATTTGCTGATCAGCGCACGTCCATGCTGGCGGGCGTCAGTCATGACTTACGCACGCCGCTCACGCGTCTAAAGCTGCAACTCGCCATGCTGGAACAAACCGATGAGATCAAAGGGGCGCGGTCTGATCTGGACGATATGGCAGGCATGCTGGACGAGTATCTGGCCTTTGCCAGCGGTGAAGAGGGTGAGCAACCTGATGCTGTACGGCTTGACCATATTGCCCAGGCAACGGCGAGCCGAACCGATGGCGCGCATGTGCTGGACGCTCCAGAGGTGACAGTCATGGTGAGGCCAATGGCGCTGAGCCGGACGCTGACTAATCTGATTGAAAATGCTGTTGGCTATGGCACGCGCTGTGAGATCACGCTGATTAAGGGGCCGAAAATGGCCGAGATCCTGATCGATGATGATGGTCCCGGCATCCCTGAGGATTCCCGCGAAGATGCGTTTCGACCTTTCCATCGCCTTGAAGAAGCGCGCACGCAGAATGTTCCCGGCACCGGGCTTGGCCTCACATTGGCGCGAGATTTTGCGCGCGCGCATGGCGGCGATATTCGATTAGAAACAAGCGGGCTTGGCGGGCTGCGCGTACGGCTGCGCCTGCCCTACTAGGCGGCAGGTTCGCCCGCCGCGTCGGGCTTGCGGCCTGTGGCTCTCTTGATCATATTCGTCCGCTCAAGCGCCTTGATCAGGGCCGCATCCAGCGCCGCCATCGTGCGTGTCAGGTCTGGTGACGTTTCTTTGCGCCACGCCCGCTCAGCCGATGCGATAGCAACGGCGAGATTGGCTGTGTGTAGCGCGCCGGGCAGGCTGGTTTCGCGGTCAAGCCCCGCGCAGGCCAGCGCCCATTTCGCGGTCGCGGCGCGGGCACGCACACGTGCAGCGAGGCCGGCAAGCGAGCGGTCGCGCCAGCGCAGAAAAGACAGCGCCCCGTCGCGCACATCTTCCATGGCTTCAAACCGCATCATGATGACGTCGAATATACGCGTGCGCGGCGCCTCGTCATCGCTAAGCGAGCCTTCGCTCATCGCCTGATCGAAATAGGCTTCAACTCCGTAAGACAGGCTGTCGCGGGTGGCGACGCCGTGGAAATCCTGAAGTGTAAGGCCAGCTTTCTTGGCGATAGCCGATAGAGTGAGATCATTCCAAGGGGTTGTCGACGCCAGCTTTAGCGCCGCTTTGATACCCTTCTGGATGATCTTGCTGTCAGTCATTCGGTTTCCTTGGCCAGTGCCTTGTCGCGGGCGATCGCCGCTCCAATCGCGTCTTCAAATATAGATGGGAGTGCATCTTCTGCCATCAAGACCTGAAGCGCGGCCAGTGTGACGCCATTCGGCGAGGTAACATTCTGGCGCAGCGTTGCAGCATCTTCCGGCGATGCTTGCATCAGGGCGCCCGCCCCCTCGACGGTTTTACGTGCAAGGCGCATGGCAAAGTCAGCGTCAAGACCGTGGGCAACCCCGGCGCTGGCCATGACTTCTGCGAGCAAGAACCCATAAGCGGGACCGCAGCCTGATATGGCGGTCGCCGCCGGTAGCAGCGTCTCGTCGATCGGGCCTTCAACAGCGCCAAGCGGCGAAAACAGGTCGCGCACCTGGCTCTCAACCGCTGCGTCTGGTGTTGGCAGGCAGAGGAGGGTGACGCCCTGGCCGATTAGACCCGGTGTGTTGGGCATGGTGCGGGCGACTTTTTGGGTGCCGAGCCTGGCTTGGAGCGTGGCGAGAGATACGCCTCCCATGACTGACACGACCAGCGTATCAGGGCCGATGAACTGCGTAATATCATCGACAACCGAGCCAAAGACCTGCGGCTTGACGGCGATGACCAGAACGCCAGTTGGGGCTGCGGCTGGATTAAGGCGAATGTCGCCAGCAGCGTGCCAAGCCTGGACCTGCGCGCTCGGACGCGGCGCGATAATATCGATCTGGCCGCCAAGACCTGATTTCAGCCAGCCGCCAACAAGCGCTGAGCCCATGCGGCCTGCGCCAATCAGGGTGAGGTGTGGCTTTGTATCAGGCATGACATTTACTCCTCAAGCGCAGTACGGCTTGACGCCGGACTAGCTCGCTGAGACGTCTGGTCAAGGTCGATGGCGGCGGGTTTAGGCTTCGCCTGCCGTTTCGAACATCGCCGCTTCCATCGCCTCGGATGGCGTTTTGCCCGCCCAGATGACGAAATTGAAGGCTGGAATGAACATGTTCACCGCGTCGAGACCTGCGGCCATAACGGCGCGAACTTCGCCGGTTTGTGGCTCTGTTCGATCCAGCATTGGAAGTGCGTGGCGAAAGATGATGACGCCCTCTTCGGCCCAATAATCAAAATGGCCGAGCCACAGGCGCTCATTTGCCATCATCACCAGTTCAGCGATTTGCGCGCGCCGGGCACTGGTGGGTTTGACGTCAAGCGTGATCGAGAAGTGCAGCGCTGGTGGCTCACTGCGCGCAGCGAACATGCCGCCCATATCGCCCCAGCGGCTGGCCGCGATACATTGCAGCGACTCATCGTCTTCATCGCGCTGGAAATCCCAGCCCGCGACGGCCAAGCAGCTTTCAACGACTTCCATGGTTTCAGCGCGTTGTGTTTGCGTATTTTCTACAGTCAGGCCCATCTGATGCCCCCTTGCGAATCAGCGCGGCGCAGGCACCGCGGGTTCAAGGACGCTAACATGTGCAAACCTACGCGCAAGAGTCTTGGTTAAATAGCAGTAAATACGGGATTTTCTGGCAAATGCCTGTGCAAAGCGATTCATAAATGGCGGGATCGCGCGCAATTCAGGGCGTGCGGTCGGCCTCAATCGCGACATCAACACGGACGAGATCAGCGACCCAATCGGCATCAGCATCACTTGTCAGGCCGAGATCAAGAGCAATACGCGACAGGTCCGCACCTCCGGTCATCTGGGCGCGATCACCAGTTATAGCGAGTTCGAATGTAAACGGGGCCTGAACCGTATTCTCTTTGATCGTGACTGCTGCAGTAGCGGTGTAGCCGGTATCGGTAATAGCGAAATTGTTCAGTGAGATGCGCGCTATGGGGTGATCGGCGACATTGAACCATTCCGTGTCGCGTAGGTCATCGGCGTAGCGTTGCAGGTTGGCGGTGACAGACGCCAGGTCAACGGCGACCTCAACGCGGCTTGCGGCAAGATCGTCTGGTAAGAATATGATGGCTGCGTCCCACTTGTCGAAACCGCCATTGTAGGGCGTGCCGTCATAATCACCTGAGAAGGTGAGGGCCGAGGCGTCGTGGTCAATGGTCCAGTTAGCGGCTTTGAAATCAAGATCAAACGCCGAGCTTGAGCCGCCGCGCATTAGGGCGGGGGGAAGCGTGATGGCGGCAAAGACGAGGACGGCGAGGCCAAACGCCGCGACCGCGCCGCGGGCCGGTGCTGGCGGTCCGTCAGTTTTGCCAAACAGGCCGGGGATCATGCGTTTGAGGACGCCGGATTCATCCGTGATCTCATGTTTAATTGCGCCAGCGACATGCAGCGCTAGCAAGCCGAGCGCCAGCCAGGCAAGCTTGCTGTGAACGAATTCTACCGCGCCATGGCCTTGTTCGTTCGCCAGAAAACCGACGCCGGGAATATCTGGCCAACTCACAACGCCAAACAGAACGGTGGAGATATTGAACTCATAGGTTGTCGAGACCAGAAGCCAGCCCGTCAGTGGCATGGCCAGCATGAGCCCGTAAAAGCCGAGATGAACCAGGTGGGAGGCCGTTTTTTCAAGCTTTGGCATATCATTGCCAAGTGGCGGCGGTGGGTTCATCAGGCGCCAGACAATGCGGGCAATGGTCAGGATAAGGATTGAGATGCCAATGGATTTGTGGATCTGATAGAGTTTGGCATTCTCGCCCATGTTCCAGCCAAGGAAAATCATACCGATAATCGCGAGAGCGATGAGCCAATGCAGCACAATGGCGATGGTGGTGTAGCGCGGATGGCGCTGGCTTGTGTTCAGGTCCGACATGTATACCCCTGCTTGGCTTCTGATTTCAGAGATAGCGCGCGCCTTATGATTTGGCACGGGCCAAGACGGTAAATTAGTCGCCTATCAATTATACGCAACTTGCATTGATTATTCATCTAACGCATTACGAGGCCATACTTTTGCACTGCACAATCTGGAGGGACTGGGTGAATGAGCAAAGTCTATAACAATGCGACTGAAGCGCTGGATGGCGTCTTGTTTGACGGCATGGTGATTGCGGCAGGCGGATTTGGTTTGTGCGGAATTCCCGAGCTTTCAATTGCAGCTATCCGTGATGCCGGGACGAAGGATCTGACGGTTTATTCAAACAATGCCGGCGTCGATGATTTCGGATTGGGGCTGTTGCTGCAGACGCGGCAGGTCAAGAAGATGTGCTCCTCTTATGTCGGCGAAAATGCCGAGTTCATGCGCCAATACCTCTCTGGCGAGCTGGAATTGGAATTCAATCCGCAAGGTACGTTGGCTGAGCGTATGCGCGCGGGCGGCGCAGGTATTCCCGGCTTTTATACTAAAACGGGTGTGGGTACCGTGATTGCCGAGGGCAAGGACGTGAAATCCTTTAAGGGTGAAGACTATATTTTGGAGGAAGGCATCTTTGCCGACCTCGCCATCGTTAAAGCCTGGAAAGCCGACACGACAGGCAATGCGATATTCCGCAAGACGGCGCGCAATTTCAACGCGCCCGCTGCGACCTGCGGCAAGGTCTGTGTCATGGAAGTTGAAGAGATCGTCCAGCCGGGCGAGCTTGACCCAGACGCAATCCACATTCCCGGTATCTATGTGCATCGGCTGATTCAAGGCCAGCATGAAAAACGGATCGAGCAGCGGACCGTAAGTAAGCGGGAGAACGCCTAATGCCCTGGACACGTGATCAGATGGCGGCGCGGGCCGCTGGGGAATTGCAAGACGGCTGGTATGTCAATCTTGGCATCGGTATTCCGACGCTGGTCGCCAACCATATCCCGGATGGGATGACGGTCACCTTGCAAAGCGAAAACGGTATGCTTGGTATGGGGCCTTTCCCCTATGAGGGTGAGGAGGATGCTGACCTCATCAATGCCGGTAAGCAGACCATTACCGAGCTGCCGCACACCGCCTATTTCGATAGCGCGACGAGTTTTGCGATGATCCGCGGCGGCAAGATTGCCATGGCGATCCTCGGCGCAATGGAAGTGGCGGAGAATGGCGACCTCGCCAATTGGATGATCCCCGGCAAGCTGGTCAAAGGCATGGGCGGCGCAATGGATCTGGTCGCGGGCGTCGGCCGCGTCGTGGTGATCACAGACCACACCAATAAACGCGGTGAAGCCAAGCTGCTGAAAGAATGTACCCTGCCGCTCACAGGCCAGAAAGTGGTCGACCGGATCATTACTGACTTGGGCGTTTTCGACGTCGTCCCGGGCGGGCTGAAAGTGGTTGAGCTGGCACCAGAGGTCACGATGGATGAGGTGAAAGCCAAGACCGAGGCAGCGTTGGTCTGAATGGCCGAGCTGCCACCTTGTCCGCAATGCGCCTCGGCGTACACCTATGAAGACGGCGCGCTGCTGATCTGCTCTGAGTGCGCGCATGAATGGTCGGCTGATGCCGGTCTCGACCCGGACGCAAAAGTCTTCAAGGATGCCAATGGTAATAGACTCGAGGACGGCGACACGGTGACCGTGATCAAGGATCTGAAAGTCAAAGGCTCATCGCTGGTGGTTAAGGTCGGTACCAAGGTCACTAATATTCGTTTGATCGATGGCGACCATGATATTGATTGCAAGATTCCGGGTATCGGACCGATGCAACTCAAAACGCAGTTTGTGAAGAAGGCGTGAAGCGCACCGCAGCCCCTTGCAGATTGGCCGGATAACGCCTTTATTCTAAGGACGAACAAAGACAAATAATCCAATGGGATAAGGGGAACACTTATGGGTGAGATCGTCGAAACCAGCAGCCCGTCTGCACTACAATATCTTGATCGCGCAATGGGCGGCTTAAAAGAGCTTGGCCTGGGGCCGAAGCGTCAAGCCAAGACTCCGCAAGCGCCGATTGTCGCGCTGCTGGAACAGATCAGCGATCTGGAACCTGACAAAGTCGCCGCGATTGCCCGGACGCTTGAGCAGGCTGGTGTATTCAACGATGTCGTGCGCGAGCAGATTTCGGGGATCAAGATCGGTGAGCGTTATGAAGGGATCACGACCGCCTTCAATTCAATCCGCGATGATGCCAAGAGCCTCGTTGATCAATATGCTGACGGCAAGATCTCGACCATGGAACGGGTCTCGAATGTCTGGATGAAAATGACGCGCGGCGATATCGCTTCGCGTTTCGGCAAGATCAAGGACTTGTATCTGGAAGTCCAGGACGAGTCAGCCAATCAGATCGAGCGCGAGCAGACTATCCTTGAGGCCTATCTCGATTTTCGCGGCGCGATGAAGCAATCCGAAGTGATGGCGCTTGAGGTCTTGAAGACGGCGGCCGGGGAGCTGGAAAAAGCCCGCGGGTTGGTGAATGAAGCCGTGGCCCGTGTTGCAGGCTATATTGGCGATGACCCGGCTGAGCGGGCCAAGCTGGAACTGGCGCGCGACGAAAAGCTGCGCCTGTTGCAGGCCGAGGACAAGCGCTATCAGGTTGCGAAAGACCTGTCGGATAATATCACGATTGGTTATAATACGTCGGAAGTCATCATGGCGCGCCTGGTGCAGACCACGACGGCGAAAGAGCGGGTCTATGCGCAGTCCGTGAGCTTTTTCTCGACCAATGAAGTTGTGCTGACGGCGCTGACAGCCAGCTTTACCGGGATGCATGGCCTGCATGAAAGTACGCAGACTTTGGAAGCGATGAAAAAGGGCGTCAATCAAAGCCTTGAAGTGTTGGCTGAGATTGGCGGCGAAGTTCAGGAAGCGGCGACCCGGGCGGGCTACGGCCCGACTGTGTCTGCGGCGTCGGTGAAAATGCTGGTCGATAGCGTTGTGTCCTATCAGGAACGCTCGCAGCAAATCATCGAAGAAATGCGTGTCGCATCGACCAAGAATTCCGAGGAAATCCGCGAGGCGGTTGAAGATGGCAAGCGCCGCCTAACCAAGCTGGTGGAAGATGGCGCTGCGCTGGCGCTGATCCCGCGCACTTAAGGTACGCCTGTGACCGAGACGTCCAAGCCTGAGCATAAACAGGGCCTCGATGAGGTTCTGCTGGCCATGGATGTTGTCGACACATTGCGCCACCGCGACAAGATGGTGCTACGCGAACTTGACCAAAGCGGGCGTGAGGCCGAGTTGATCGAGCGCTTGCGAGAGATCTATACCGCGCAAGGTATTGAGGTGCCGGACCATATCCTGCGCGACGGGGTGAAGGCCCTTCAGGAAAACAGGTTTTCGTACACCCCGCCAAAGCCATCCTTGTCGGTGCGCTTGGCGCGGCTCTATGTCTCCCGTGATAAATGGCTGAAGCCGGTTTTGGCTGGTGTTGTGGCTTTGGTGGTCGGCGGGTTTGGCTATCAGTACGGCGTGGTGAAACCAGCGGCGGCGAAGGCCGAAGCTGCGCGGGTTGAGTTTACAGAAACATTCCCGATCAAGATTGCCAGTGCCCGGGAAGTTGTGCAGGCAGCAGCGCTTGATACCGAGGCTGATCGGCTTGCCGAAACCTATTATCAGGACGGCATGGCGGCAGCGCGAAATAAAGACCGTAGCGGCGTCATGAGCGCTCTGCGTGACCTGGAGCTTCTGGAGCGCGATGTGGCGGCGCAATATGACATTCGTATTGTGTATGGCCCGGGTGTCGAGCGATCTGGCGTGTTCCGAATTCCTGATGATGATCCAAGTGCGCGCAATTATTACTTGATCGTCGAAGCGATTGATCCAGCTGGGCGGCGTGTCGAGGTGCCAGTTGTCAGCGAGGAAAACCAGCAGAGGATGCGGACAACGCGTTGGGGCCAGAGGGTCAGCAAAGAGGTTTTTGACCGCGTCGCCACCGATAAGAATGATGATCAGATTATTCAGAATGCGGTGATCGGCGTGAAGCCAAGCGGCTATTATGTTCCAGTCTATTCTGTTGAGACGCCCGGCGGGGCGTTGCTGGAGTGGTAGAATGAGTAGCCGAACCATTTCTGGAAAGAGCGCACTGCGTGTCATCGATAGTACGATTGTCAGTCTGCGCCGTAAAGTTGGTGAAGCCATTTCCGCGGCCGAGGGCATGGATGCGCGCGAGGCTGAAATCAGAGACGCGCAGGTGACCAGCTACAGTGCGCTGGCGGCAATTCGCCTTGACCTTATTCGCGGGGAAAATCGGATTGGGGAGCTGGACCGCGCGCATAGTGCCGCTGATGCGCTGCTGGAACAGCATGCCGAGTATGTGGCCAGGACATCGAATGAGCTGCAATCAGTTTCGGCCAACATTAAGGCGCTGGAAGATGCCCGTGCTGAGCTTTCCAAAGAGCATGATGCGGCGGTTGCAGCCTATGAGGCTAAGGTCGCCGAAATTCATGCAGCGCTCGCGAAGCGCAAGACGTACCAGACGCTGGTCAAAGCAGCCGAGGATCAATCAGCGATCGCTGGACGCGCGCATCAAAAGCTCGCCATCGCCAATGATGACCTTGAACAAAAAGGCGAAGCCTATCGTCAAGACCCGCTGTTCCAGTATTTGTGGAAACGTGACTTTCGAAAATCAAACTACAAGGCCTCGCCTTTCATTCGGTTCATGGACGGCTGGGTGGCGCGCGTTTGCAAATATGATCAGGCCTACCGCAATTATGACCGGCTGACTGATTTGCCCAAGTGGCTAGAGGCACACGCGGCAACGCAGGATGAGAAAGCTGACGCCGCGCTTGAGGCGCTTGAAGCCGCAGAGATTGAGGCGCTTGAAAAAGGTGGCGCGAATGAGTTGCAGGCCAAGGCTGACGTGTTGCTCGAGAAGGTCGAATTGAAGGACAGCAATATACGCGACGCTGAGACGTCCTATCGTCAACTCAGTGAAAAACACATTCGTCTACGTAATGAGCAAGAGGGCCCGGCGCGCGAGGCGCGGCGATTGCTCGAGGATGGTTTGAAACAAGCAAGCTTTCCGGATTTGCGTTCGCTCGCTGCCGAAACGCTGGCGCTTGATGATGACGAGATCGTTGATCGTTTGGTGGACCTGCGCCGCGAGCAAATGTCGCTTGAGCTTGAGGCCAGCCGGATTGATCAGCGGCCGCGTGAGCTGCGTGAAGACCTGACCGCCATGGAAGCTTTGCGAAGGCAATTTAAATCGGCGCGGCTGGATAGCCCGTATGCGAAGTTCAAGTCGGCGACGATTGATGACATCCTAACCGCGCTTAGCATTGGTCAACTTGATGCGCGTGATGCTTTTAGCCGGCTGCGCCGCGCCGTACGCCGGGAAGCGCCGCGCACACAGCCTGGCTTTGGTGGGCGTGGGCGCGCCAAAACGATTGGATTGCCTGACGTGCTCGGCGAAGTGATATGGGAGGTTGCCAAGGGGGCCTCTCGCTCCGGCGGTAAAGGGCCATCAATTGGGTTTCCTCTAGGCGGCGGGCGTGCCAAACGGCGACGTAGCCCGGGCATATCCTTTCCCAAGAAGCGCAGTTCTGGTGGCAGGAAAGGCGGCGGCTTTAAAACGGGCGGCGGCTTCTAATAGGAACGCCTTCGAGTGGTTTCCGCATCGAGCGCTGATGAAAAACTGCAATCTAATTTTACAAATCTGTCAAAAAACCTTCGTTCTCCTGACACCAAAACCACATCAAGATTGATATATTCAACATTCGATTGGTGATCGCGGGGATGCATGATGGGTGATACAGATCTCGTCTACGCGCTTGAGATCAGGATACTCGATCTTGAGAAGAAGGTCGCGCAACTTGAACAGCAAACCGCCTCTGCGGTGGATAATGACACCGATATTCCAAAACAGTTTCTGATCAGGATTGAGCGCGGCGAACATCCTGTGCGTGTCCTGCGTGAGTATCGTACACTCACACAAAAACAGCTCGGCGAGAAATGTGGGCTATGGCCGAATCATATTTCGGCGATTGAGCGCGGACAGAGCTTTTCATTGAAAACGGCCCGGCGTTTGTCACAAGGTCTGGACGTTGCGCCGCGCCTGTTGATGGCACAGGCGACTCCTGGTCGTCGACCCTGATCGCCCGTCACCACGGGCTAATAAGCAAGTTAAAAAAACCTGTAAGCAAGCGTTACAGAACCGTCATATCAACGTGACTGAACTGTCATCTTAACAATCTATTAGCCCGGTCTAGAGGCGGCCTGGAAAATTCGGGCCGGAATGCTCTAGCCATTTTTAGGAGTTGGTATGGCCCTTCGATCTACAGCAAGTGCATTGGCGCTTATTCTCGTAGCAGCTTGTTCTTCAGGCAGTGACATTGCGTCACCTGGGGCTACGACCCCAACTGTTCCACCCGTCGGAGGCGGCGGCGGTGGTGGCGGCGGTGGCGGTACGGGCGGCGGCTCGACTGCGTCCTGCCCAACTGGTTTTTCTGCCGGTGCTGACGTTGCAGGCCTGACGACCTGTGACATTGCCGGCGGGACATTGCTCGCTGACCTGACGCTGCCATTTGTAGACGGTGTTGCTTATCGTCTTGCGGGCCGCGTGAATGTTGGTGTTGATGTCGGCGCGGATGGCGCGGCGTCTGGCGGTTCACCCGCAACTCTGACGATTGAGCCGGGTGTAACCGTCTTTGGTGAGTCGGGTGCGGATTTCCTTGTTGTGAACCGCGGTTCAACCCTAATCGCAGACGGAACAGCTGATCGCCCGATCATTATGACAAGTGCGGCAGACATGGAACGCCGCGCAGATAGCGATGCGACCAATGATCTTGGCGTAAATAATGACGGCGAATGGGGCGGGCTTGTCCTGCTCGGTCGCGCGCCAAACAATCGCTGCATTACAGGTAATGCATTCGGCACAGTCAGCTGTGAGAACGCGATTGAGGGTGTGTCAAATCCGCAAGCCATTTATGGCGGTGACCAGACCGGCGATAATTCAGGCATCCTGCGCTACCTGCAAGTTCGCTTTGCTGGATTTGAGGTTTCGGCTGGTAACGAGCTGAACGGCATTTCTTTCGGCGGCGTCGGCAACGGCACCGTTGTTGATTATGTTCAGGTCTATAACAACTCCGATGACGGTGTTGAGTTCTTTGGTGGCACGGTAAATGCCAGCCACCTTGTTCTTATCGGCAATGATGATGAGTCGATTGATACCGACAACGGCTATCAGGGCCGCATTCAGTACGCAGTGGTTTCGCAGACAGCAGGCCGCGGTGACAATATCACCGAGCAAAGCTCCGTACCTGCAGCGTCCGGCGTGCTCCCTTCAAACCCGTTGATCGCAAACTTCGCGTTTATCGGGACGGATGCCGATGAAGCGTTCAAATCGAACTCAGGTTCGATTGGTCGCCTGATCAATGGCGTTATTTCGTATGACAATGCGTGTATTGATTGGGACGCTACTGCTGGCGACGGCGACAACACAACATTCTCAGGCGCTGCGACAGACCCAAGCTTCAACTCAGTCTTCTTCGACTGTGGCCGCAATGGTGCAGGTCTGACGGATGATGATCCAGAGACGCCTGCCGCGGTTGCTGCAGAAGCGGCTGATGCAAATAACGTCTTCCCTGCGACAAACACATTGTCTGCGTCATTCTTCAACGGCACGGCCGAAAATGCGGTAACTCCATTTGATGCCACAACGCTTGGCTTTGAAGCGGCAAACTATATTGGCCCATTTGGTCCAAATGAAACGCCGACGAATAACTGGGCAACAGGCTGGACATTTGGTCTATTCAACGACGCGTCATGCCCAACCGGTACGTTGGATTCAGGCACTGACAAGAATGGTCAGAATGTCTGCGAAGTCTCCGGCACGATCACGGAAGATACACGCCTGACACGTGGAAATATCTACGAGATTAGTGGCCGCGTGAATGTCGGTGTTGATACAGGCGCGGATGGCACAGCAGCAAGCGGTGACCCGGCGGTCCTGACAATCGAAGCTGGTGTCACGCTGTTCGGTAACTCTGGTGCTGACTTCATGGTTGTAAACCGTGGCTCGCAAATAGTTGCCAATGGTACAGCAGCAAACCCGATCATCTTTACGTCCGAAGCGGATCTTGATGATACGCAGCCAAACGCTGCAGATGCTGACGGCGAATGGGGCGGCTTGGTTATTCTCGGCCAAGCGCCGAACAATCGCTGTATCACTGGCAATGCTTACGGCACGGTCAGCTGTGAGAACGCGATTGAAGGTGTGTCAAACCCGCAAGCCATCTATGGCGGCGCAACGCCGGGTGATAATTCTGGCACGCTTCGCTATGTTCAGGTCAAGTATGCTGGTTTTGAAGTCTCCGCCGGTAACGAGCTGAACGGCATTTCATTCGGCGGTGTCGGCAACGGTACCACGGTTGAGTATGTTCAGGTCCACAATAACTCGGATGACGGCGTCGAATTCTTTGGCGGTAATGTGAACGTCAAATACCTCGTTCTGACCGGGAATGACGATGAATCAATCGACACCGACAATGGCTACCAGGGCAACATCCAGTTTGCGATTGTATCTCAAACGGCTGGCCGCGGTGACAACATCACTGAGCAAAGCTCGGTGCCAGCAGCGACCGGTACCCTGTCTTCCAGCCCAACCATTGTGAACTTTACCTTTGTCGGTAGCGATGCTGACGAAGCGTTTAAGTCAAACTCAGGTTCGATTGGCCGCCTGGTCAATGGTGTTATCTCCTACGAGAATGCCTGTATCGACTGGGACGCGACCGCAGGTGACGGCGATAGCAGCACGTACTCTGGTGTGGCAACTGACCCGACCTTTAACTCGGTCTTGTTTGACTGTGGTACGAACGGTGCTGGTCTGACGGATGATGATCCGGAAACACCAGCGGCGGTAGCTTCTGTTGCGGCTGATGCGAACAACTCAACGACTGTAGCCGATACGCTCATCCAGGGCTTCATCAACGGAACTGCTGAAGCTGCGGTAACGCCGTTTGATGAAACAACGCTCGATCCATTCTTCACGGATGTCGACTATATCGGCGCGGTTGAGAACGCGAACGATACATGGTGGCAGGGTTGGTCATGTGGCCTTGAGGCTTCTAACCCCTGCTAAACTTTCACTCGACCGGGACGGTGCTCAACATCGTCCCGGTTATTCCTTTTTCCTTCGTCGATAGGTTCGCGGAACTCGCGCTGTTGGCTCACACGTTGCCTTGAACTTGAAAAGGTCCATCCGCATGAAACGCTCATCAAAATATTCTATTCTGCTGTCTACGGCGCTCGCCTTAGCCGCTGCGCCATCCGCTTTTGCACAGGATGCTACCGAGGAAGCGCCAGCAGAAGAGCGCCAGCTGGAAACAGTCATTGTGCGCGGTCAGTTCATTCCTGAACCGCAGCGGCAAACCTCGCAGGTTGCCTCCTTCCTGTCTTCTGAGGATTTGCTGCGATCAGGCGATGCTAACGCTGCCATCGCGCTCACACGCCTGAGTGGCTTGAGTGTCGTCGGCGGCCGATTTGCCTATGTTCGCGGACTGGGTGATCGTTACTCGGCTGCTTTGCTGAACGGATCGCCGCTACCAAGCCCAGAGCCGCTGCGCCGGACCGTCCCACTGGACCTTTTCCCATCAGGCGTGCTTGATGGCGCGGCTGTTCAAAAGACTTTCTCGGCCAACTATCCGGGTGAGTTTGGCGGCGGTTTGATCGACTTGAAGACTTTGCGTCAGCCGAGCGAGAATTTCCTCAAGTTCAAGACTGGCATTGGTGCCAACACAGAGACGACATCTAAGACTGGTATTTTTGTCTATGGTAGCGACTCAGATTGGACTGGTTATGACGACGGCCTCCGCGATATTCCTGGACCCCTTGCAAGTCTCATCAGTTCAAGCATGCCGCTTCGTACACAGACAGATGCCCAAATTGAAATCGTGGGCGAGAGCCTCGTAAATTCACCCCTTAGTGTCATTCAGAGCGAGAACCTTGATCCGGACTATAATGTCTCGGTCGATGGCGGGATGAGCTTTGATGCAGGCGATTTTGATATTGGTCTGATCGGTACAGTTGGCTTTGATTCTGGCTGGACCACCGAGCGCGCGACACGCCAGTTCGTTGAAGCAGGTATTTTGGGGTCTGAGTTTGATGTGGTCGAAACAACGCAAGACACGACGCTAAATGCGCTCGGCTCTGCGACGATCGGACTGAATGAAAACCAGGTTACCGGTACACTCTTCTATGTCCACTCGACTTCAAAGGAAGCGCAGATTTCCAATGGCTTCGACTTCAACGAAGGCGCGGATGTTAACGACGAGTCTTCGGGCTGGTTTGAGCGCGAACTGGCCTTCTTCCAGCTTCGCGGCGAGCACGTATTTGATGCGCTGGAAGTGAATTGGCGCGGCGCGGTTGCCCAATCAACGCGTGATGCCCCGTATGAAAGAACTTTACGTCGCTTTCCGGATGTGACTGGCGTTCCCCTATATAACGAGTCCGGCAATTACCGGATCCGGTTTTCTGATCTGACAGATGATGTTGTCAGCGGCGGTGCGGATTTAGCCTACACGCTCGATCTTGGAAGTGCGGGCAAGGAAGCTGTTATATCTGGCGGCGTCGATTATGCCTCAACAGAGCGTGAGTATAACTTCCTGGCTCTGCGCTTCGTCGGCGGAAACACGAACCTGCCGGGCATTGAGCAGGCGCGCCCTGACTTCTTGTTCTCGCCAGACAATATCGATCCGGCGCGCTTTGTTTTGCAAGAAGTAACCACGCCAAACGATTCCTATACAGCGTCGTTGGATGTGAACTCAGCGTTTGCGCAGGTTGATGCTGATATCACCTCCTTCATTCGCGCGACGATCGGCGCCCGTTATGAAGAAGCTGAGCAGACTGTTCGCACGTTTGACCGCTTTGGTAATCAAGGCGCAGGTACGGTCAACCTGAACAATGACTATATCCTGCCAGCCGCAACGATCACCTGGAACTTCGCTGACGATCTGCAACTGCGTCTTGGCTATTCTGAGACAATTGCTCGTCCACAATTCCGGGAACTGGCTCTGTCGCAATACGTTGATCCGGTCTCTGATCGCTCTTATCGTGGTAACAGTGAGCTGATTGATAGTGAGCTGACCAATTATGATGCGCGTCTAGAATATTATATTGGTCGCAACCAGTTCATTACGGCGGCTGCCTTCATGAAGGAGATTGAGAATCCGATTGAAGAATATCAGTTCTCGACCTCGACCTTCGTCTTTGAGACCACTTTCATCAACTCACCTAAAGCCGAGTTGCAAGGGATTGAGCTGGAGTATCGTACCAAGTTCACGATGCCATTTGGCGGTGAGTGGCTGGAAGACTATGATTGGTTGTTCTCGACTAACTACACCTATACTGACTCTGAAATCATCGCGTCTGACACCGATCTGATTTTTGAGCCTGTGACCGGTAATTTTGTCCCGGCATCTGCCTTTGCGATCAATGGAGCTCAACTCCAAGGTACACCTGAGAATATTCTCAACATGCAGTTTGGGTATGAGACCGACAATAGTCAGCTCACTTTGCTTCTGGGCTGGGTTGATGAGCGGATCATGCAACGAGGTATCAACCTGCCGGGCCGCGAACTGCCTGACGTGATTGAAAATCCGGGCGCGCAGCTTGATCTTGTTTATCGCCGTGACTTTAACTTCAATGACAAGGACTTCACGCTAAGCCTGAGCGGCCGTAACCTGCTGGGCGAAAAGCACGAAGAGTTCCAGTTAAACGGTGGCACGCTCGGGCGCACGGAATTCAATACTTACGAGCGCGGCACGAGTTTCTCTGCCAGCCTTTCGGCGACGTTCTAGCCTTAAGCACTACTGACTTAAATATGAGCCCCGACAGCCATTTGGCTGCGGGGCTTTTCTTTGTGCCATGTTTGAATCAAGCCAGATCGTGATTAGGCAGGAACAGGTACTTTCTTGGGCGTAATCTGTGCCGGACTTTCGGCGCGCTGATATGCCGGTTTGTGTTCAACCAGTTCCCAGGTGCCGTCATGATGCTCAACCAGCGCGGTACAGGATTCCACCCAGTCGCCATCATTCATGTAACGAATGCCGTCAATATCGCGGATTTCAGCGACGTGGATATGACCGCATATCGCGCCGTCATAGCCTTTGCGTTTACAATAGGCCGCGACGTTTTCTTCGAAATTGTGAATGAAATTCATCGCCCTTTTGGTGCGCTTTTTAAGAGCTTTGGAGAGCGACCAATAAGGCATGCCGAGGCGGCGGCGGATGCTGTTCAGGTTGGTGTTAGCCGACAAGAGCATATTGTAGACGGAATCGCCAAGAAACATCAGCCATTTACGATTGGAGTGCATCAGGCCATCAAACATGTCGCCATGCACGACGAGATATTTTTTGCCATCCTTGCCCTCGTGGATAAGGCGGTTCTTGATCGCAATTTGACCGAAGCTGACACCGAAATGCAGAAATGCCCGCAGGAATTCGTCATGATTACCGACAATGTATTTCACATCGGCGCCGCGTTTCGATGCGGTTAGAATGCGGCGAATGACATTGGTGTGGGCTTGCGGCCAGAACCATTTCTTTTTCAGTCGCCACCCGTCAATAATGTCGCCAACCAGATAGAGCTGTTCGCATGTATTCGCTTTCAGGAATTCACATACAGCATCGGCTTGGCAGCCCTTTGATCCAAGATGCAGGTCTGAGATGAAGACGCTGCGGTATTTCGGGCGTTTTTGATCCATAAGAACGGCGTATAAGTTGATTGCATGATACTTGTGTGACGTCGTGGTGGGCGGTGAAAATTGACCCGTGACCAGTATCGCGGTCTATGTCATAGGCCGATGAGTTTTGAGGGCAGGACGCGGACATGTCGATGAAATGGCTACCCAATGCCTTGACGATTACGCGCTGCATCCTGGCTTTTTTTGTCGGCTGGACAATTTATCAGACTAAGGCTCCGACATGGGGCCCATTTGTCTGGTTCACATTGGTTGCTGCCACTGATTTCGTAGATGGCTATGCGGCACGTAAACTCGGCGCTGTCAGTGCGTTTGGCGCTTTTCTTGACCCGGTTGCGGATAAGCTGCTTGTTGCAATTAGCCTGCTGGCGATCTGCTACCGCGCAGATTGGCACTGGATCCTGCTTGCGCCCACACTCGCCATTATTGCGCGCGACCTGTTTGTAACTTTGATCCGGCTACGGCCGAGGGTCACGTTGCCAGTCACACGTCTGGCGAAATGGAAGACCATGTTTGAAATGGCTGGGATCGGCGGATATCTCGCATGGCTCGGCTGGCCGCAACCTGCGATCTATTGGGCGTCGATTGGGTTGATCTCCTTTGCGGCTGTCTTGTCGCTCTACACGGGATTTCTTTACGTTCGGGCGGCAGCGCGAGAGGCGTAAATTTGAACCGAAAACGGCCACGCTCAAAGGGGAAGAGCGTGACCGTCAGTGTTCCGGGCCAGTCGCGCTTGCCGGAAAGGGGATACCGGCCGCGAGCAGACCTGCTTAGCATGTCGGGATTGGGGATATCCCCGACATGTTGATGATGTGTACGCTATCGCCCGTTAACGTCGATTTAACTCAATCGCCCAAATTGCGCCCAAGTACGATCCGCAATCATGCCTTGTTTTGCTGGCTTTCTGGTTTGTATGACAGAGCGCACGCTTCCTACGAGAATAAATCTCAAATCTTTACTCGTCACGGGCGCTGTATTTGTCGGCATGCCTGCAGTTCTGGCGCTATTGTCCATGGCTTTGCGCTAGGACTACCAGTAAGGCTCACTCGTTCTGCCTTGATACAATTCAGCAAGGCGCCGCCGCGTACCCGGCGTGGTTCCGTCAGGTGGCGAGAGCGGGTCGAACCAGCGGCTCTCAGCGATTTCTCTACCATGCTGTGCTTCTGTTTCCGTCCAGAATCCCGGCGGTACGCGGTACAGGAGGACATGGTCATTGCGGAATACTTTATGATTTGAATACACCCCGAAAAGCAGGGGCGTGCCACCAAGTTTGACGCCGCCTTCCTCAGCCAGTTCGCGTGTAAGTGCTTGAATGGCCGGCTCACCTTTTTCAACGCCCCCGCCGGGCAAATGCCAACCTGCGATATAGGTGTGTTTGACCATCAGGATCTCGCCGCGTTCATTCTCAACCGCAGCGCGGACGCCCAGTGTCATTGAGCGCGTCATTCTGAACCATGATTGGAAGAAACGGGTTCGGATCGTCGCCATGACATGTCCTTATCTGAATTCGAGGCTCGCCAAACGAACGAACACAGTCTAACAGAGCGTTCAAGTTGTATTTCGGGGTTGAAACCATGCATGCATCCGTTTGGGCTATTCTCATTACAGTCGTACTGTTCGGCGTCCTGAACCTGATTGATTTCAAACGCTTGGACTAAGCGGATAAAGGCGTCGCGATGAGCGATATTAGCCTGTATGCCGCCTTGATTGGCGGCCTTGTCATTCTCGCCTTCGCGGGTGATTTCCTTGTTAATGGCGCTGTAGCGCTATCTCGAAAAATGGGTGTTTCGCCACTAGTGGCAGGCATTCTTATTGTCGGGTTTGGTACGTCTGCGCCCGAGATGGTCGTCACGCTGGGGGCTGCGCTCGATGGATACCCAGCCCTGGCCATGGGGAATGTGGTTGGCTCTAACATCGCCAATGTATGGCTCGTCCTCGCAGTTCCAGCGCTCATAACGCCGATTGCAACTGGCGGGTTTGGGCAATGGCGCGCGCTCTTGTTTGTTTTGCTTGCGACGACCGTGTGGATCGTAGCAACATCAATAACGGCGCTGCCAGCCTATGTGGGCGTTGCCTTTCTACTGTCGCTACTGACCTATGCCGCGATGACCGTTACTCACACGCTGTCGGCTGCAAAGCGCGGCGTTGACGTTGGCCTTGATACTGACGCGCCCTCTTTAACCGGTTTCAAGATGTGGGCCTGCCTTGCCGTCGGAATTATCGGCTTGCCCATTGGCGCGCATCTGATCGTTGAAGGCGGCGTTGGTATTGCCCGCAAGTTTGATATTTCCGAGGAGTTAATCGGACTCACCTTGCTCGCCATTGGGACATCATTGCCAGAGCTTGGCGCTGGTATTGCGGCAGCCCTGCGCAAGAAAGCTGATATTGTTATAGGTAACGTGCTTGGCTCTAACGTGTTCAACCTTTTGGGCGCTGGCGGAATTATAGCTTTGTTTGGCCCGGTTGAAATTGCACCAGGATTTGCAAATTATGACCATTGGGCGCTGGCTGCGGCGGCGTTGACATTAGCGCTGTTCATCATTCCAAAGTCGCGGATTAGCCGACTGGCTGCTATGACCATGCTATGTGTCTACGGGGTTTATCTTTTGGGACTGATCAATGGCTTTAATCTTCTGGCCGGCGTGCGAGGCCTGATTGGCTAGCCGGGTCGCTTCTGGACCGCGCCGGGCTTTGGTTACCGGTGCTGGCGCGCGCTTAGGGCAAGCCATTGCGATTGCGCTGGGCGAAGATGGGTGGTCTGTTGCTGTCCATTACCGAAATTCCAGTGTAGGTGCAGAAGAGACTGCTGCCACAATCCGCGCGGCTGGCGGTCGAGCAGAATTGGTGCAAGCTGATCTTGCTGATGAAACCAGCGCCGCAACCTTGCCGCGCGCTGCACAGGAAGTGCTTGGCGGGCCGTTAACGTTGCTGGTCAACTCAGCGTCAACTTTCCAGAATGACACGGCCTTAGATCACACAAAGTCGAATTGGGATTTCCATATGGGGCCGAATTTGCGTGCGCCCGTATTGCTGTCTCAGCACTTTGCGCGCGCGCTACCGGAAGACGAGGCGGGCCTGATCATCAATATGATCGATATGCGTGTCTTGAAGCTGAACCCGTTATTCTTCTCATACACGCTTTCAAAGTCAGCCTTGTGGACGGCGACGCGGACGCTGGCACAGTCCTTCGCACCAAACATTCGCGTCAATGGGATTGGTCCGGGACCGACGCTGGAAAACGTACATCAAAAGCCGGGCGAGTTTGAGGCTGAAAAGGCCGCAACCCTGACGCAGGAAGGGTCCTGTCCTGCTGAAATCGTCAAGGCTGTGCGTTACCTAATCGATGCCGATAGTGTTACAGGCCAGATGATTGCTTCTGATGGCGGCCAGCATTTGATGTGGCAAACGCCTGACACGGCGTTCTGAGATGGATTTCTCGTCCGATACATCCGCGCCTGCACACCCGCGTGTGATTGAAGCGATTGCCGCCGCGAATAGGGGGACAGCGCCGAGCTATGGCGGCGATGACCTGACAGAACGTGTCGGATTGCTTCTGAAGGACGTGTTTGAGACCAATGATCTGGATTTCTTTCTTTGTGCCAGCGGGACTGCGGCCAACGCGTTGGCGCTGTCTATCATGTGCTCGTCAACTGGCGCTGTACTCTGTCATGAGGAAGCACATATCGAGCGTGATGAGCGCGGTGCACCGGAATTTTATACAGGCGGCGGGAAATTGCGTTTGCTGCCCGGGGCTGAGGGCAAGATTGATGAAGCCGCTCTTCGCCTGGCGCTGGCAAGGATAGACCGCAGCTTTGTTCACGAGACACCGGCAGAAGTTCTGTCTCTGACGAATTTGACTGAATGCGGCACGGCATATGAGGCTCAGCGTATTGCAGAATATTCCGGATTGGCAGCCCAAGCGGGGTTAACCACGCATCTCGATGGCGCGCGGCTAGCCAATGCATTGGTATCGACCGGTGTTAGCCCCGCCGATATGACGTGGCGCGTTGGTATCGATGTGTTGACGTTCGGGCTCACCAAGACAGGTGCAATAGGCTGCGAGATCATTATCCTGTTTGGGGATATGCGCAGCCAAATACAACTTTTGCGAGCAAACGCCAAGCGCGGCGGTCACTTGCCGCCCAAAGCGCGGTTTTTAGCAGCGCAGGCGGCGGCCTTGTTAGAGGATGAATTGTGGCTTGAACTCGCGGCAAAAGCCAACCGTTCGGCGCAGCGAGTTTCTGACATTTTGACGAACAACCCCGAGGCGAGCTTGGCGTATCCAGTCGATGGCAATGAGGTTTTTGTACATTTGCCAGAGGGGCTAGCCGAGAGGCTTAGTACTGCAAATTGCAAGTTTTATCCTTGGCCTGGAGGGTCACACCGTTTTGTGTGCAGCTGGATGACCTCTGATGAAGATATCCAAAATTTCGCAAAACGGGCAAGCGAATAAATCTTTTAAAGAGAAAATAGTCAAAATTATTTCTATGTTAGGAAATGAAAACTACTACAGGTTGTGTCGCAGGTGGTTCTCCATGACTTACCGGACAGCTCATCGTTCGGATATTCCGCCCCACTATCCGGACAACCTTGTGAGGGCGGGGCGCCGGTTTTGCCGTGTACCCCGCCCCTTTTTCTCGCCTTACCCCTTGCTAGTGATGAAGCTGGGTGGCGGATTGCCTATATTGTTATCAGCTGCGATACGCTGGCAGGATCGACCTCAGCAATAACTTGGTTTGCCAGTATTTTTTCTATATGCCTGTCGCATCCGGAGGACTGACACGTGGCATCAACACCCAAGGCTTCAGGGCGGCTTATCGCCGTCTCAAATCGCACAGCCTATGGTGACGAGAACCGTGCTGGCGGGCTGGCGGTTGCGCTGTGGGATGCATTGGAATCGTCGAGAGGTCTCTGGGTTGGCTGGAGCGGGGAGATTGTGCCAAACCCCAGCTCACTATTCCAGCGCGACGATTATGACGGCGTATCTTTTGCCCTGTGCGACTATGGCGAGGCGGAGTTTGAGGGGTTTTACCTCGGATATTCCAATAGCGTTTTATGGCCGGTTATGCATGCTCGGCTGGATCTCGCGCAATTTGATGGCCAGGATTTCCCGGCCTATTGCGCGGTTAACCAGCGTATCGCCGATGGTTTGCTCGCGCATACCGAACCCGGTGATATGATCTGGGTGCATGACTACCACTTTTTACTTGTGGCGAGACAATTGAAAGAGTCGGGCTGGAATTCCCCCTGTGGCTTTTTCCTGCACACGCCGTTTCCGCCCGCTGGTTCATTTCGCGCAATTCCTGATCATCGCGAACTCGGCGAAGGTCTGCTGGCCTATGATGTCATTGGATTACAAAGCCGCAGCGATGTTGCCAACCTGGCAATGTATTTTGAGGTTGAGTTTGGCGCGACACGGATTGATGAGCGACGTGTGTCGGTAAACGGTCGTGAAATCACTATTTTGCATTGCCCTATCGGTATCGATGCGGACGGGTTTGCACAGGTAGCGACAAGTCAGGCTGCGTTTGATGCTGGGGAAAAGATTTCAGTCTTCTTACGTGATCGTGATTTGATTATTGGCGTTGACCGAATGGACTATTCCAAGGGCTTGCCGCAGCGCTTTGAAGGAATGGCGCGATTTTTTGATAAAAACCCTGAACTGCATGGGCGTGTCTCATTTACTCAAATCGCGCCACCGTCTCGGTCGCTTGTAGATGAATACATACAGTTACGTGAAAAGCTCGACGCGCTGGCAGGGCGCATCAATGGCAATTATGGTGATCTCGACTGGATCCCAATCCGCTACTTGGCGCGTGGGTATGCGCGTGAGGAAATTGCGGGCCTGTATCGCCTCTCATGTGCATGTCTGGTCACGCCGTTGCAGGATGGCATGAATCTGGTCGCGAAAGAGTTCATCGCAGCGCAAGACCCTGAAGACCCAGGTGTGTTGATCCTTTCGCAGTTTGCAGGCGCCGCTGAGCAGATGACAGAAGCGCTGATTGTAAATCCGCATGATCCTGATGCAATTGCGAACGCTGTACGCGAAGCGATTGACATGAGTCTTGATGAGCGCAAGCGCCGCTGGCGGGCGCTTTTTGATGGCATTTGCCGTGAGAATATAAATTGGTGGCGTGATCGATTCCTCGCCGCACTACAGGAAGTATCCGTATGAGTGATGTTCAGGATCTGACAGCAGGTGTGGCGGTCGACCTTATTCGTGAGAGCGACGCGCTATTTCTCGACTTTGACGGGACGCTCGCCCCTATACAGGACGACGCCGACACCGTGGCGTTGCCCGCTGGAGCAGACGGTGTGATTATTTCCTTGGCGAGAAAGCTGGAGGGCGCTCTGGCAATTCTGTCTGGCCGCGGGCTGGGTGATTTAACAAAGCGCGTGCCGCCAGATGTATGGCGGTTTGGCAATCATGGCCTTTACGCCGCTGCTCCAGGTCAAGCGGAAACCCCGACCCCTGTGCCAGCGCCAGCTGGTCTTCTCGCAGGGGTCGAAAAGGCTGCGATGAACTATCCCGGCGTAAGGGTAGAACCCAAAGGTCCCGTCATAGCCATTCATTATCGCGCCGCGCCGGATGCGGGAGGGCCATTGGGTAAAGCGCTAGCACATGCTGTCGAGGGTTTCGCAGACTATAAATTGCAACATGGCAAATGTGTCTACGAAGCCAAACCGATTGGCGCCAATAAGGGAATTTGCCTGAAGGCAGCGATGTTTGATGCCCCATTCGCTGGACGGCGGCCCATCATGATTGGTGATGACACCACCGACGAGGATGCGTTTCTGGCGGCGCGTGAGCTTGGCGGACTTGCCATAAAGGTCGGACCCGGCGACACCGCTGCAAATTACAGGTTGCCCGATGTTGACGCGGTACACTTACTACTCAAGGAAAAAATATGACTGCACAGGGTTTGGATCTCGGCATCGTTGGAAATGGAACAATTGCCGGCCTTGTTGATACGCGTGGAAGTTACCAGTGGCTGTGCCTGCCGCGCTTTGACGGTGAGCCGGTTTTTAATCGCCTGCTGAATGGCGAAGGCGGTTTCAATGTTTGGCTTGAGGGGCTTTGTGAGCAGTCGCAAAGCTATGACCGCAATACGGCAATTCTCCGCACCCGGCTAAAATCCGAAGATGGAAGCGAGCTTGAGATCGTTGACTTTGCGCCGCGGTTTGAGCGTCGTGGACGTGTCTTTCGCCCGTCTTCGGTGGTGCGCCGTTTTCGCGTTATCGCGGGCGAACCCCAAATCCGAATAGAGCTGAAAGCGGTCGCAGGTTGGAACAAGCGTGAGATTAAACCCATCAGGGGCGTAAATCATATCCGCTATAGCGACGGTGACTTATCGTTCCGAATTACGACCGATGCGCCGGTATCTTATGTGATGTCAGGTACAAGCTTCCTGCTTGACCGCGATGTGACGTTTATCCTTGGCGCTGACGAGCCACTGACAGATAGCGCTGAGGCGATGGGTGAAGACTGGGAACGCCGAACGGCAAATTACTGGTCGCGCTGGGCGCGCAGCCTTGCGGTGCCATTTGAATGGCAGGAGGCGGTAATCCGAGCGGCGATCACGCTCAAGCTTTGTGTGTATGAGGAAACAGGCGGGATCGTTGCAGCCTTAACCACGTCTATTCCTGAACATGCCGGGTCAGAGCGTAATTGGGATTATCGCTTTTGTTGGATTCGGGATGCCTATTTCACTGTCACCGCGCTTAACAGATTATGTGCGATGGGGACGCTTGAGCATTATATGCGTTGGGCGCGAAATATTGTGGCGCATTCCAAAGGCGGACATATACAGCCGGTTTATGGCATCGCGCTTGAAGCCGACCTGACTGAAGAAATCGCCGAAGCTTTGCCGGGTTATCGTGGCATGGGGCCGGTTCGCGTTGGCAATCAGGCCGCGGAGCATATTCAGCATGATGTCTATGGCCAGATTGTTCTGGGTGTTGCTCAGTCATTCTTTGACCGACGCTTGCTTGCGAATCCGGGCCTTGCCGAATTTGAGCAATTAGAGCCCGTCGGCGAACGTGCCTATGCGATGCATGATCAGCCCGATGCAGGGATTTGGGAGTTTCGAACCATTGCACAGGTCCATACATCGTCATCCATGATGTGCTGGGCGGCTTGTGACCGTTTGGCAAAGATCGCGGCGCACCTCAAGCTGGATGATCGCGCTGAATATTGGCGTGAGCGCGCCAGCATCGTTCAAAACACTATTCTAGAAGGTGCATGGAATCCTGAGCGGGGTGCCTTTACGGCGGCTTTTGGCGGTGATGCGCTGGACGCGTCGGTGCTGCTGATGGCTGAGATTGGCTTCATTGCCGCTGATGATCCGCGTTATGTGGGGACTGTGGAGGCGATTGATCGCGAGCTACGTGATGGCAACCATGTCTATCGCTACAAGGTTGAGGATGATTTCGGTAAACCCGAAACAGCCTTCACGGCCTGTACCTTCTGGCTAATTGATGCATTGCACCGTGTTGGCCGTAGTGACGAGGCCCGTGAGATGTTTGAAGCGGTTCTGTCCAGCCGAAATCACCTTGGGCTACTCTCAGAAGATGTCGACACAGAAACTGGTGAGCTATGGGGAAACTTCCCGCAAACTTATTGTATGGTCGGTGTCATCAACTCGGCAGCATTGCTCAGCTCTGACTGGACCTCTGCGTTCTAAAGGTGCCAAAATCTATCCTAATTAAGTGCCTTCTTCACGTCGGAGCGGGCCCTCTGAATGCGCGCTAGATGTAGCTAATTCCTAGCGCTGGGCCGGACTTTATTGGTAGGACCAATTTATTCTAAATCTCAGTGGCATCACATAATCGAAGTTTTCTTGAGACGCATGTGTCGCGATTTTACCACACAGCACAAGTAATTCTCAATTGGTCCTACCAATAATGCATAATTAACGGCCAAATTGGTTGACACTTAGGTCAAGGTTATGGTGATTGCCGCTTGTCTAACGTCAGCGCTTGTGTCTCAGATTTAGGTCTGTGCTAAGAGAGGGTTTT
>CAYGPE010000027.1:0-34976 GCA_964351695.1 uncultured Hyphomonas sp. | reverse complement strand
GGCGCGCTCAGTTTGGGCGCTATAGCCTCGCCGAAAGGCAGGCAGTCACTTCGCGTTCACTCCGAGCGCGCCCAGACCCTGCATCTCACACGCCTGACGGCGGTGTGATGGCTAGGTGTGCCCGCTTTATTTATTCGGCTGCGGTGTCGTGCGCAGGTATGGTCGTACCTCAGTGTAGCCTTTCGGGAAGAGCGTATCAGCCTCTTCATTTGAAACGCTTGGCACGATGATGACATCTTCGCCCTGTTGCCAGTTCACAGGCGTTGCAACCTTATGAGTGTCGGTCAGTTGCATACTGTCGATCAGGCGCAATATCTCATCAAAGTTACGGCCAGCCGATGGCGGATAGATAATCGAGGCCCGGATTTTCTTGTTCGGGTCGATCACATACACCGCCCGCACCGTGACTTTCGGGTCGGCATTCGGGTGGATCATATTGTACAGCGTCGCGACCTTTTTCTCAGGGTCTCCAATGATTGGGAAATTGACTGTCGCGCCCTGCGTATCTTCGATATCGGCGATCCACTTTTTGTGTTCGTCAATCGTATCTACCGAAATGACGATGGCTTTCGCGCCGCGATCGGCCAGCTGGTCCTTCAGCTTGGCGGTGTAGCCGAGCTCGGTTGTGCACACCGGCGTGAAGTCAGCCGGGTGGGAAAAGAACACGACCCAATCCTCGCCAATCCAGTCGTGGAAGTGGATGCGGCCTTGGGTGGTTTCAGCTTCGAAGTCGGGGGCGGTATCGCCGAGGAGCAGGCTCATGATTTTCTCTCACTATCTGGCTTGATTTATGCAGCGAAAGTGGGGCGTATGGCGCGTGGCCTCAACCGCATGGGGCTGACAGGCAGGTTTAGTTTTCCTGCACGAGAGTAAAAGGACCTGCCAGATGAAACGCCTGATCTTGATGCGCCACGCCAAGACTGAAGCCTGGGGGCCGGGGATCGACGATCATGGCCGCGCGCTCACACCGGCGGGGCATGAGGCCTCGCAAATGATGGCTGATGTCCTGGCGCAAATGGGCTGGGTGCCGGATCACGCCTATGTCTCGTCGGCGCGGCGCACGCGCGAAACCTGGAAACACCTCGCAGCTGTTTTTGGGGCGTGTGAAATGACAGTGGAAGACGATCTCTACCTCGCCGGGGAACGCGGTATTCGCGATTATATCGCAGATGCAGAAGATGTGCCGACACTTATGATTGTGGGGCATAATCCCGGTATTCATGATCTCGCACAGCTTTTGATGCGTAGTGCGGGGAGTACCGATATTCAGGCGGCGCAGCGCCTCGCCAGCAAAATGCCAACCGGCTCTATGGCCTTGTATGAAGCCGATGCGGATGCGCCCTTTGCAAACCAGCGCTATCAGCTAAGGCGCTTTATCCGGCCCAAGGACTTGCAGGATTAGGCGCTGCAAATTGAAAACGCCCCACCAGATGGCAGGGCGTTTTCGTCGGGGGAGGGCCGCTCTGTAGCGGCGACGCTGCTAGTGTGCGTAGCGGCGA
Source organism: uncultured Hyphomonas sp. (assembly GCA_964351695.1). Taxonomy (GTDB): domain Bacteria; phylum Pseudomonadota; class Alphaproteobacteria; order Caulobacterales; family Hyphomonadaceae; genus Henriciella. The sequence continues at coordinate 33,477 of CAYGPE010000027.1, read as the reverse complement.
TTAGCGCGTTCGCGGCGGCGTACCAGCAAGTGGCGACGGCGCGGGGCCACGGCAGCGATCTTTGGTGCTTCTTCGCGCGGGGCGTCTGAAACGCTCAGCATGGCGACTGGCAGAGTTGAAACGGGTGTGGCTGAGACATGGGAGGATGTCGTATGCATTTTTTTGGTCCTTCTGAATATCACGGGGTCTGCCCGCGGCCGGTGAACCTATTGGTTTCTGTCCGACACGAATGATATAGGTCAGGTATTATCGTTTTTCAATAATAAAATATCGTTTTTCGGCATTTTTATCGATTTCCCTAGCGTTAATGGGGGCCTGAGGCAGGGTGTTCGGGGCTTTGAAATAAGAGGGAAAGCTGGTCTGTCTCAGCTGAATTTTGGTTTTGTTTCAAGGCTTTATTGGCGCCGCGAAAGGCCAGCCCAGCGCGTTTGCTACCATGCCGCGCCTGAATTTGATCAGCGGTTTGTTTGAATGTAGGTGATTTTCGGCGCGCATAGATTGCGTCTCTGGCGGCGCGCGCGGCCAGAATATGGTCGACAATACATTTAGGATAAGTCGATCCGAGGGTGATACCGGCCTCAATCAGAACATGGGCAGGGGCCTGCCACGGGGCATGCAAATGTTCGGTCGGCAGGTTGCCAAGCTCAGGCACCCATTGGCGGATGAAGACACCATCCGGATCCTGGTCGAGGGATTGTTTGACCGGATTATAGATGCGGGCCGTATTTATGCCCGTCGTACCAGACTGCATCTGGGCCTGCGGGTAATGAATGCCCGGTTCAAAATCGGTAAAGCGCCGCGCCAGAAGTTGCGCCGGGCGCTTCCAGTGCATCCAAAGGTGGTAGCTGGCAAAGGACATGACCATGGCCCGTGCCCGGAAATTCAGCCATCCTGTGTGTTTGAGCGCGCGCATGCAGGCATCAATATAGGGAAATCCAGTTAGGCCCTCATACCATGCTATAAGTGCCGGATCATCGATCTCTGGGTCTTCGCGCAAACCATCATAGGCATCGTGGAGGTTGCGATGTTCTAGACTGGTTTCGGATTCCAGTTTCTGGATGAAGTGGCAATGCCAGTAAAGCCGGCTGGTAAAGCTCTTGAGTGATGCCGCAATTGTGCTGCGACCAGCCGCGCGGTGGGTCGTTTTGGCGGTCGTAGCTGCTTGCCAGACTTCGCGTATCGAAATGGTCCCATAGGCAATGTGCGGAGATAGGCGCGAGCAAGCCTTGAAGGCGGTAACGGGGCTGGACATACCGCGCTGATAGGTTTCGGCGCGGGTCTCATTGAAAGATTTCAATAGCGCAATCGCGGCGCGCCGTCCGCCAATTTGACGACCGGGGCATGCATCGGTGTCCAGTTCGAGGTCGCGGGCATTCGGCCAGGCCAGTTTGTTAAAGGGCAGGCCGGGAATGGTCTCAGGCGCGATGCAGCGCGGCGCAGACATCCGTTTTTGCCACTGCGCGGCCCAGCCGTCACGATCGCGCAAGCCGCGGATGACGCCATGCTGAACCTGCTCGCGTAGGGACACGCCTGCCTTGATACACCACTGGGCCACGGCCTTGTCGCTTTGATAGGTCCAATCCAGACCCGTTTCTTCATGGGCGTGGATAGTGGCAATGCTGTAATCAAGGTGCAATCGCGTCAGTATGTCTGTGACTTGGCCCTGCAAAACGAGTAGATGCGCGCCGCGCGTGCTGAGCGCTTTATCCAGCTCGATCAGGCTTTCAATAATAAAATCGAATTGCCGACCAGAATGCTCGGGCAGTTTCCAATAGTCAGGCTCGACAACATAAAGCGGCAAGACGAAGCCGCCATCGGCGCGCGCAGATGCGCAGGCCGCATTCAACGCCGCGTGGTCGTGAAGCCGCAGATCGCGTTTAAACCAGACAATATGAACTCTACGCATGGAACAAAAATAGAACAAAAACTCTGGAAGTCCAGACGTCTTGTCCAGTTTCCTTTCTACAGGCTTCATCTGGCCGTGAGTCTGAGACGTAAATAAGGCGGAGCTGACGCAGGAAAATTGCATGAAAATCGGGATCATTGGGGCTGGCATGGCCGGGCTGTCGGCAGCAACCTCTTTAAAGGCCGATGGTCACGAGCTTGTCGTGTACGATAAAGGCCGCGGTCCGGGCGGCCGGATGTCGGCGCGCCGGGCGAGGACACCGCTTGGCGAGGCGCGGTTTGACCATGGGGCGCAATTCTTTACGGCTCGTGATCCGGGTTTCGTCGCTCAGGTCGAGCGCTGGGTATCGCAAGGCCATGCCGCCCATTGGGATGCGCGCATGGTGCACGTGGATGCCAGTGGCGACAGCCACATGATCAGCCATGCAGCGCCGCTTTATGTCGGCACGCCCGCCATGAATAGTCCCATCCGGGCGATGGCTGAGGGTCTGGACATTACGTGGGCCAGCCGCGCGACAGGTTTCAAGCGCGAGGGCGAAGATTGGCTCATTCAGTTTGAAGATGACGGCGAGGCTGAGCGTGTTGATGCGCTGATTGTGGCGACACCGTTAGAGCAAGCACGCGAGCTTTTGGATGGACATGTTCTGGAGGTCTCAATGGCTCTTCAAGATATCGAGCCCTCAGCGCCGTGCTGGGCTGTGATGTTGGCATTTGAGAAACCGCTGGCTCTGGCGTTTGACGCCGCGCGTATCCGAAATGGGCCGCTAAGCTGGATCTCGCGCGGCGCGTCCAAGCCGGCGCGTACCGAGATCGAAACGCTTGTCTTGCACGCCAGTCCAGACTGGTCTCGTACGCATTTGGAGGCTGACGCTGAAACCATTTTGGCCGACCTTATGGCGGCGTGCCGCACACTTATTGACCTGCCGGACCCGATTTATGCGGCGGCGCATCGTTGGCGGTTTGCCATGGCTTCGGACCAGGCCACGGTTAAAATCATGTGGGATGCTGACCGCAAGATTGGGGTCTGCGGTGATTACTGTCTGGGGGGCCGGGTTGAGGCTGCATGGCTGAGCGGTGCAGGCTTGGCGAAAATCGTTTCAGACGGCTGAGTTTCAGGCGTATTCAACGCACAGTTGCTTGTTTGAGACAGCCTTGCCGCCGACAATTTATGCGTGGCAGGGGCAGACGGATACGGTGGGGCAGATCGTGCAGATCTGGAAATAGTTAGCGGCAATGCAGCTATTGTTGAGCCTGTACGTGTGCGCGCGCCAAAACGCCCAAATGTCCAGCCTCGTGCAGATACAAAAGTCCATTTGCGTCCAGACTGGTCCTGCCGGGGCGGTTTGACATTTCAGCAGCGCGCTGTGGCCAATCTAAGTGTCGCGAGCCTTGGTCTGGTCGGGCTTTATGCGCCATTGCCGCTCTTAACAGCCGGGTCTGCTTTGTTATGGGCTGTCTTTGCCTGTTTGATAATCTGGCGGTTTGGCTTGATCCTGATTGGCGCTGTGCGCTGGCAGTTCCACCGGCAGCGAAACTGTAATGTGCTCGATATTGAGAAACCGATCTATTCGATCCTAATCCCCGTCTTTCACGAAACCGAGATTATGGATCAGTTGGCTTGGGCGCTGCGCCAAATTGTCTGGCCGGAAGACAGGCTTGATATCCAGATCCTGCTCGAGGCGGATGATCCGGAGACTTTGATAGCAGCCGAAGCGGCGGCGTTTCCGCCGGGAACACGGCTGACCATTGTACCGCCCGGCCGGGTGCGCACCAAACCCAATGCGTTGAATTTTGGCTTGGCGCGGGCGCGCGGTGATTTTGTCTGCATTTATGATGCGGAAGATCGCCCGCATCCAGGGCAAATGCTGGAAGCGTATCGCGCCTTTCAGGCGGCCGATGATCACTTAGCTTGCGTGCAAGCGCCGCTGGTGGCGGACAATGGCCGCGCCGCCTGTATCGCTGCGCACTGGCAGCTGGAATATGCGATTCAATTCCACTTGCTGCTGCCCGCCATGGCGACGCTGCGTCTACCCCTGCCGATTGGCGGGACGAGCAATCATTTTCGCCGCAGCGCCTTGGTCGAGGCGGGCGGATGGGACGCGTATAATGTTACCGAAGATGCTGACCTTGGCCTGCGCTTTGCCCGGCTGGGGAGGCAGGTCAGTGTATTGAACCTGCCAACCTATGAGGATGCGCCGGTGACATTTGAGGTCTGGTCAGCGCAGCGTAGTCGCTGGATCAAGGGGTTCATTCAGACATGGGGCGTGCTGATGCGTAACCCGCGCGAATTATGGCGCGAGCTTGGCCTATGGCGTTTCATGAGTGTGCAGCTGGCGCTCGGGGGGGCGGTGCTGGCCCCGATTTTCCACGCGCCGATCCTGCTGCTCGTGCTCGCGGCTCTGCTATTTGGCGGGCTGTCGGTGGGGCCGTTTGGGACAGTGTTGCTGACAACAGGATTGCTGGTTGGATTGCTCGGCGATGTGTTGGCGCCGGGGCGCTGGTATCCGGGGCGGGTTTTGGCGATCCTGACGCGCCCGCTTTATTGGCCATTACATACAATTTCTGCAGTTCGGGCGCTCATAGAGCTTGCGACACGGCCTCATTTCTGGGCAAAGACGCCGCATACACCGCATGAGAGGCATAAGGATAGCGCGTGCTCGACTGGATCATCAGCTTGTTAATTGCTGCTGGAGCGGTGGGTCTCGGCATCCACGCGAACAGCAAATTTGGCACAGTGCGCAAGGATGAGCGCCCGCATCGCATTCCATGGGGGCTGGTCATGGTTGGCTGCGTTTTCGTTGCTTTTCTGGTCGTGGTCCATCTGTTGAATCTCGTGGGGGTCGAGACCGGTCCGGAACACAGTCCGTTTGGCCGAATCTAAATCCGAATTTAGCTTGCTGATCCACAAGCGTTGTGCTTTTGTTCTCTCGCCAAAAACCGGCCAATAAAGGGAGGACTAAATGGCTGATCCACAGGAAATGATGAAACTCGGTACGACGCTGGTTGAATGTTGCAATGAGGGCCGCGAAGCTGAATTGATGGCTAATCACTATGCGCAGGATGCCGTGTCGGTTGAAGCCATGGCGATGCCTGGCGGCAGCGCCGAAGCGGCGGGACTGGATGCAATCAAAGCCAAGGGCGAATGGTGGTATGGCGCGCATGAGGTGCACGCATTCAAAGCTGAAGGCCCATTCGTACATGGCAATACTTTCAACGTAATTTTCGATATGGACGTCACGCAAAAAGAAAGCGGCCAGCGTATGCAAATGCGCGAGATCGGCACCTATCACGTCAAGGATGGCAAGATCGTGCGTGAGGAGTTTGCCTACGCGCTCGGCGAATAAGTTTTTCCTCTCCCGGCGTCAGACCTTGGCGCAGCGCTGCGCGTGGCTAAAGTGCGCCCAGCAATGAAATGCGTCTCTTCACCATAGTGGGAGATGCCGATGGGAGAGAACATCATGGCGTTTGACGGCCCTGAAGAGGAAGCGACATTCCGCACAGAAGTGCGCGCATGGCTGGAGGAAAATTGCCCACCTTCCATGCGCACGCCGATGCCGGACAATGAGATTGTCTGGGGTGGGGCGCAGGAGCGTTTCGTCAACCCGGATGCCAAGCTGTGGCTTGAGCGCATGGGCGCGAAAGGCTGGACCGCGCCGGAATGGCCCGCTGAATATGGCGGCGGCGGCCTGAACAAGGTGCAGGCGCGCATTCTGCAGCAGGAATTGGCGCGGATTAAAGCCCGGCCAGCCTTGCTCTCTTTTGGGATATGGATGTTTGGCCCGGCTTTGCTGGAATTCGGTAATGAAGAACAGAAGCAGCAGTTTATACCGGGCATCGTGAAGGGTGAAACGCGCTGGTGTCAGGGCTATTCCGAGCCGGGCGCGGGGTCTGATCTGGCCGGGCTGCAGACGCGCTGCGAGGACAAGGGCGACCATTGGTTGATTAACGGCCAAAAGGTCTGGACCTCCTATGCCAATCGCGCGGACTGGATTTTTTGTCTTGTTCGCACCGATACCAGTGTGAAGCATGAGGGGATCAGTTTCCTTGTCTTCGACATGAATTCAGCGGGCGTCGAGACCCGGCCCATCAAGCTGATATCTGGTTCATCGCCATTCTGCGAAACGTTTTTCACTGATGTCAAAGTGCCGAAGGACCAATTGGTCGGGCCGCTGAATGGTGGCTGGAAAATTGCTAAACGTCTGCTGCAATTTGAGCGTGCCTCAATTTCAGCGGGCGGGTTTGGTGCGGTCGGCGGCGCCGGTATTTTGGGCCCGGAAGATTACGCCAAACAACATGTCGGTCTGGATGAGAGTGGGCGCGTTGCGGATGGCGACCTGCGCGCCCGGATCACCGAATACCTGATGCAGACAGAGGCGTTTGACCTGACCGTCAAGCGCGCCAGTGAAGAGGCCAAGGCAGGCCAGGAAGTCGGCCATACGGCGTCGATCATGAAATATGCTGCGGCGAGCTTCAATCAGCAAAAGTGCGAACTGATCGTTGAAGCCCTCGGCACTGACGGCCTTGGCTGGGAAGGTGAGGGCATATCTGAAAATGCGCGGCGCGCGACGCGCAGCTGGCTGCGCTCTAAAGGCAACTCAATCGAAGGCGGCACGAGCGAGATCAATCTCAACGTGATCGCAAAGCGCGTGCTTGGCCTGCGGGAGCATCAATAATGACTTTTGTTCTAACTGAAGACCAGACCATGCTGCGCGAAACTGCGTTGGCATTTGCGCGCGATGAATTGCCGGTTTCTCATCTGCGTGGGCTGCGCGATAGCGGTGCCAATGGCGTCGATAGCGAAACGCGCGCCAAGCTGGCTGAGCTTGGTTTCTTCGGCGTTCTGGTGCCGGAAGAGTTTGACGGCGTTGGCATGGGCATGGTCGCCATGGGGCAAATCATGGAAGCGCAGGGCCGCACGCTGGCCGCGACGCCATTGCTGCAAACCGCTGTAATCGGCGCGAGCCTGCTTACGTTGGGTGGATCGCAAGATATGAAAGCTGAGTGGCTGCCAAAACTGATGAGCGGCGAGGTGACAACCGCGCTGGCGCTGGATGAAGGTACGCATCATGCGCCGCTCAATGTTGCCACAGAAGCTGAACGCAATGGCCAAGGCTATACGCTGAACGGCGCAAAACGCTTCGTACCTGATGGTCATCATGCCGATGTTTTTATCGTCGCAGCGCGCACCTTCGGCGAGGCCGGTCAATCGCATGGTGTGACGCTGTTCCTCATTCCAAAGGATGCCAAGGGTGTGACCGTTGAGGCATTGGTCACAGTTGATTCCCATGGCGCAGCGCATGTGGTTCTGGAGGATGTCATTGCCTCAGACGCCCAAGTGATTGGCGCAGTTGATGCCGGCTGGGATAGTCTTGAGCCCGTGCTTGATCGCGCGCGTCTGGCGCTCGCGGCTGAAATGCTGGGCACGGCGCAGGCGGCGTTTGAGATGACCTTGGATTATTTGCAGACCCGCAAACAGTTTGGCCAGCTAATTGGCTCGTATCAAGCGCTGCAGCATCGCGCGGCCAAGATGTATACCGATCTTGAGCTGACCCGATCCAGCGTGGCTGCCGCGTTGTCAGCCGCCGAAGAAGGCGGGCCGGATATTGCCCGGTTGACCAGCCTTGCCAAAGCCAAGGCCGCAGACCTTGTGCATCTGGTTTCGAATGAAACCGTGCAAATGCATGGCGGTATCGGGATGACGGACGAGCATGATAGCGGCCTCTACATGAAGCGCGCGCGTGTGCAGGAAGCGCTCTATGGCGGCGCCAGTTTCCACCGCGACCGTTATGCGCGGCTGCGCGGGTTTTAGCCTGTAGATCCGAATTGACGCGGCAAGGTAGAAAGCTAGGCTGGGCCTGACTTAAAGGGGCTGACAATGCTGCGTTTTTTACCTTTTATCGGGGCGATTGGGCTGACCGTTTGGTTAGGCTATGGGGCGCAATCGGCGCGCTGGTTGCTCGTCCCGGCTTTTATTGCGGGGCTATTCGCACTGATTGGATTGTATGATCTGGCGCAGACGCGGCATACACTGCGGCGCAATTTTCCAATTATCGGCCGTGTGCGCTGGATCATGGAAGAACTACGGCCCTTTTTCCGTGCCTATATGGTTGAAAGTGAAACCGAGGGGCGGCCGTTCAATCATGAGGAACGCGCGCTGGTCTATCGCCGCGCGAAAGATGTTTCGTCGGTCGAGCCGTTTGGGAGCCATCTGGATATTGATAAGCCGCCTTATGAGTGGCTGTCACACTCAATCGCGGCGCGCCACCCCGAAGATAAGGATCCGCGAGTCATGGTGGGCGCGCCGGGGACAGCTAAGCCTTATGCGGCGAGCGTTCTGAATATCTCGGCGATGAGCTTTGGTTCGCTTGGCGCGCATGCGATTGAAGCGCTGAATCGCGGCGCGGCGAAGGGCGGATTCTATCATGATACGGGCGAGGGCGGCGTATCGCGCTATCACCGAGCGGGCGGCGGGGATCTGGTCTGGGAGTTGGGGTCAGGCTATTTCGGGTGCCGCGCCAAGGATGGCGGATTTGACCCAGATCGATTTGCCGACACGGCGCAGGACGCGCAGGTCAAAATGATTGAAGTGAAGTTGTCGCAGGGCGCTAAACCTGGCCACGGTGGCGTTTTGCCCGGCGCAAAAGTGACGGCCGAAATTGCTGAGGCGCGCGGTATCCCGATCGGTGAGACGTGTTATTCGCCGCCGGCGCATAGCGCGTTTTCGACGCCAATTGAGCTTCTGGAATTTATCGCCAAGCTGCGTGATCTGTCTGGCGGTAAGCCGACGGGTTTCAAGCTTTGTATCGGTAATCGCTGGGAGTTTCTGGCGATCTGTAAGGCCATGCTGGAGACAGGTATACGTCCGGACTTTATTGTTGTGGATGGCGCCGAAGGGGGCACGGGTGCAGCGCCAGCAGAATTTCTGGATCATGTCGGCGCGCCGCTGCGGCAAGGCCTGGTGCTGGCGCGAAACGCCTTGGTCGGGTGCGGGTTAAAAGACGAGGTGCGGCTGGCCGCAAGCGGAAAACAAGTATCGGCGTTTGCGATGGCAGCCTCGATTGCGCTAGGTGCAGATTGGATCAACTCAGCGCGCGGTTTCATGTTTTCGCTTGGCTGTATTCAGTCGCTCAATTGCCACAATAATACCTGTCCGACGGGCATTGCGACGTCTGACAAAAGCCGCCAGCACGGGCTGGTCGTGGGCGACAAGGCGAAGCGCGTCTATAATTTTCACAAGAATACGGTTGCCGCGCTGATGGAAGTGGTCGGGGCGGCGGGATGCGCGCACCCGTCTGAGTTAACCCCGCGCCATATTATGCACCGTGTTACCACAGATATCGCGCAGCCCAGCCACCGGGCTTACAATCTACTTGAGCGAGGTGCGCTATTGGATGATGCCGGTGCGACGCCGCTCGCGAATGAATGGGCGATGGCGCAGGCGCGCAGTTTCGAACCCGCCTAGATTGTTGAAGATTGCGCCGGGATGTCTTCATACGGGTCAACCGTTCCCGCATCTTCGCGGCGGCGAACCATGTACGCGACAACGACCGCGCCAACCATCTTGCCGATCACGAAGACGATCCAGTTGGCGAGCGTGAACGTGTTGCCCGCTTCTATGCCGAACTTTAGCTGCTTGGCGAGGTCTGCGCCATACAGGAAGATCGTTGTGTCGATTGGGGTAGCGACGGCGCTTGAGATCAGGATGCGCTTTGACAAGCGGTACTTGGTAAATGTGAAAAGCAGCCAATCGAAAAATTCGGAGATGAAGAAGGCAAGGCCCGATGCGATGACAATGACGATCCACGCATAATACATCGACCAGAGGAGAGCGATGGCCATGGCAATGAGGACTAGCTGTTTCATCTCACGTTGCACGAAGTCGCGGATAACAAAAACGAGGCCCGTGACGAGGGTTAGCGGGTGAAGTTGCAGGCCGCCGCTGACCGGGTCGTCGCCGGGCCAAACCAAGGAGAAAAGCGAATGACCGCCCTCAACCCATGAGCCGACAAACTGGATATTGGGGACAACACCGAAAGACCAGTTCAGGAACGGGATCATCGCAACATAGACCATCGCCCAGACCCGCCCGCCGAGGCGGCGAAGCAGCCACAAGGTTCCGGCTAGACCGATCAGGACCGGCACGAGCAGACCGGGCCGATTATTGGTCAGGATTGAGACGACCGTGTTGAGGAAATCGACAATCATATAGAATGGCCCATTTGCTTTTTATGCACGGGCTTTTCCCGCTTGCGTGCTTGCACCGCAAGCCCAAACCCGACTAGCACTAAAAAGTGCAGCGTGGGAATATCAGGTGGGAGCGAAAGCAGTGAAATCAACGGTTGGCTTATCCCTGATTGTCGCACGGGCGCGCAATGGCATCATCGGCAATGGCGGCGATTTGCCATGGCGCTTGTCGGCTGATCTGAGGGCCTTCAAGGCGCGGACAACCGGCCACCCGATCCTGATGGGACGCAAGACCTGGGACAGTTTGCCGATAAAACCGCTGCCCGGACGAGGGAACATTGTCTTGACGCGCGACTGGATGTTTCGCGCGCCGGATGCGCGGATCTATACCGCTCTAGAGCCAGCGATCGAAGCCGCCAAGGCTATGGCCCGCCGCGACGAGCTGACCGAGGTGTTCATAATCGGCGGGGCGACGCTTTATGAAGCGACCGCAGATTTGGCTGACACGCTTTATGTAACTGAGGTCGATGCCGAGGTTGAAGGCGATGTTGCCTTCCCGGCGTTTGACGAAAATGCGTTCGAGGCTGAGACATTGCTGACAGTCGCCAAAGACGACAAGAATGATCACGATTTCAGGGTGCGGAAGTTTACCCGCAAGGCCTAGCTGGCAGCAGCCATCGCAGAGTTTGGTGATGGCGCCGGGAATGAGACGACCTTGTTGCGACCGCGCGCCTTGGCTTGACGCAGGCAAAGCTCGGCCCGCACCATCGCTTCTTCAAGCGGCTCTTCGGGCAGGCAGACAATGGCGCCTGTGCTGGCTGTCAGCTCGATGGTCTTGTCCGCATGCTTGGTTTCAAGCGCTTGGATTTTCTGGCGATAGCGCAGTGCTGCACGGACAGCCGTTTCGCGGCGTGTATCAGGCAGAAGCACCGCAAACTCTTCGCCGTCCCAGCGGCAAAGCTGGTCTGGCCCGGCTTTGGCACATTCGCGAATAGCCTCGGCAACAGCTTTCAGAACAGCGTCGCCGCCGTCGTGGCCATGGGCTCGATTGACCTTGGCGAAATGATCGAGGTTGATCCGCAGCAGCGAAAGCGGGCGGCTGGTGCGCACATAGTCTTTGGCTTCGGCTTTGTAGAGTTCTGAAAATGCCCGGCGGTTCATCAGCCCGGTCAGTGGATCGGTGGTTGCCAGTGTTTTCAGAGTTTCCTGCACCTTGATCAGCTTGTGAGAGTAAAGCGCGAGCAGGATCGAGGCCGGTGGCGCTAGGATCGCGGTGACAACGGCCGACAGCAAGGTCAGGCTGGATGTTCCGTCCAGATTGAAGTTAGCGCCAATGTAGGCAGATAGCTGCACACTGCCGCAAATCAGAACGATCGACAGCAGGGCTGCGTAGACAAAAGTGTGTATTCTGGACGATGTGCGTAACATGATAGATACCTCTCAGAGGCAACCCTAATCATGAAAGTCCCAAAGCCAGGTAAGGTTGGCGCTTCAAATTGATCCGACCGCGCTAACCATAACGATCAGTCTTCGAAGATGATTTCTGGCGCAGGCTTGGTTTGCAGGGCATCCAGTGATAGCGCGATTTCACGCGCAATGTCCGTAAAAATTTCGGCTTGTGGTGCATCGCTCGCAGCAATGGGTTTGCCATCGTCACCGCCTTGGCGGATGGCTTGATCTATCGGGATTTGGCCGAGCATGGGCAAGCCGAGCGCGGTGGCCATACGGCCGCCGCCGCCTTCGCCCATCAGATAGTGTTTCTGGCCCGCAGGGTCTTCAAACCAGCTCATGGTCTCGACGATGCCGAGAACCGGAACATGAGTCTTGGTAAACATGGCTGCGCCGCGCCGCACATCTGCGAGAGCAACCTCTTGCGGTGTGGTGACCAGAATGGCTGCAGAAACAGGAACTTTTTGAGCCAAGGTGAGCTGAGCCTCACCTGTACCGGGCGGGGTATCGATGATGAGCAGATCAAGCGGATCTTCTGTCGTACCCCAATTGGCATCATTCAGCATTTGCATGATCGCCGATTGAACGATCGGACCACGCCAGATCATTGGGGCGTCAGGGTCGGTGAGATAGCCGATGGAGAGCGTGTGAATGCCGTGGGCTTCGACCGGGACGAGCTTATTACCTTCGGCGGTCTTTGGCGCTGCGTCGGTCATCCCAAGCATTGTCGGAATAGACGGGCCGTAAACATCTGCGTCGAGCAAGCCGACACGCAGACCTTGTTTGGCAAAGGCTGCGGCCAAGTTTACCGCGACCGTAGACTTGCCGACACCGCCTTTGGCGCTGGCCACGACAAGGATGCGGGAAATACCCGGAATTGGCGGAATTGTGCTGGCTTGCTGTGGCTGGCCTTGCGAAAGGGCTTCATCCGACAAGCGCGCGCCTTTGCGGACACGCCGTGTCGATGGACCGGCAGATGTGGTGGGAATTGTTGCGGCTGTTGGTGCTGGCGTTCCCGGCTCACGCTGCGCGGTCAGCACAGCTTTCACATCGCTGACGCCGTCGAGGGACATCAGGCGGGCTTCAACCTCGATGCGGCGTGTTTCGCTGGCCTCCAGATTGTCAGGATCGGCTTCAATTATAGTTGTCACGGCGCCATCGGGAGAGATAATCACGTTGGAAATCCACTCTGGATCGCCAAGCGCGCTTCGAATTGCCGCTTCTGAAAGCGTATTACGCTGTTTCTTATCCCAAAACATGGGTTATGGTCCTTGATGTGGATGCCGAGCGTTAGCAAATAGCGCTAGAGGATGGAAAAAACCAGTTCACTGGTGTCACAGGATAAGGAGGGGCGATGCCCTGGAACGACGATAGCGGAAATGGCGACGGCCCAAAGGCCAGCGGTGGCCCTTGGGGTAGCGGCGGTAATGGCAATGGCGGCGGCGATGGCGGCTCGCCGTGGAACCGTCCGGGCGGCGGCGGTGGCCAAGGCGGCGGACGCGGCAATGACCTGGAAGAACAGATGCGCAAGATGCAGGAACGTTTCTCCCGGCGCGGCGGCGGCGGTGGCAAGGGCGGACGTAAGGGGCCGAGCTTCGGCCCTGGCGGCTTCCTTCTGCTTGGCGTCGTGGCGCTGGTCTCATGGCTGGCGACCGGCGTTGTAGTCGTAGATGAAGGTGAGCGTGCTGCGGTATTCCGCTTTGGCGAGTATCAGCGCAACTTCACCCCGGGCTTCCATGTCCACTTGCCCGCGCCAATTGAGACGCATGAAATTCTGCCGTCTGAGCGCCAACAGGAAACCCAGATTGGTGGCAATTCCGGCGAGAGCCTGATGCTGACCGGTGATGAGAATATTGTCGACGTTCAGTATCGCGTATTCTGGTATTATGATGGCGAAAAGCCGGAAGATTTTATCCTGAAAGTTGATCATGAAGCCCGCGGCATCGATGGCAGTAAGCTTATCAAGGCGGCTGCAGAAAGCGTGATGCGAGAAGTCGTTGGTAAATCGACATTGGACGCCGTGATTACAACGGGCCGCGGCGAGATAGCCGACATCGTCAAGACGCAGCTGCAACAGCTGATGACCGATTATGATGCAGGGGTGAATATCGAAAACGTCGAAATTCAGGACGCCCAGCAGCCCGGTCCGGTTCGCGCGGCATTCCTTGATGTTATTGAAGCTGGTCAGGAAGCTGAGACCAAAGTGCAGGAAGCCAATCGTTATCGTAATGGTCTGGTCAACCGCGCCGATGGTCAGGCCCAGCAAATTCTTGAAGATGCCCGCGCCTATCGCGAGCAGGTTATTGCGGACTCAACCGGTCAAGCAGATCGCTTCAAGCAAATTCTGGCTGAATATCAAAAGGCACCGCAGGTTACGCGCGAGCGGATGTATCTGGAAACGATGGAGAAAGTTCTCAGCGAAACCGACAAGCTTATCCTCGATAGTGATTCCGGCGCTGTGCCCTATCTACCGCTAGACCGTGTCGGTCGTAATCAGGGAGGGAATTAGACGATGAAACCGTTTGGTATTCTCGGCATTGTTGCCATCGTTATCGCAGTTGTTGCGGCGCTAAATTCCTTTTTCATTGTGGATCAGCGTCAGCAGTCCATCGTTTTGCAAGTGGGTCGTTTTGTTGAGGCCTATAATGAGCCGGGACAGGATGACGCTGGGTTGAAATTCAAAATCCCGTTTCTGCAAACTGTCGTGACTTATGATCGACGTAATCTTGGCCTCGACGTGGAAGAGATTGAAGTTTTCGCTTCGAACCAAGAGCAGCTAATCGTGGACGCGTTTGTGCGCTGGAAGATATATGATCCGCTGGAGTTCTATCAGCGCTTGGGTACTGAAGGTGAAGCTCGAAATCAGCTGAACCGCTTTACCAATACCGCAATCCGGAATGCGCTTGGTAACAAGCTGCCAGAAGAGATCATTTCCGGGCAGCGCTCCGAATTGATGGATCAGATTCGTACCAATCTCAGCGCCTCCATCGCGGGGCGGGGTATCGAGATCATTGATGTTCGTATCAAGCGGGTTGATTTGCCAGCTGAAGTTTCGCAGCGCGTGTTTGACCGTATGGCCGCGACCCGAAACCAGCAGGCCGAAGAAATTCGCGCCAAGGGCGACCGTGATGCCCAGGCCGTTCGCGCACTGGCTGATCGGGATCGGACCGTGATCCTGGCCGATGCGCGGCGCGAGTCTGAGCAAATCAAAGGCGAAGGTGACGCTGAGCGTAACCGGATTTATGCCGAAGCGTATGAGCAGGATGCCGAGTTCTTCCGGTTCCAGCGCGCGCTGATTGCCTGTGAACTTGCTTTCACCAAAGGGACGCAAATCGTCGTTGGGCCGGATAATCTTGGTCTGTGCGACGAGTTCATTACGCAAGCGCGTGCCAATGGACAGCCGCGGCGATAGTCGCCGCGCTAATCCGTAATTATCAACCCCGCCCCGGTGCATGCGCTGTGGGCGGGGTTTTCATATGAGGACTACCTATGTTGTCGATCATTCTTGCTGGGTTAGGCCTTTGGTTTGTGGTCGAAGGGGCGATGTATGCCCTGTCGCCAGAGATGATGAAACGCTTTGGGGCATGGCTGGCGCAGCTTCCAGATGATGCTGTGCGCCAAAGCGGAATCTTGTCGATGGTGATTGGCGCTTTGATTTTTTATGTGATGCTGCGTTTTGGCGGTGCTTAACCGTTGCGCCTTGCCCGCGAAACGCCATAGTTATCAATCATGTTATCTATAAGTTGAATTTGGAGTTCGTTTGATGCGTCTCGTACTGACCGGTCTTGCTTTATGTCTCGCGGCTAGTTTGCCGATTGCTGCGCAGGCGCAGACTTCCCTGTCTGATACGACAGCAATGATTGACCAGCAGGTGACACCAAATAGCTTTTCGGCCTTGTCCAAACGTCTGATGCCAGCCGTCGTGAATATCACGACACAGCAAACGGTCGCGCCGCAGGGATTGCCGCAATTTCCAGACGGCGAACCCCTCGAGCAATTCAACGAGTTCTTTGGCCGCGACCCGGAAGGGTTCAGTCAGCAAGGCTCACTTGGATCAGGGTTCGTAATTTCAGCGGACGGCCTGATCGTCACGAATAATCACGTGATTGCGGGCGCTGATGAGATCAATGCTGTGTTTCAGGATGGACGCACATTACGGGCTGAACTTATCGGTACAGATGAAGCGACTGATGTTGCGGTGTTGAAAGTCGAGCAGGATGAGCCGTTTGCCTTCGTTGAGTTTGCCGATAGCGATCAGGCTGAAGTAGGCGACTGGGTCATGGCGATTGGCAACCCGTTCGGGTTTGGCGGATCTGTCTCTGTCGGCATCGTATCAGCGCGAAATCGCGATATTCAGTCTGGCAACTATGACGATTATATTCAAACCGATGCGGCGATAAACCGGGGCAATTCTGGTGGCCCTCTGTTTAATCTGAATGGCGAAGTTTTGGGTGTGAATACGGCAATCATTTCGCCTACGGGTGGCTCAGTCGGACTTGGTTTTTCGATCCCGGCAAATTTGGTTGAGCAGATCAGTGGTCAATTGATCGAGTTTGGCACAACGCGCCGCGGTTGGTTTGGCGTCAATGTGCAGGCTGTCGATGATGCCATTGCTCGTGCTTATGGCAATCGCGGTGATGATGGTGTGCTGATCACGCGGATTGATCCGGATGGTCCGGCGGCAAAGTCAGATTTTGAAATTGGTGATCTGGTGCTGACGTTTGACGCGAAGCCTGTCGAAGGGGTGCGGGGTCTCAGCCGGGTTGTTGCCGAAACCGATATTGGCAAAGAAGTTGATGTTGAGATTATCCGTGATGGCCGCGCTAAAACCGTCAAGCTGACGCTTGGCCTGCTTGAGACTGATCAGGCGACCGACGAAGAAGCGCCCGTTGTGACGGAAAGCTCGTTGACCGACAATCCCATGGGCGTGGATTTTACTGAACTCGATGAAGGCGATCGGCGGCGCTACAATGTTGCCAGCGATGTTGAGGGTGTGCTTGTGCGATCTGTCTCGCCCAAAGGACCAAGCTTCGGTAAGCTCAGGAAAGGGGATGTGGTGATCGAGATGGCGTTTGCCTCAGTTGCCTCTCCAACCGAAGCCTTGGTCGCGATGGATAAGGCGGCGAAGCAGACGGACAGGCCGTTACTCGTGCGTGTTGTCCGCG
Organism: uncultured Hyphomonas sp.; assembly: GCA_964351695.1. Taxonomy (GTDB): domain Bacteria; phylum Pseudomonadota; class Alphaproteobacteria; order Caulobacterales; family Hyphomonadaceae; genus Henriciella. Next base: position 16,774 of record CAYGPE010000027.1, on the reverse strand, counting down.
AACAGCAGACCATGTTTTTCTCAATCGATCTGACGACGAAGGGTTAGTCCTTCCAGACAATGTCGCTATCGCTATAGCCTTGAAAATAAAGCGCTGCGGTCAGGTTCGTGACATTTATCGCGGCGTCCGAAGCGGCCGCTACTACCGGCTTGGCGTGGACGGCGAGGCCGAGGCCTGCGGCCTCAATCATCGCAAGATCATTGGCGCCGTCTCCCATAGCAAGAGCATCCTGCCGAGCAAGGCCTCGTTTTTGCGTGAATGCATCGAGCGCTTCAAGCTTTGCCGCGCGACCAAGGATTGGCATGCCCACTTTTCCGGTAAGCGCGTTGCCATCATCCAGTAACGTATTACCGCGATGATCGTGAAATCCGGCAGCCTCCGCAACGCGCTGTGTAAAATACGTAAAGCCACCTGATACGAGAACGCAATGTGCGCCATACGTGCGCATTGTCTCTGTCAGGGTACGTGCGCCCGGCATGAGCGAAATGGAATTCTGGTAGCATTCAGAAAGAGCGCCGAGCGAGAGACCGGCGAGTTTACCGACGCGCTCGGTCAGCGCGCCTTCGAAGTCCAGCTCACCTGCCATGGCGCGCGCTGTGATGGCCGCGATCTCGTCTTTCAATCCGGCAAAGGCGGCAAGTTCATCCAGACATTCCTGTTCAATAATGGTTGAATCCATATCTGAAATCAGGAGGCGCTTTTGCCGGTTTGCTGCCGGAATAAGCGCGACATCTGCGATTGACTTAAAGCGCGTTTCCAAATGGGCGCGGGCTGAGGATTCAGTCTCGTTGTCGTCATTTACATCAAGTTCTACAGCGGCCCACCGATCTTCAGAGCCTAACATGCGAACGGTGCCGTTAGTGGTCAGTCCCGCCTCATGACAAGCCTCTTGCAGGGCCTCTCCAAGCGGGAGGAAGCCGTAATCAATTGGGGCAACAGCAACCGCAATTTTTGCTCCGGGTGCAGATTTCTGTGTCATCGGAGCAGTCCTTGTCTTTACGCCGTTTGAAGTCCTTCCTACGACTGGTTGTATGTTGCCTGCAATCCTTATTCACGGCCCAACGGCAAGCGGAAAAACCGCTTTATCAACTGAACTGGCACAGCGACTGGGCGGTGAAGTGATTAATGCTGACTCAATGCAGGTCTATAGTGAACTACAGGTTATTTCGGCGCGCCCTACGGAAAGTGAAATGGGCGATGTGCCGCATCATTTGTTTGGACATGTGCAGGCAGGCGAGCGCTATTCGACGGGGCGCTGGCTTGATGCAGCTCGAAAGGCGATTGAGGATGTGCAGCGCCGCGGAAAAGTGGCCATCGTGACAGGCGGCACAGGGCTGTATCATCTTGCGCTTGTGCAGGGCTTGTCGCAGATCCCTCCTGTGCCGGATGATATACGCGCCGATGTTGCGGCGATGACAAAATCTGAGGGCGCGGTAGGGCTGCGCGCGCGGCTTGAGGCGGTTGATCCTGACACTGCGGCACGATTTGGCGAGGGGGACCGCCAAAGGCTGGCGCGGGCGCTTGAGGTTTGGCTTGCGACCGGGCAGTCGATAAGCAGTTTTCAACAGAATAAGAGCCGTCCTGTAGTCAGCGAGGGCGAGTGGATCGGTGTTGCCCTGACGCCGCCGCGAGCGCGGCTCTATGCCCGAATTGATAGACGTTTCGAAGGCATGCTGATGGAGGGAGCAATGGAGGAGGCGCGCCAGTTATTGGCATTGGACCTCGATCCGGAGCTGCCAGCCATGAAAGCACATGGCATTCCCTGGCTGATGGCCTATCTACGTCAGGAGCTAAGCGCGCAGGCGGCAGCAGAAAATGCCAAGCGCGATACACGCCGATATGCCAAGCGGCAATTTACCTGGATTGGACGCCAGTTCCCATTCTGGCCACGCGTGCCCACAATGTCCCTTGAGGGGCGAATGCGGGTAATTCTTGCCCTTTTTCGGGAGTTGACGTCAGGAAATGGGTAATATATGCCTTGGCCTCGATTTTGGGAGGAAGCGCGACTATGCGTTCAAATATCGTACTCGTTATTAAGCACCTGCACTGACGTTCCAAACGTCAGTCGCAGGTGCTTGAACAAGGGTCTCAACAGCGAGGCCCTTTTTTTTATCTGTCATTTAACCCGTCCCAGACCACTGCATTAGCCCTCAAAGGACCCCCACCATGGATACGCAGACCAAGCCCGCTGCCAAACCTAAGGCCAAGACCGAAACGCGCCGAATGACAGGCGCGGATATCGTCATCACTGCGCTGAAGGAACAGGGTGTTGAGGTGATGTTTGGATATCCCGGCGGGGCGGTTCTACCCATTTACGATGCACTTTTCTCTGAGCCTGAAATTCGTCACGTGCTGGTGCGCCATGAGCAGGGCGCAGGGCATGCCGCTGAGGGGTATGCGCGTTCAACTGGCAAGGCAGGCGTGGCCCTGGTGACTTCTGGCCCTGGTGCGACCAATATGGTCACGCCAATTGCGGATGCGATGATGGATTCTATTCCAATTGTTGTAATTACCGGACAGGTGCCGACCCATTTGATCGGGACAGACGCTTTTCAGGAATGCGATACGGTCGGCATCACGCGGTGCTGCGCCAAGCACAATTATCTCGTGACGGATGTCGATGAGCTGGCCCGCACGATACATGAGGCTTTCCTGATCGCAACGAGCGGCCGGCCAGGCCCTGTGGTTATTGATATTCCAAAAGACATTCAATTCGCGACAGGTAATTATGTCGGTAAGGCGGGGGTTCACAAGCCAACCTACAAGCCACAAACCGAGCCAGCGCCAACAGCGATTTCTCAAGCGGCCAAAATGATGCGCAAGGCGAAACGGCCGATTTTCTATACTGGCGGCGGGGTGATCAATTCTGGTCCTAAGGCCGCCAAGGCTTTGCGGGACTTGCAAAAGGCCACTGGTTTTCCAGTGACGTCGACTTTGATGGGGCTTGGGGCATTTCCGGCCTCACATAAGGATTGGCTCGGTATGCTGGGCATGCACGGATCGTATGAGGCTAACCATGCTATGCATGATTGTGATCTGATGATATGTGTCGGAGCGCGCTTTGATGACCGGGTGACAGGACGGATTGATGCCTTCTCACCCGGATCAGAGAAAATCCACATCGATATTGATCCCAGCTCAATCAACAAAGTGATCCGCGTCGACCTGCCGATTATCGCAGACTGCGGTAAGGCCCTGAATGCCTTGCTGGATGAGTGGAAAAAGGGATCTGCAGCAAAGCCAAAGATCAAGGACTGGATGACGCAGATTGAAGAGTGGCGGTCGGTTAACTGTTTTGCCTATGGCCACAGTGCAACGGAGATTAAGCCGCAATATGCAATCGAACGCCTGTATGCGCTGACCAAAGATCGTGAAACTTATATTTCGACCGAGGTTGGTCAGCACCAGATGTGGGCCGCACAACACTATCATTTTGATGAGCCAAATCGGTGGATGACAAGTGGCGGTCTCGGGACGATGGGTTATGGCCTGCCATCTGCGGTTGGCATTCAGGCCGCACATCCTGATGCGCTCGTCATTGATATCGCAGGCGAGGCGAGCATCCAGATGATGACGCAGGAAATGTCGACAGCTGTGCAGCACAAGTTGCCGGTGAAAGTATTCATTCTGAATAATCAATGGATGGGTATGGTGCGCCAGTGGCAGGAATTGCTGCACGGCGAGCGCTACTCACACTCATACTCAGAAAGTCTGCCCGACTTTGTTAAATTGGCTGAAGCTTATGGCGGCAAAGGGATCATCTGCGATCACCCAGATGACCTGGACGCCAAAATTCAGGAGATGATCGATTATAATGGGCCGGTGATTTTCGATTGCCGGGTAACCAAGGCAGAAAATTGTCTACCGATGATCCCATCGGGCGCGGCGCATAATGACATGATCCTCTCCGACATTACGGGAGATGAGATCGATGAAGCTGGGCGCAAGTTGGTTTAATGATTGCGCTGGCTTTGCCTCCTTATCCATTGCGCACAGGCGTGTTTGAATGGTGGCGTTTGGCACATCCAGGGTTTCGCCATGAGCAGGCATCTGGCATGGGAGCGGGCAGCAGGGAGAGACGGGATATGAGCATGTCCGGCATTCTGGATTGGGTAAGCGCAAATGTTGATGTGATGATTGCTGTCGGATCAGCCTTCGTCGCGTTTATCGCGGCAATTTTTAGCCGTGCTGAGACGCGCCGTCAGCGCGGTATTCAATTGGAAAATCTGCGCCACGGTGTTGATGCGCAAAGCCTCGCTTGGGGTAATATCTGTATCGATACGCTCAACCGCGCGGCGATGTTTGCCCGGACCCGGCAGCATCAACAAAATGACGCGGCCTTTTTGCAGCAGCGAGTCAATTTGATGCTTGCGACCTCATCATTGGTTGAGCGCGGACGGCTATTTTTCCCGAATGTTGAAAATAGTGGAAAAGGCGCAGAAAAAGAGGGGGCGTATCGTGGTCATCGCCCGCCAATTCTTGATGCTTTGATGTGCGCTTATTATGAGCTTGAAGCGATGTCGCGTAGCGATGGGCCCACTGCAGACAATAGCGGCGATTACATTGATGATTGTCGCCGTCTTCTCGTTTCGGAACTGCAGGCGCACCTCGATCCACGGCGCCGAGATGCTGTTGTTGGCCGCTATGATGCGCGCCGGGTTGAGCAGCGCGATGATGCCAAGGAGCGAGTTTCGACTTTGAAGGCCATGCTGAAATCTCGCAGACCCGGCATCAAGATTGATGAGCGTAAGGAGACGGTTCAATGACCGAAGCACCGTCAGATATCCCTGCTAGCGCCTATGATATGAGCCATGCTGATGAGGCACTTGAGCGCCGCACACTTGCTGTGATTGTGGACAATGAGCCCGGTGTCCTGGGCCGCGTCGTCGGTTTGTTTTCGGCGCGTGGATACAATATTGAAAGCCTGACAGTGGCTGAGGTTGACCGCCGCCGTCATCGCTCACGCATCACAATTGTTACAAATGGCTCGCCGCACATGCTGGAACAGATCGAGGCGCAACTTTTGCGACTTGTGCCTGTTGCGAGCGTAACGGATATGACCAAATCGAAGCGCGGTGTTGAGCGTGAGTTGGCCTTGATCAAAGTTGCCGGGGTTGGCGAGAAACGTGTCGAAGCCCTGCGCATGGCCGAAATATTCCGGGCCAGGGTTATCGATACCACGAGTGAAAGCTTCATTTTCGAGCTAACCGGGGCGAGCGATAAGATTGACCAGTTTTGCGCGCTGATGAAGCCGCTTGGTCTGACCGAAGTTAGCCGTACGGGCGTTCTGTCGATTAAGCGCGGGGCGAAGCTGGGATGAGCCAGTGGCGGCGTCTTCGTTCGGTTCTGGCGGCATTGAGTGTGCCGCAACGCGAAATTGAGTTGTTGGATCGCTTGGTCGATCCAGCAGAACACGACGTGCGTGTTCTGTCTTTCGTCAATGCGCATGGCTTCAACATAGCGGCGCGCGAACGCGACTTCGCTGAAGCGCTGAGTCGATCGGATATTTTGGTTCGAGATGGCGCGGGCATGAAGATTTTGATGAAGCTGCTTGGTCTTGCTCCCGGACCCAATTTGAACGGTACCGATTTTATTCCCAGCATTATCGATCGGTTTACAAGCGAAAAGACAGATATTGCGCTGATGGGGACACAGGAGCCTTGGCTATCTAAAGCTGCAGACGAGGTGACGCTGCGCGGCGGGCGCGTGGCATTGACCTTAGATGGCTTCCAACCTGAGCAAGCCTATGTGGACAGGCTGGCAGGTACGACGTGTGGTTTGGTCGTGTTAGGAATGGGCATGCCTAAGCAGGAGCGGGTGTCGATGCTGCTACGCGAGCACTTGAGCCAACCCATGCTGGTAATAAATGGCGGGGCAATTCTCGACTTTCTGGCGGGCCGCTTTCCGCGGGCACCAAAATGGATGCGTGCAATTGGGATGGAATGGTTGTACCGCCTCGCGCGTGAACCGGGACGGCTGTTTCAGCGCTATGTGATTGGGAACTTTGTGTTCCTATGGCGGGCCTTGCGGCTGAAGCTCGGCGCCGCCTGAAGAGATTAGAAGTTTGATGGATTCCAAGGAGTAATCGGGACATGAAAGTTTATTATGAGCAGGACGCGGACCTGAAAATCATCGCGGCCAAAAAGGTGGCAGTCATTGGCTATGGTAGCCAAGGTCATGCGCACGTGCTGAATGCGCGCGCCTCAGGCGTTGAGAATATCGTAGTTGGCCTGCAACCAGAATCTGCGAGCCGCGCTAAGGCAGAGGCTGAAGGCCTGAAAGTGATGACACCTGCTGAGGCCACAAAGTGGGCGGATGTTGTGATGATCCTGGTCCCGGACGAGCTGCAGGCAGTACTCTGGGCGAATGAGATCGAGCCGCATGTCCGCGAAGGTCAGCACATCATGTTCGGTCATGGATTCAATATTCACTACAACCTTATCCGCCCTATGAAAGGCGTCGATGTATCACTATCTGCTCCGAAGGGGCCCGGTCATACATTGCGCGCGCAGTATCAGATGGGTTTTGGCCTGCCGGGACTCGTCGCGATCCATCAGGACGCAACTGGTACAGCCAAAGATGTCGCGCTGTCATATTCAAAAGCCATCGGTAACACCCGCGCCGGTGTGATCGAAACCTCGTTCAAGGAAGAGACCGAGACCGACCTGTTTGGTGAGCAGGCGGTGCTTTGCGGCGGTATTGTTGAGCTGATCAAAGCAGGCTTTGAGACTTTGGTTGAAGCGGGTTACGCGCCCGAAATGGCGTATTTCGAGTGTCTGCATGAAACCAAGCTGATCGTTGATCTGATCTATGAAGGCGGTATTGCCAACATGAATTACTCGATCTCCAACACGGCTGAATATGGTGAGTATGTCACCGGGCCGCGTGTGATCACAGACGAAACCAAGGCTGAAATGAAGCGTGTTCTGACAGATATTCAGGACGGGACGTTTGCGCGCAATTGGGTTTTGGAAAATCAAGCCGGTGCACCTAGCTTCCATGCTAAACGGGCGCGTATGAATGATCACCTGATCGAGGAAGTTGGCGAGAAACTTCGCGGCATGATGCATTGGGCGCAGAATGACCGGCTGGTTGACAAGAGCCGCAACTAAATAGCGTTTACGCTCCTCAAGACCTGCTTTGTCTAAGGCAGGTATGAGGGGCGTTCGCAATTCCCACTTATACGGCCGTAATAACGCTCGGTATTGCGGTCGTCAGTTTTTGCGGTAGCTTTGCCAAGCGCCTACTTTGTTTCGCGAAACACAATTGACACCGCTGTCAAAGTGCCTGATGGAGGCGGAAAATTGTTCGTATAAGGGAATGCTATGGCAGAATTCATCCCGGTCGATCCGTTCGACATCGTCATCTTTGGCGGGACAGGCGATCTTTCGCAGCGAAAACTACTCCCCGCTTTGTATCATCGCTGGGCTGACGGGCAAATTCCAGTCGATTCCCGAATTGTTGCCGTTTCGCGTTCTGACATGACAGACAAGGCGTTTCATGAGTTTGCTTTCGAGGCTTGTGAGGAGGCGACTGCGGATCCGATTACGAAATCGGACTGGAAGAAATTCTCTACTCACCTGTCATATCTGGCCATGGATGCCACAGACGCCTCGGCCGATTGGGGCGCGCTCAAGGGCAAGCTGGTCGATGCGCCAGACCGCCCACGAATTTTCTATTTGGCCGTCACTCCAAAAATTTATGTTCCGATCTGCCATGCGCTTGGCAAAGCTGGTCTGGCTGCGAATGGTGCGCGTGTTGTCCTTGAAAAGCCAATTGGAACAGATCTGAAATCGGCTCGCGAAGTGAATGCGGGTGTCGGGAAGGTGTTTCCAGAGAACTGTATTTACCGGATCGACCACTATCTCGGTAAGGAGACTGTGCAAAACCTGATGGTGTTGCGCTTTGCCAATTCCTTGTTTGAACCGATGTGGAATCGCACAGCTATCGATCACATTCAGATTACGGTGGCTGAACATTACGGCGTTGGCGATCGCGCCGGATATTATGATGGTTCTGGTGCCCTGCGTGATATGGTGCAAAATCATATATTGCAGCTACTTTGCCTGATCATGATGGAACCGCCCAACTCAATTGATGGTGATGCAATCCGGGTTGAGAAGATCAAAGTTCTGCAAGCCCTGCGTCCGATAACGGCGGCTGATGCAAATGAGTGCACGGTGCGTGCGCAGTACGCAACGGGCACATCAGATGGCAAGAAATTACCGGGCTATATCGAGGAGCTTGGCCACGAAAGCGAGACTGAGACATTCGTCGCGATCCGCGCAGCGGTCGACAATTGGCGCTGGGCGCGCGTGCCTATTTACTTACGCACCGGTAAGCGGATGAAGTCACGCCACTCAGAAATTGTGGTTCGGTTTCGCCCGACACCGCATGCGATGTTTGGCGATCAGGACGCGCAATCAAATCAACTCGTCATCAATGTGCAGCCAGACGAAGGCGTACGTCTTTATCTTCAGATCAAAGAGCCAGGGCCGGGTGGCCTTAAGATCAAATCCTTGCCTCTGAATCTTTCATACTCAGACAATTTCGCGGTTCGCTACCCTGACGCTTATGAGCGGCTCTTGATGGATGTTGTGCGCGGTAATCTGTCTCTCTTTATGCGCCGCGAAGAGGTCGAGGCGGCGTGGGAGTGGGTGGATGGCCTGATCGCAGCATGGGAGAGTGCCGAAGTGCCTATGCGCTCTTACGCGGCAGGGGTCGAGGATGGTCCGGTTGAAGCTAGAATGCTTATGCGCGAAAGTGGTTTAGAATGGTGGGAGGTATAATGGCCCAGGAAATTCATCCAGTTATCGCTGACGTCACAGCGCGCATTGAAGCACGGTCGACCGATAGCCGCGCAGCCTATCTTGAAATGGTCCGTGCGCGGCTTCCGAAAGATTTTGCACGCAACAAACTATCCGATGGCAATCTGGCTCATGCCTCAGCCGGTTGTGCTGTCATGGATAAAGTCGAACTGCTCGGTGGTAGCTGGCCGAATATTGGCATCGTCACCAGCTATAATGACATGCTCTCAGCTCATGCGCCGTTTGAGCATTATCCTGAAATCATTCGCGATGAGGCCCGCAAACACGCTTCGACGGCGCAAGTTGCAGGAGGTGTTCCAGCCATGTGTGACGGCGTCACGCAAGGTCAGGAAGGTATGGAGCTTTCCCTGTTTTCGCGTGACGTTATCGCGATGGCTTCGGCGGTTTCACTGAGCCATGACACTTATGATGCAGCACTACATTTGGGTGTCTGCGACAAGATTATCCCCGGGCTGGTGATCGCGGCTCTACGGTTTGGCTGGCTACCACATATCATGGTGCCAGCGGGGCCGATGCCGTCTGGTCTGCCTAACCCTGAAAAACAACGCATTCGCCAGGAATATGCCCTTGGTAAAGTTGGCCGCGATGAGCTGCGCCGGGCCGAGTCAGAAAGCTATCACACACAAGGCACCTGTACTTTTTACGGAACAGCCAATTCAAACCAGATGCTCATGGAAGTCATGGGCCTGCATCTTCCGGGCGCGGCATTCCCTAATCCCGGCACTGATTTGCGCGAAGCGCTGACGCGCGGTGCGGTCCGTCAGGCCTTGCAGAACTCGATCAAAGGCGACCTATTGCCGATTGGCGAAATGATGGATGCCCGTAGTTTCGTCAACGGCCTGGTTGGCCTGATGGCGACAGGTGGCTCAACCAACCACGCGCTGCATTTGCCTGCTATGGCAGCGGCCGCCGGGTATGAGGTTACGCTTGAAGATTTCGCCGATATCAGCGCCGTTGTGCCGCTTCTGTGCCGTATATATCCAAATGGTCCAGCCGATGTGAATCATTTCCATGCGGCGGGCGGCATGGGATTTGTGGTTCAGCAATTGCTGGACGCCGGCTTGATGCAGGGTGACGCGCAGGGCGTGGCTGGCCCAATATCGACCTATTCACGTGAACCATGGATCGACGACGGCGAGCTTGCTTGGCGCGCGCCGCCGGCACAAAGCGGTGACCTTGATATAATTCGCCCTGTCTCTGATCCATTTCAGGCGCAAGGCGGGCTTCAGATGCTGGACGGGCCACTTGGTCGCGGCGTGATCAAGGTTTCGGCGGTCAAGCCTGAAAAACGCAAGGTTGAGGCACCGTGCCGCGTATTTGAGAGCCAAGAGGCCGTCAAAGCGGCCTTCAAGGCAGGCGAGCTTGATCGTGATGTGGTTATTGTCGTTCGTTTTCAGGGACCTGCGGCTAACGGCATGCCTGAACTGCATGGCCTATCGGCAATTCTTGGTGGGTTATTTGATAAAGGTCATAAGATTGCACTCGTCACAGATGGTCGTATGTCTGGGGCGAGCGGCAAGTTTCCCGCTGCAATCCATGTTGGCCCTGAGGCCTCACGCGGAGGGCCACTCGCACGTGTGCGGGATGGGGATGTGATATCGCTGGATCCTGATGCTGGACAACTTGGATTGAATGTTGATCCTGAGGTGTTTGCGGCACGTGACGAAGTGCCGTTCAGACCAAACCAGTCGCATAGTGGGCTTGGTCGCGAGCTGTTTGGAAGCTTCCGTAGTATGGCCAGCACCGCTGAGGCTGGGGGCAGTATATTTTCGATGCTGAAGCCAGCAGAGGACGCGCATGGCTGATCGTATTCTGGTTGGAGATATCGGCGGCACAAATGTTCGTTTTGCGTGCGCGACCCGGACAGAAAGTGGCGTTCTGAGCATAGACAATGTCTTTGTTGTGCCGGGCGATGATTTTTCTGAATTTGGGACAGCATTAACCGCCTATCTTCAGACGCTTGATCGCCCGTTGCCATTGCAGGCCCTGTTGGCGTTTGCCGGGCCGGTCAAGAATGGCGTCGTTACCCTCACCAATCGCGACTGGAATATCGATAGCCAGAAACTTGCCGCTGAGGTGGGGTTGCAGCGTGTTCAACTGGTCAATGATTATGCTGCTATGGCGCGTGCTGTACCTGAATTGCCTGATGAGTGTTTCCATACAATCAGCGTTGGAGAGCTAACCGATGAGCGCCAGCCTGTACTTGTCGCAGGTCCGGGAACAGGTTTGGGCACGGCAACACTTCTGCCAGTAGGTTTGACCAGCTGGCGCGTTTTGACGGGCGAGGGCGGGCATGCCGCGTTTGCCGCATCAACCGAACGCGAATGGGCGCTGAAGGAGAAATTACGTGAAAGCCATGGGTATGTTTCAAAGGAACTTGTCCTGTCAGGCTCAGGCCTGAATGCGGTTCACAAGGCCTTGTGCGATATTGATGGCACTGAATATGTCGAGAAACCACCTGCCGAAATGATGGCTTTGGCGACACAGGGTGACCGGATTTGCCATGACATTTGCGAGATACGCGCTGGCGCGACCATGGATGCATTGGGCGACGCAGCGCTAATAAATGGGACATCCGGCGGCGTTGTAATTACTGGCGGTGTTTCTGAGCGCTTGGTTGACTGGCTTGAAGCGCCGGAAGCGATGCAGAGGTTCTATAATCGTGGGCCAATGAGCAATTATATGACGGCTATTCCAATTCGCCTTTTACTATCTGGCGAAGCGGCGCTATTTGGCGCTGCAGCACTTTATTTTGACGGGGAGAATGCAGCTTGATCAATATGGTGAGATTCCGGGAGGCGCTGGCCGTCGCACCCATCGTACCCGTTCTAACGGTTGAAGATGTCGCGCATGCAGCGCCGCTCGCAGCCGCGCTTAAGGCGGGTGGCTTAGGCAGCGCCGAAGTAACATTGCGTACCAAAGCTGGCCTTGAGGTTATCACTGAGATGAAGCGCGCCGAGCCATCACTCGTGGTGGGGGCAGGTACAATTTTGTCAGAGCGAGATGTCGATGCGGCGCTGAAGGCTGGATCAGATTTTCTGGTGACGCCGGGCGCTGGGCCACAATTGTTGAAGGCACTGTCTCAACATGAGGGTGTCATTTTGCCTGGTGTGGCCTCTGTTTCAGAAGCAATGGCGCGGTTCGAAGAAGGCTATGGCGTGTTGAAATTCTTTCCAGCAGAAGCGGCAGGTGGCGCAAACTTCCTGAAGTCTCTTGGCGGGCCATTGCCGCATCTGGATTTCATGCCAACAGGCGGCGTGAAGCCAGCCAATGCACACTCATATCTGTCGCTTCCGAATGTTATTGCAGCAGGCGGAACATGGATCGCATCGCCTGCTGATATGGCCGCAGGCGACTGGGCTGGTATAGAGGCGCGTGCGCGCGAAGCAGCAGAGCTGGGCAAGGCACAATAGGATGGCAAATTCAACTGCAGGCCTGCGTGGTCGCCGTGCAAAAATCGTCGCGACATTGGGGCCGGGTAGTTCCGCGCCTGGAACGATCAAATTGCTGGCTGAGGCTGGTGTGGATGTCTTCCGCCTGAATTTTAGTCATGGCGAGCAGGCCATGCACAAGCGTACCTGTGATGCTATACGCGGCGTCGAGGAAGATATTGGCCGTCCGCTAGCCGTTCTGGCCGATATGCAGGGTCCGAAAATTCGAGTGGGCAAGTTTCCGGGTGGAGCACTCAAATTGGGTTTCCGAGCTGAGTATGACCTGGTTGTTGGTGATGAGACGCAGGCGGCAGATACTATTCCAGTCCCGCGCAAGGAAATTCTCGAGGTTCTCGAAGAAGGTGACACAATCCTCGCCGATGATGGCTTGCTTGTTTTCACGGTTCTAAAAGCTGGCGCTAAACCTCGTGTGCGCGCAGAGGTCCCCGGCTCCCTAAAAGATCGCAAAGGCTTCACAGTGCGCGGCAAGGCGCTGCCTGTTCCTGCGCTTTCGAAGAAGGATCATAGTGATCTCGCTTTCGCGCTTGAAATGGGCGCTGACATTATCGCCCTCAGCTTTGTACAGACGGTTGCCGATATCGAAGAGGCCCGCGCGATTGTGCAGGGGCGGGCGATGATCGTGTCAAAGATCGAGAAACCTGCGGCGATTGATAATCTACCTGCTCTGGTTGAAGCAACAGACGCTATTATGATCGCTCGCGGCGACCTTGGGGTTGAATTTCCACCTGAAGAAGTGCCGATCATTCAGCGCCGTATTGTTCGCGTATCGCGCGATGCTGGTAAGCCTGTTATTGTAGCGACACAAATGCTCGAAAGCATGATTGAGAATTCAGCGCCTACGCGCGCTGAGGCGAGTGATGTCGCAACCGCGATATATCAAGGCGCAGACGCGGTTATGCTGTCGGCGGAAACTGCAGTTGGGCGTCATCCCGCGACAGCTGTGGCGATTATGAATCGCATTATTCGTGCGACTGAGGCAGCGCCTGATTTTGAGCAGGCCATGGGTCAGTTCACAGGCGGTGGTGAAGCCCAGGATGATGTCGATACAGTGGCAGAATCCTCAACCGCCATCGCAGCCCGCAATGAGACGCCAATAGCGCTGCGAACGGGTGATATTTTCAGGCTGGCGCGTTTCTCTCGGGTGCGGGGAACACAGCAAATCCTCTACGGCTCGCTCGACAAAACACGTCTGCGGCAAGCTCAGCTTTTATGGGGTGTCCACTCAGCCGAGATGGAACCGGGTGATGATTGGGCCTACCGTTTGATGAAGTCGGCTGGACTGGAAGGCCCAGTAACGGCGGCTAAATGGAATGGCGGTGATGGCCAATGGGCCTGGGAGGTTGGCGTTTATCGCTAGTTCTGCTCACACGGCTGTGAAGTGATTAAACTCTTTATACCCGCGCTGCGAATCCCCATACTCAAAGCCGAACTCAATTTGGGGCCCGGAAGGGCTGGACGGAGGCAATCATGGCCGAGACTGGACAATCCACGCGGCATGCGGAAATTCTGATTATTGGATCCGGCCCTGCAGGCTGGACCGCTGCGGTTTATGCAGCCCGCTCAATGCGCGACACACTGGTTGTTGCAGGGATGCAGCCGGGCGGTCAGTTAACGATCACAACCGATGTTGAGAACTATCCGGGCTTTGCTGAAATTCAGGGCCCGGACCTGATGGTGAAGATGCAAGAGCACGCTCTGAAAATGGGCGCGCAAATGGCTGAGGACCATATTGCATCGGTCGACTTTGAGAGCCGACCGTTCCGCGCTGTTGGGGAAAGTGGAACAGTCTATACCGGTGATGCGATTGTCATTTCTACAGGTGCGCAAGCACGCTGGCTTGGACTGCCCAGCGAAGAGAAGTTTCAGGGGTTCGGCGTATCGGCATGTGCGACCTGTGACGGTTTCTTCTATCGCGGTAAGGACGTGATGGTCATCGGTGGCGGCAACACAGCTGTTGAAGAAGCATTATTCTTGACCAATTTCGCCTCGAAAGTGACAGTTGTGCATCGGCGCGACAGTCTGCGTGCCGAAAAAATTCTACAGCATCGTCTGCTCAACCATCCGAAAGTTGAGATGGTTTGGGACACGGTTTTGGAAGAAGTAATCGGCGATGAAAATCCTCTGGGCGTGACCGGCGCTCGCTTGAAAAATATCAAAACTGGCGAGACAAGCGAGGTACCCGTCCACGGTATCTTTATCGCAATCGGCCACGCGCCCGCGACGGAACTGTTCACCGGCAAGCTAGACATGCACAAAAATGGCTATCTGATCACGGCGCCGGATTCCACCGCGACCAATATTCCTGGCGTTTTTGCTGCGGGTGATGTGACTGACGAGACCTATCGTCAGGCTGTGACGGCTGCAGGTATGGGCTGTATGGCTGCTTTAGAGGCTGAGAAGTTTCTTGAAGAGGCCAAAGCGCTGGATGCCGTTGCAGCGCAATAGCGCTAAAGCATTTGTGCAGCGAGTTGTTCGCAATAGCGGCGATCCTGGGTTGCAAGCGCGATTTGCAGGACTTCCGCACGGGCCTGCATAACGTGTTCAATAGCTGTATTGGATTGCGCGTTCGTCGCGGCAGTAAGAGCCTTATCTATTTCGGCGCGATATTTGCGGGCGTTTAATGCTGTTAGCGCTTTGGCATATTGCCAGTGGATTGATGCGTCATCCTGATTACCAGCTATCGCCTGCGCATAATGCTTGCGCGCATTTGTGACTGAGGCACCCATCATGGCGGCGCCCATACCGCCGCCGCGCCGTTTTACCTCTATATTCCATACGGCCATGAAGGCATGCGCATAAGCATTAGCGGGTTCGTCTTTCAGTACAGATGTAACGAGATCACGCGAGGTGCCACCATATCCACTTTTCATCGCCTCGCGGGACGTCATCATGCGCGCCTGAAGCGATAAGGCGATAGCCAGTTGCAAACGCCCTTCAACATGCTTCGGATCAAGCGCCAGCGCGCGTTCGGCCAAAACTGCCGCATCCTTGGCTGCCGGGATAGAGATGGTTTGTGACTGTGTGCTCATCATCTCGGCGAGCGCGCTACGGGCAGCCATGGCAAGATGGTCGGCATTAGGTTCCTGTTCAGCCAGTGCGATTATCTCGGCGTAACGGCCTTCGATGAAGGCAAGACTGGCATCAGGGGTATCGGCGGCGCTAGTCTGGGCGCAAAATGAGAGTAAGATCAAGGCGGCCGGGAAAAGTCGTCGCATTTGGTGATAATACCGCAATTTGAGCGCGGTCCAAACTACTTTCTTGGAAAGAGGTGATAGCAAATGGAACGATTTGATGCTGATGTGATTGTCATTGGTGCCGGAGTAATTGGTCTGGCTATAGCGCGCGCCTTGGCCCGAAATGATCGCGATGTGATTGTGCTTGAGGCTGAACCCCTTATCGCCGCACACACGTCATCGCGAAATTCTGAAGTTATCCATGCCGGTATTTATTATGCGACAGGCTCACTAAAGGCGCGTCACTGCGTTGCAGGTCGGCGATTGCTCTACCCATATCTCGACAAGCATGGTGTCACTTACAAGAATTCCGGAAAGCTGGTTGTTGCGCATAGTGACGAAACAGATGGCCTTGATGACATCATAGCGCGCGCTGAGGCAAACGGCGTTGAAGGCCTGCAAGTGCTGAGCGGCGCTGAGGCACGCGAGATGGAGCCTGCACTACACCCTGAAATTGCCGCCGCGATACACTCTCCTGTATCAGGTATTTTCGACAGTCATGGCTATTTTCTCGCGTTACAAGGCGAGCTTGAAGATGAAGGCGGGATGATTGCGTTTGAAACACCTGTTGAACGCGGCGAAGTGCTTGAAGACGGGGTAGAGCTGGTCACAGCGGGTGAAACGCCCTCAATCATCAAAGCCAACATGGTTATCAATGCTGCGGGGCATAACTCGGTCTTCCTCGCGGCGAAGATTGATGGGCCGCATATAGCGGGCCTTCCAACCCCGCATTATGTCAAAGGGAGCTATTTCGGAATATCCGGAAAGACGCCATTCTCGCGTCTTATCTACCCCATGCCAGGTCGCGCGAGTCTTGGTTTGCATCTTACCGTTGACCTCGGTGGTCGTGGCAAATTGGGGCCGGACGCTGAATGGCTGCCCGATGACGCGCGGGCGCCTTTTGATTATCGCGTGGACCCGGCGCGCGCCGATCTTTTCTATGCGTCGGCGCGTCGATACTGGCCGGGTCTTGAGGACGGCGCGCTGACGCCGGATTATGCGGGGGTTCGCCCGAAACTG
The DNA here is from genome assembly GCA_964351695.1 of uncultured Hyphomonas sp. Classification (GTDB taxonomy): domain Bacteria; phylum Pseudomonadota; class Alphaproteobacteria; order Caulobacterales; family Hyphomonadaceae; genus Henriciella. The sequence goes on along the minus strand of CAYGPE010000027.1, from coordinate 241 downwards.
GTTGGTCCGGGCGAACCTTCGGGCGACTTTATGATCGAGGCGGCAGGTCCACATCTGATCAATTTGCTTGGCATTGAAAGTCCTGGACTAACCTCATCTTTATCGATTGCAGAGCATGTTGCAGAAATGCTGGCGTGAGGGAGTTGCAAGCACGCAGCGGCGCGTGTATTGCACCCGCTTGCCAACGGTTCGGTAGCTCAGCTGGTTAGAGCGCACGACTCATAATCGTGAGGTCGGGAGT
>CAYGPE010000026.1:0-37057 GCA_964351695.1 uncultured Hyphomonas sp. | reverse complement strand
TGGCCGTAAGGTGACGACACCTGCAACGCCTGCTAGGCACTGAAGATGAGTGATCACCGCCCTGCCCTGCCAACCACACTTCTTATTGCGGTTGTTACCGCTGCGACGGCGGGACTTGGCGCAGCTGTATCGGGCGGCAGTACAGATGCGTGGTATGCTGCGCTTAACAAGCCCGCTCTCAATCCGCCTGATATGGTGTTCGGAATTGTTTGGCCTATCCTATTCGCTTTGATGGCGATTGGCGCGGTATTGGTCCGGATCAAGGCGGGCAGTTTCCGCGCAGCATCAAGCGCGCTGGGCTTGTATTTCACTCAACTTGCTGTGAACCTGTCATGGAGCTGGCTATTCTTTGGCTTCCATCAAGTGGCGCTATCCATGGTCGCACTCGGTGCCTTGTGGATGCTGATCATTGCGATGATGCACGCTTTTTCAAAGCACTCAGTGGCCGCCGCCATACTACAACTGCCATACCTGATTTGGGTCAGCTTTGCCGGCTATTTGAACGTGTCGATCCTGAGTTTAAACTAGCAGGCTTAGCAATTCTTCGCGCGGTGGTGCGAAATCACGTTCGACCCAGTAGCGCTCAATCCGGCGCAGAGCCTCACCGACCGCTTCGCCTGACAAACCCGCCTTTGTTGCATCGCCGCCATCTAGGGGCATCGAAGGGCGCTGCCAGTTTTCAATCACCGGCAATACCTCTGTCAGTTGGCCTTCTGAAAGCAAAGCACGATCCAGAACAGCTTCAGCGCCGTGCCAATACAGCAAGGCCCGCAAACGCTGCTCGCCCAAGCCTGTTGGATCATCAAACATTGGCGAGGCCCATGCCGCCATACGCTCGGCCTCAGCGTTAGACATGCGCAGGGCTTCAGCCGCATTGGCGACAGAGCGGAGATCACGCGGCAAGAGAGCCATAACGCGCCGCATCGCGTCCGCAGCATACCCAGCAGCCGCCTCGCGCCCCACCAATGCGCTGAACCACTCCCCATATTCAGCGCCGGGCAAGACGCGTTGAAGCACGCCAATATTAGCCATAGCGGCTAGCGCTGTATCTGGCTGCGGCGCTGAGAGCATTTTCTTGACTTCTTTCCACGTGCGTTCGCGGGCAATCTGGGTCAGACCCTCAGCCTGCCGGGCACAAGCAGCAAGGCCATCTTCGTCAATTGCCGCGCCGTACCAGGCATTGAACCGGAGGAAGCGCAGGATTCGCAAATAGTCTTCTCGCAGGCGCTCATCGCCATCACCTATAAACACCACACGCCCGGACTGGGCATCTTCAAGGCCGCCGCCTGTCGGATCGAAAATTTCGCCATCTGGCGACGCATAGAGGGCGTTCAAGCGAAAATCACGGCGCTGTGCATCCTCTGCCCAGTCCTGTGTGAACGCAACCACAGCCCGGCGGCCATCGGTTTCGACATCGCGCCGCAGGCTGGTTATTTCAAACGGCGTACTCGTCACAATGGCGGTTATCGTTCCATGAGCAATTCCGGTTGGGACGACGCGAATGCCCGCCCGTTTCAAGCTGGTAATCGCTTGTGCAGGCTCAAGCTGTGTAGCGATATCAATGTCATCGACCGGGCGGCCCATTATCGCATTTCGGATACAGCCCCCAACAAAGCGTATGCAGCCCGGCCGGGTCGCTTCCAGCGCGTCCACGACACGGCGAGTTTCAAGCGCCGCCAGCCAGTCTGCATCAATCCGCGTCATGGCTAGTCGGGTGCTACATCGTCTGGACCTGGCGGTTCAGGATCACCGACACCCGGCGCGGCCGATCCGGGGCTGCGCGGCGTATTCGGCGCAGTGAAGTCTTTCTCGCAGGGATAGGTCTCGGCCGGTGAATTAATCGTCGCCGGACGGTAGCATTCCTCACGTTCACCGCGATCAAGCAGAATAAACAGAATCCACGTGCCGACAGCGAGAAATAGCCCGGCCCCAAACAACCATCGTATCGGCCATGGCTTGCGGCCCTCTTCCTGCGCTTCAGCTATGGCGACCCGGTACAGGCCAAACATGATGAAGGGCAGCAAGAAAAAGGCGATTTGAAAGAGAATTCGCGTTGCCAAAATCAGTACTCCTGATGTGTATATAGTCTATCGTATAGGTTGCGGATTATACCAGCGGTTACACCCCAGATGCGAAAACCGTCCCACGGAATTTCTGTATAGGCGCGAGTTTGGCCTTTCCAGACAGCCGTCTTGTCGTAATGATTAACTTGCCGAAACAGAAAAGCCAGCGGTGTTTCGAAAACGTCCGCAACCTCAGTCGGATCAGGACGGGCTTCAAAGTCTGGCGGCAGGACGCCAAGAATAGGCGTAATCCGGTACTCAGTTCCCGTGAGATAAGGCGCGCCGCGTGCGATCAGTTCAACTGTTGCCGGATCAACGCCAACCTCTTCTTCAGCTTCGCGCAGGGCCGCAGCGACTTCGTCTGCGTCAGTTTCGTCAATCTTGCCGCCGGGAAATGCCACCTGACCAGGATGTGAAGCCATGGTGTCGGGCCTTTGGGTAAGCAGCACTGTCGCGCCTTCTGGGCGCGGAATAATCGGCACCAGTACGGCGGCTGGGCGAACCGCGACCATACGCTCGTTCTCGACAAAATCGAGATCGCCGCCGAGCGGCAACTGGCCCTCACCCTGCACAGGATCAAGCCGGGCGCTGGCACGCGCTAGAAAGTCTTCAAGTGTTGTAAATGCCACTATTCACGCGGGCCCAATTCAAAAAACATCCCCTGAGACCAGATCCCGAGAATCGTCTCATCTTCGCCCGGCACGGCAAGGTTTGCCAGTTCATAATACACTGGCCGGGTCAGCTTGGCTTCAAGCTTGCCCCGGATCAGGACGTAAGGGGCCGGCTCTTGCGTCTCAGGATCAATATCTATTCGCATCGGAAAATCCGATCCAGCCAGCGCTACCTCGCCCAGATTCGTGGTAAAGGCGAGGGTTTGATCCGGCCCCGGTTCACCCGCACGGTCGACGCGTACAGCTAGAAATGGCGCATCTTCGACATGCACAATGATCTTTTCATACGGCGTGACGAGATAGATCTCCCCATCATCATCCTTGCGCAAGATACGGGAAAACAGCTTGACCAGCCGCTCACGGCCGATCCGCCCGCCCTGATGCCACCAACTGCCATCGCGGCGAATCTCCATTCGAATATCGCCGCAATGCTCTGGATTCCATTGTTCCACGGGGGGAAAACGGCCTTCCAACCCGTCTGGGGCAATCTCCTTCAGCACCTGTTCCAGCGACATGACAGGATTTCCATCTATTTTCATCTCGCGCTCCGCCATGTTCTTGCCTACAGGTAAGGATAAGACGCCAAAGAGTGAAGACGGAGACCGAATGGCAGACGATAATAACGCACTAGTCGCAGAAGCCGAAGCGGCTGGCGAAGCGCTGAGCAAAGTCAAAACTGAGATCGGCAAGGCCGTGTTTGGACAGGACCGGGTGATCGAGCTTGCCTTATCGGCGATACTCGCTGGCGGACATGCTCTATTGATCGGCGCACCCGGCCTTGCCAAGACACGGCTAGTTGAAGCCATTGGCACCGCATTGGGGCTGGACAATGCGCGTATTCAGTTCACCCCCGACCTGATGCCGGGTGATATTCTCGGCTCTGAAGTGCTAGACGAAGGCGAGGCTGGCGCGCGCGCGTTTAGGTTCATTCGCGGACCGATCTTTACGAGCCTGCTCATGGCCGACGAGATCAATCGCGCCAGTCCGCGCACCCAGTCTGCGCTCTTGCAGGCCATGCAGGAACATCACGTCACGATTGCGGGTACACGTTACGACCTGCCAGCACCCTTCCATGTTCTGGCGACACAAAATCCGATTGAGCAAGAAGGCACCTATCCGCTGCCCGAAGCGCAGCTTGATCGTTTCCTACTTAAGATTGATGTCAGCTATCCCGACCTGGATACTGAGCGCCGCATCCTGATTGAAACCACCGGCTCAGGCGGCGCTGAAGTTGAAACGGCGCTCACCGCATCGCAGCTGATGGCTATGCAGGCGCTTGTGCGGCAAATGCCGGTCGGTGAAAAAGTCGTCAACGCCATTCTGTCGCTGATTCGCGAAGCCCGACCGGAACAGACCGGTGATGACCGCGTGCGCCGATTTATTGATTGGGGACCAAGCCCGCGCGCAGGACAGGCCTTGATGCTCGCTTGTCGTTCACGCGCGCTACTGCGTGGTCGCCTCGCGCCCAGTATAGAGGATGTTGAAGCGCTCGCAGAACCTTGCCTCGCCCACCGTATGGGCCTGAGATATGACCCAACCGGGGAAGCTCCGACCTTACCCGTCCTGATTGATGACCTTGTAAAGAAAGCCGCCTGATCATGCTCAAACGCCTATTCATTACACCAGCTATCGCTATCGCACTCGTTTCTGCGTGCGGCGGCGGGGAACCATTAGATGCTGCGGTATCAACGCAAATTGACTGCCTCGCCGCTAAAACTGTCACACGCGTCTCAGATACAGTGCGCGACGGCCTGCTTGCCGGTAAGACGCCAGATGAACTCAGCGCCGTTGAAACCGAGGAACGCAGCGCCGCCTTGTCAGACCTCAGCGCGGCTTATCCGTCTGCTGCAGCAACCGCGTATTTCAACACGCAAGTCTCCGAGCGTCTTCAGGCGATTGAAGCGGCTGTACGTGAACCAAATGGCGCGCCGGACGCCCACAGTAAAATGTATGAAACGCAAAATCTCGCGGCCAACTGTAGTTTTGGCTGAGCATCTGATGGCGAAATGAAAGGCCAATAGCCGACTTGAAACGCGATCTCTTTCCTTCGCTCAGGCTGTGTGTTGGTGGCATCTTGCTGCTGGCTGGCTGCGCGCGAGCAGAAGCCGTTCCAAGCCCGGATAAATCAGCCCTGTCATGTCTCGCTTCAAAGAATGTGATCGAGATCACGCAACGTATCCGCGACGGCCTCGCCGCAGGACAATCACTTGATGAGCTTCGCCCGGTCCAGGATGAAGTCACCGCGAATGGTCTGAAGCAGGCAACAGCGCTCTATCCGGGACGGGACATGTACCATACTTATTTCGAGTATGAGGTGGCACGGCGGCTTAAGGCTGTGCAGGCGGGGTTGAACTCAGCAGACGAAATGTCAGAAGATTATCTATTACTGACAGACACTTTTACCCGGGGCGAATCCTGCGAGGTACAGACAAAACCCTGATGAACGCCCTTGCCCATCTTCGCGCTGATGCTGAGGCTCTTGCCCGGCAGCTCCCTGACTTGACGTTGAACGCTGCAGCCGCCGATGTGATCCATCCCGGTGCAGCAAGCCGGGGGCGGGTCGGATCGGGAGAGCAATTCTGGCAGTATCGCCATTACGCGCAAACCGACGCCGCTGACCGGATTGACTGGCGACGTAGCGCCCGCGGCGACGATTACTTCGTTCGCGAGACCGAACTAGAGACTGCGCGCACCATCCTGTTTTGGTGCGATCCGCATGCTGGCTTTAACTGGTCGGGCGAGCCGGGGCGCGAAACCAAGGCCTATCGGGCGAATATCATGATGCTGGCGCTGGCCATTTCGCTTGCCAAGTCGGGCGAGCGGATTGGCGCGCTCGGCAGTTCACGCCCGCCGCGTCTCGGCCGTTCAGCATCTGACCGTCTGGCTGAAGAGCTAGTCCGGACAACAGAAATGGAGCAGCCAGCCAAGCTGAGCCCGCCTAAATCAGCTGCGCTGGCGGTGATTGCGAGTGATTTTTATGATCCTATTGAAACATGGGCCACGCGCCTGAAACCACTGGCCCAAACCTGCCGCGAAGGCATCTTGCTCGCCGTGTCTGATCCGCTCGAGCATGAGTTTCCATTCTCTGGCCGTACACGCTTTAGCCGCCCGGGCACGGCTCTGGACCGCATTTTTGGCCGGGCTGAAACGGTGCGTGACGACTATTTGCGGCGCTATAAAGCCCATAGTACGGCGCTGACCAAGCTCGCCTCCGATATGGGCTGGGCAGTGGTCACACACCGTACAGACATGACCGCATTACGCGGCGCGGCGGCTCTAAATATGGCGATTGAAATCTTCGGGGCGCGAACATGACGCTCGGACCGTTTCTGTTTATGGCACCGCTGGCCTTGATTGGTCTGCTCGTCTTGCCGATTATCTGGCTCGTTCTGCGCGCGACGCCGCCTGCGCCGAAGCAAGCCGAGCTGCCGAGCCTGCGCCTTCTGGACGGTATTGAGCCTGTTGAAGAGACCCCGGCGCGTACGCCATGGTGGTTGTGGCTGCTGCGTCTGGTTGCCGCGACCGCGATCATACTTGGGCTATCACGGCCGCTCTATGCGCCAGGCGCCGAGCCGGGTTCAGCGAGTGACGGACCTGTACTGGTCGTCATCGATGATGGTTGGACCTCAGCGCAGCGCTGGGGCGAAATGCGCACAATCGCGGCGTCTGCGCTCGATAGCGAAGCGCGCGACACGCCGGGACATATTCTGCTGACGGCTCCGCGCGAGATCAATCTGGACCCGGCTGAGCGTTTTGATCGCAGCGCTTTTGATGCCCGCATCCGCTCGCTTCAACCGCAGGCCTGGGCCACAGATCGCCCGAACGCGCTGGCACGGCTGACTGAAAGCGGCGTACTACCCGCCCGAATTCTCTGGCTCACCGATGGGCTGGACCCTGAAACGGCGGTGCCCTTCGCGCGCGGTTTGCGCAACCTAGCGCCGCTGTCCATCTATGCCGCGCCGCCGCGCGGGCCGGCATCGATCTCAAGCCTGACTGCTGATGCTGGCGGCGTGTCGCTAACGCTTCGCCGCGCCAATTCGACATCAGCATCGGATCACTATGTATCGGCTCTGACGCTTGATGGCGCGGCTCTGGCGACCGCCGAAGCCAAGTTCGCCGCCGGGGATACCTCAACAGAGGCAAGCTTCGCTTTGCCACCTGCAGCTTTGTCGCGAATTTCACGCTTTCAAGTGACAGGCGCGGCTAGCGCTGGGACAGTCTGGCTGTGGGATAGCGCCGACCGATCCCGCCGCGTCGGGCTGGTCAGCGGTGATAGCACTGCGCAGCCTTTGCTGTCTGACATGCACTATATTCATAAGGCGCTCGAACCCTTTGCAACGATTTCTGAGGGAGACCTGGTCGAGTTGATCGCGGATAATCCTGATGCGATTATCATGACCGATATTGGCCAGATTGATGATATCGCGCGCGACGCCGTTATTGCCTGGGTTGAAGGCGGCGGCGCGCTGATCCGCTTTGCCGGGCCGCGTATGGCTGCGCAAGGCGATGATCTAGTGCCTGCGCCGCTACGCCGATCTTCACGTGCAATTGGCGGCGCATTGACATGGGAAGAGCCTCAGCCGCTCGGCAGTTTCCCCGAAACCTCACCCTTTGCGGGGCTTACACCGCCCACCGATACACGTATTCGCCAGCAGGTTCTCGCCCGGCCTGGGCCTAACCTGTCTCGCCGTACTTGGGCGCGTCTCGCCGATGGCAGCCCACTGGTAACAGCAGACAGGCGCGGTAACGGTATGCTGATCCTTTACCATGTCACGGCTGGCCCGGATTGGTCAGACCTGCCTTATGCCGGTGTTTTCGTCGATATGCTGCGGCGGACGATCGCTGCCGGACAAGGCGAAGCGGTTGCAGATGCCGATGGCCTGTACACGCCCGTTGTGTCGCTGAATGGCACTGGCCAGCTCGGGCAGGCCAGCGCCGGGGCTACGCCGCTGCAATCTGAAGAGTTTGCAAATACAGCCCCATCTGAAGTACACCCGCCCGGTCTATACCAAGGCCCAGCCGGCACCCGCGCGCTCAATGCGGCTGCAGGTTATCAGCCCATCCTAATGACGGATTGGCCGCCAAGTGCCATTCTGCTCGGAGACGCCGAAGCCAAAACGCTCAAGCTTGGCGGCGTCCTGCTAGCGTTTGCCGGACTTCTGCTTGCAATCGACCTGCTCATTGCGCTTGTGATTGCAGGACTGCTCCCCTTGCGCAAACGGAGCGTTGCAGCAGGCTTTATCCTCGTCGCCGGATTGGCGGCCGCGATACCTGACACAAGCTATGCGCAGTCCCGTTTCAATGAGAGTGATGCGGCGCTCTCGAAGGAAGCTGCCGCCGCGCTTGAAATGCGTCTTGCCTATATCGAGACGGGCGACGCACGAACCGATCGCACCACAGCAGCAGGCCTGAATGGCCTCAGCTTGACCTTGTTTCGCCGCTCGAGCGTTGAACCTGCAGAGCCGCACGCGATCAATCCAGAAACAGACGCGCTGGATGTCTACCCAATCCTGTTCCTGTCACTGCCTGACAGTGCAGAGCCTCTTTCCAGCACAGCCATCGCGCGCCTGAATGCCTATATGCGAAATGGCGGCGCACTCTTCATCGATACGCGTCAGGGCGGTAATGTTGGCTCACGCGATAGCTTTGAAGGCCTTGCTACGATGCTGCCTGGCCTCGACTCGCCAGCGCTTTCGCCTGTCACAGATGAGCATGTTCTGACCCGCAGCTTCTACCTGCTCGATAATTTCCCAGGGCGCTATTCAGGCCGGCGCCTGTGGATTGAATCCTCCAGCGCAGCTGATGCCGATGATCGGCGCGGGGACGGGGTAAGCCGTTTATTTGTCGGCGACGCGGACTATTTATCCGCATGGGCTGTCGATGAACGCGGTCGTCCGCTCTACTCGGTTGATGGCGGTGATCGTCAGCGCGAAATGGCCTTGCGCTTTGGGATCAATCTGGTGATCTATGTCCTGACCGGTAATTATAAGGAAGATCAGGTCCACCTGCCTGCATTGCTTGAACGTCTAAATCCCGAAGAGGATGACGATGGCGAAATCAGCATTGACGACATTTTGGAGCGAAATCGTGGAGGCCCAACTCCGTGACCGATGTATCTCGTCTCTCTATTGATCCACTGATTAGCATGCCCTTGGTCTGGCTTTTAGCTGGCCTGTTCGCGCTAGCGCTTCTGATCTATGTGCTACGCCGTGGCCGGGCGTGGGCCTCACGAGCGGCGGGTCTCGCGCTCCTGCTCGGAGCGGTTTGTAATCCCTCCATCGTCCAGGAAGAACGTGACCCTCTTCCCTCTGTCGCGGCGCTGATCGTTGACCGTTCAGACAGTATGGGCTTTGGCGAGCGCGCGGCGATTGCCAACGCGGCGTTTGAGGCTTTGCGCAGTGAACTGGAAGCCAATCCCGCTATCGATTTACGCATCATCGAAGCCCAAAGCGGCAGCGATGGAACCCGGATGCTGGGCGCCTTACAGGGAGTAATGTCAGATGTCCCGCGCGACCGCATTGCCGGATCGATACTGATCACCGACGGGCAGGTCCATGATATGCCTGCTGACTTGTCGCGTCTAGCCGAGCTTGGTCCGGTTCACGCCCTGATTACTGGCGACCCTGAAGCCGGTGATCGGCGAATTACCCTGGTTGCGGCGCCCGATTTCGACATTGTTGGCGAGAATGCAGAGTTTATCATTCGTGTCGATGACCCCGATGGCGGTCGCATCGCGGTAACGGTTGCGATCAATGGTGGACGCGCAAATGTGATCTTTGTCGAGGCAGGCGAAGATACGCCCGTCCCAATAGAGGTGGAACGACGCGGCGATAACATCGTCGTCTTTGAAACACCTGAGGGACGCCGCGAACTGACATTGGCGAATAATCGTACAGCAGCAACACTTTCGGGTGTGCGCGATGGCCTGCGCGTATTGCTCGTGACAGGTCGCCCAAATTCAGCCGGGCGCGTATGGCGTGACTTGCTGAAATCTGACCCGTCGGTTGATCTTGTCCACTTCACCATCCTGCGCCCCCCCTACAAACAAGACATCACACCGCTTGAAGAAATGGCCCTGATCGCGTTTCCAACCGAGGAGCTGTTTGAGGACAAGCTCAACGGATTTGATCTGATTATTTTCGATCAGTATGAGCGCCGCGGCGTGATTACGATGGCCTACCTTTCAGATGTCGCGCGATATGTTGATGAAGGCGGCGCATTGCTGATTGTCGCGGGCGAAGATTTCGCAGGTGCGGCAAGTCTTGCCCGCACGCCGCTCGCGGGCGTCCTGCCAGCCCTGCCTACAGGCGACATCATCACAGGCCGTATCGTGCCGCAGCTCTCCGATGAAGGTCGCCGCCATACAGTCACTGAGGACATGCAGGACCAGGGATGGGGTGCATGGCTGCGTTACGTTCAGACCCGCGCCGAAACAGGTGATGTGCTGATGACCGCGCCCGACGGCTCACCATTGCTGGCAGTAGACCGCGTCGGTGAAGGCCGGGTGGCACAGCTGCTTTCCGATCATATCTGGCTTTGGGCCCGAGGCTATGATGGCGGTGGTCCCTTCGCTGACTTGATTCGCCGTACCGTCCACTGGCTGATGAAGGAGCCGGAACTGGATGAGCGCCAACTCAGCCTTGTCGCGCAGGGTGACACGATACGCGCCGATCTGCGTACATTGGCGGATCAGGCCGCGCCGCTTATCATTGAAGCCCCCGATGGCAGTTTCCTGGAGCCAGACTGGCGCACCGAAGGCCCTGGCAGCTATAGCGCCGAAGTGCCTGTCGATCAGCTTGGGCTCTACCGCGCTATCTCCGGTGGTCTCGAAACCGTTGCTCTAAACGGACCAGCGAATCCGCGTGAGTTTGCGGCGCTCGACGCAACTGGTGATATTTTACAACCCCTGACCGACCGCACAGGTGGCGGTATCTACAGGCTCGAAGATGCCGGGGATATTCCAGGCAATCGCATGGTCAGCCGCACGGCCAAAGCAGACGGCACAAACTGGCTTGGCCTGCGCGAACGCGGTGCCTATGCCGTGCGTAGTTCAAACAGTATTTCGCTGATGCCAGCATGGCTCGCCGTCTTGGCAATGCTGGCACTGCTAATCTGGTCGTGGCGACGCGAAGGGCGCTAGAGATATAACGCCGGATCGACCGGAACAGATAAACGTCCAGCAGCTAGAGTCGTACGGTCAGCTAGCTGTTTGATCATAATTCGGGTCTGATCCTGCGGACCGGGAAAAATCAGCGTACCGGGCGACGCAACCTCAAAGCCAAGCTCACCAAAATAGGTCGGCGCACCGATAATCACAGCCATTTCCCAGCCTGCTTTTGCGGCCGCTTCTAACGCTTCGCCTGTGACGCTTAATCCTAGACGTTGGCCCTGAAAGTCTGGATCAATCGCCACCGGACCGACAAAAATGGCTGGATCGCGGGCTTCGCCGATCTCAATCGGCCAAATCCGGCAGACACCGATCAGCTTGTCATCCTGCAACGCGACGCGTGTGAGTTGAGGCAGAGACACATTACCTTCGCGCAGGCGCTCAGCCGTCTTGGCGAAATGGCCCGGACCGAACGTCTTGTCGTACAGCGCTTCAATCGCGTCTGCATGGTGCTCTGGCGTCTCTGGAACTATCTCGATCATGGCGCGCTCTAGAACCGCGTTCCTGAAAAGGCAAATGAATTTATTGGCTTATTGGGACAGGATGAATGACATGCCATTCGCGGCCATGTGCGCGACAATGGGTACAATAATTGTCCCGCTAAACACGCGCAGCGCCGCAAGCCCCAAGCCTGAAACAAACACAGCCGCAATACCAAGGCCGCTATACTGCATATGCGGCAGCGCGAAAGCCATGCTCGACAAGACTGCTGCTGCGGCCGGTGAGCCACCACGCGCCATAATCGCGCCCATTACGACACCCCGATACGTCACTTCCTCAACTACGGGCGCAACGAGTACGCCATAGAGTATGAAACTCATCGTCCAATTGGCCCGCGAAAACGCGTCCAGATCGACGCCATCTCGATAAGCCCACTGCGCGCCTTCAGGCATGAACATGTCAATTGTAACAAATGGAGCAAATAAGAGGATAGGCCCCACAGCAAGACCAATGAGGAGCCAATGCTGCGGGGCATCCATTGCTCCCGCGAAAGGTCCGGCACCTATCCGCTGGCTCCATACGCTGACAACAGCAAACTGCAATGCTGCAGCGACGCAAGCCGTCGTCCAGCTTGCTGCCAATGACAGTTCATCACCCGCCATTGATTGCACGAGTGCCAACGCAAAAATTGGAAACATCAACGGCGCACACAAGCCAAAGAAAGCGGCTGTCCACGGCTCGCGGCCAAGTGCCAAAGGGGTTCTGTAAGGCCCCATCACGTTGCACACCAACAAAACTGAATAAGATATTGCACGCCTTTGGCGTTGGACCGTAAGAACATCTCAAAGGGGATAAACAAGATGCAGCAGACAGCAATCGGAAATTCTGACCTGAAGGCTGGCCCTATAGCCTATGGCTGCTGGCGACTGGCCGAGGGCGACGCCGCTTCAGCGCGTGAAAAAGTCCGTACGGCCCTGGATGCAGGTCTCACACTGATCGATACGGCCGACATTTATGGATTGGGCGAGACTTGCGGCTTTGGCGGCTGCGAAAAACTGCTAGGCGAAATCCTCGCTGCGGAACCGGTCATGCGATCACGTATGGTACTGGCCACCAAAGGCGGCATCATTCCGCCAAGACCTTATAATTCCAGCTATGATTATCTGATCGATGCGATGGATGCATCACTCAGGCGTTTGCGCACAGACTATGTTGATCTCTACCAGATCCATCGACCGGACCTTACAACTCCATTTTCTGAAACAGCGTGGGCCCTTAACGCGCTGATCGCGGCAGGCAAAGCGCGCTATGTTGGTGTCTCTAATTTCACGGCGGCGCAAACCCGCGCTCTGCAAGCACACCTCGATGCGCCGCTCATCACCACGCAGCCGGAATTCTCTGCGCTGCGTCAAGACCCGATGACTGATGGAACACTCGACTGGTGTAGTGAGACAGGCGCTACAGCTCTCGCTTGGTCGCCTTTAGCAGGCGGTGCACTGGCCACCGGTAAAACCGATCACCCTCGCGGCGCAGCTGTGAACGCCGCTATCGAGCGGCTCGCCGAGACCCATAATACTGACCGCTCTACGATCGCGCTCGCCTTTACGATGCATCATGGCGCGCACGTCATTCCAATTATCGGAACACAAGATACGAAACGCATACAAGATGCGGCACGGGCTGCGGAGATCAGGCTAGAGGCGCGCGAGTTCTACGATATTGTCGAGGCCTATCGCGGCGAGCGGATGCCATAAAAAAACGGGACCCTTAAGGGTCCCGTTTAACTAAAGCGCTTGGAGTTTGGCTTTAGCCCTGCTCGCGACGCGCGACGACGGCATCTGTCATCGAATCAATCTTGGTGATCAGCGCTTCAGCCGAGCCATTGGTCCGGTCAAGCAAGGCAATAAACTGCGCACGCTGCTCAATCGCCAGCCAAATCAGGTTACCCTCAACATTCAGGGCCACGTCGACGACTTGGTACTCACCGCCACGCTTCATGACGCGCCAGCGAACATCCATTTTCTTGCCGTCTGCGCGCAGAATGCGCGTATCAACAATTGAATCATTGGCATTGCGGTCAATCGAGCCGGTTACTTCGACATCCTTACCGCGATATTCATTGAAGTACTGCTCGTACACAGCTAGCGCATAAGCACGGAAAGAGATTTTGTAGGCTTCTAATTCTTCAGGCGTGAAGCGCTTTGAGTATTTGCCGACCGCAAATTTTGCCACAGCGTCCAGATTCGCGAACTCGTCCATATATGTCTGGAAAGCTACCCGGCGTGCTGCCGCGTCCAGATCAGGTGCATTGAGAGATCTCAGAACGTCATTGGCGTTCGCCTCCACATACTCTTCGGTACGTGTATCTGCAAAGGCAGGTGTTGCCATTACCGCGATCATAGCCGCTGAAAGGAACCAGTTACGAAACGTCATTGTTTTAATCCCGTCTTTTTATTCATCGAATTCGTCGTCATCGAAATCATCAAAATCGGGCAAATTTGCGAACGGATCTTGTTCAATTTGCCCATCTCTGATGGCGGCGTCTCTTTGCTGTGTATAATTTCGGCGTAGCGCGACATATGGCTCCGGCTGCTCATTCAGAACCTGAATTTGTTCGATCAGGCGTTCGCGCGCGCTGATGGCCCCGACGACGCCGGTTGTCACGCGAAACTCAGTATCACCTTCAAACTGTGTCCAGGTTAGCGGATCAAATGCGCGATCAACACCGCTACCCAATGCATCCCGAACATTGCTTGGCCCCATAAATGGCAGCATCAGATAGGCTCCGTTGGGTACGCCCCAAGCGCCTAGTGTCTGGCCAAAATCTTCACGATGTTTCGGCACACCCGCTGCCGATGCCGGATCAAAGACGCCAGCAATGCCGACAGTGCTGTTGAGCAGGAAGCGACCCACTGTGTCGAGCGAAGCTTCAGGCTTGCCCTGAAGCACCGTATTTACAAAAACAACCGGCTGATTGAGGTTCGATAGGAAGTTCGATACGCCGCCGCGGATCGGCTCATTAGTGACCGCGCGATAGCCCTTCGCGACCGGTTCCAGAACCGCACCATCAACTGCGTTGTTGAATCCATATACGCTGCGATTCCAGCCCTCTAAAGGATCATAAACCGCGTCAGCCGTCGCTGTTTCGGGTGCAGACGCGCAGCCCGTGGCGACCAGAATTGAGGCAATAGCAAGAAGCGATGTGCGCATAATGTTCTGTCTTTCTTTATCGAAGGACGATATGGCCGCCGTTAAACAGGATTTCAACTAAACCTTTCGTGAACAGATACGAGACTGAATCTGTGTGGCTATAGAAACACACTTTGCCTTAGCAAGAAGTTTGCCATTGCCAATCATATAAATGATCGTTTATATGATTTTATGACGCAACCAGCTGAATATATCGTAGATGCCTTGCGGGCAGCAGGCGAGCCAACCCGGTTGCGGCTGCTCGCACTGTTGCGCGAGGCGGACCTGGCTGTCGGCGAAATGGTCCAAATTCTTGATCAGAGCCAGCCCCGCCTCTCGCATCATTTGAAAGCTTTAACGGGGGCAGGACTGGTCGAACGTTTACCAGAAGGGGCATGGGTATTTCACCGTGCTGCAACCCGCGGCAGCGCCAAGCGCCTTCTCGACACGATTTTTGCTGAGGTTGACTTAAAACAGGGCGACTTCGCCAATGATATGCAAGCCTTGGCCGAAGTTCGCCAACGCCGCACGGAGTCAGCCGAAGCCTATTTTAGTGCGATTGCCGAAGACTGGGACCGCTTGCGAGCGATGCATTTTCCGAATGAAGCGATTGAGCAGGCTTTATTAGACGCCGCTGGCCCTGGCCCTTTCGACCGGGTCGTCGATCTTGGCACGGGTACAGGGCGAATGATGGTCCTGTTTGCGCCGCGCGCGCGCGAAGTCGAAGGCCTCGATATGTCACACCAGATGTTGACGGTTGCGCGCGGCAATCTTGCGCAGGCTGGGCTAACCAATGCCCGTGTACGTCAAGGTGACGTGACCAAGACGCCCTTTGAAGATGCCAGCGCAGACCTCGTGATAATCCATCAAGTACTACACTTCATTGAGACTCCCGGTGTCGTGATCGAAGAAGCAGCACGCATCGTGCGTCCAGGCGGGCAATTGCTGATTGTCGATTTTGCCCCGCATGACTTGGACTTTTTACGCGCCGAGCATGGTCATCGCCGCCTTGGCATTCGCAGTGACGACATGCTGGAATGGGCGAGCCAGGTGGGCTTGTCACTTGATGCGCCGCGCCAATTTGATCCCCCCAAGACACTTAAACAGGGTCTCAGCGTCCATGTCTGGACAGCCAAACGCCCTGCCAAATCTCAGGAGGCCGCCGCATGAGCGCCTTGACCATCGCCGCCCAGCAAAGCAGTCCCGCGCCGCGTGTCTCGTTTGAATTCTTCCCGCCGAAATCCGACAAGATGGAAGCCAAGCTCTGGGAAAGTGTTGCCCGTCTGTCGCCAATGGCGCCAAGCTTTGTGTCCGTGACTTATGGCGCAGGCGGCACGACCCGAGACAGGACACACAATACAGTCTCGAAAATTGCTGCCGATACGCCGCTAAGCCCTGCCGCGCACCTGACCTGTGTCAGCGCAACCAGGGATGAAGTCCTGCAGGTTGCCGCCGATTACTGGGATGCTGGCGTCAAGCATATCGTTGCCCTGCGCGGTGACCCGCCAGAAGGCATGGGTAAAAAGTTTGAGCAGCATCCGGGCGGGTTTCGTGACAGTGTTGACTTGATCGAAGGCTTACGCAGCGCCCGGCCAGAGCTGGGCCGTGTCTTTGACATCTCGGTTGCCGCCTATCCTGAGCCCCACCCTGATAGCCGGGGTAGCGATACCGACATCGCTTTCTTGAAAGCCAAACAGGATGCCGGGGCAGACCGGGCGATTACCCAGTTCTTCTTTGAACCAGAGACCTATCTGCGTTTCGTAGAACGCGCGCGGGCTGGCGGTGTCACGATGCCCATCCTACCCGGCATTATGCTACAGCCCAACTTCAATGGTCTGAAGCGGATCGCCAAACTCTGCAATGCGGATCTGCCAGCATGGTTGCACGCCCTTTACGAAGGCACCGAAGACGATCCCGAAACGCGTGAGTTGATCACGGCGAATGTGGCGGCTGAGCTATGCCACAAACTGGCGGACCAAGGCGTCAATGATTTCCACTTCTACACGCTGAACAAGGCCGGGCTGGCGCTATCAACCTGTCGCCTGCTTGGCCTAAAACCGAAGGCGCAAACTGCATGACCGACCGCCAGACCCGTATCGCCGCCCTGCGCGCCGCAGCGAAAGAGCGTATCTTGATGCTGGATGGTAGCTGGGGCGTCATGTTCCAGCGTATGGGACTGGAAGAAGAAGATTATCGCGGTGACCGTTTCGACGCGGCGACCTATCCCGGCCAGATGAAGGGCAATAATGATATTCTTTGCCTGACGCGTCCCGAGCGTGTCACCGAGCTGCACGACGCCTATTTCGGCGCGGGCGCAGATATTTCCGAGACCAATACATTCTCGGCCACGACCATCGCGCAGGATGACTATAATCTCGACTTGCAATCCGTTATCGACATCAATCTCGAGGGGGCCAAACTCGCCCGCGCTGCGGCTGATAGATGGACAGAAAAAGAGCCACACAAACCGCGCTTCGCGGCGGGGTCCATAGGCCCGCTCAACAAGATGCTGTCTATGTCGTCAGACGTAAACGATCCGGGCGCACGGGAGGTCAATTTCGATCGAGTCTACCAAGCTTACCGCGAACAGATCAAAGCCCTGAACGAAGGCGGCGTGCACCTCTACCTGATCGAGACGATCACTGACACGCTAAACTGCAAAGCCGCGATCAAGGCGATTATGGACCTCGAGGCCGAAGGCATGGACAAGCTGCCCATCTGGATTTCCGGCACGATCACAGACCGTTCAGGCCGCACGCTGTCAGGCCAAACGGTTGAGGCGTTCTGGCATTCCGTTCGCCACGCCAAGCCGTTTGCCATCGGGTTCAATTGCGCGCTTGGGGCCGATTTGATGCGCCCGCATATTGCCGCGATTTCGCGCGTCGCTGATACGCTGGTGGCGGCCTATCCGAATGCCGGTCTGCCGAATGAGATGGGCCAATATGATGAAGAACCGGAAGAAACCTCCGGCTCCGTTGGGGCATGGGCGCAGGATGGCCTGGTCAATATCCTCGGTGGTTGCTGTGGCACAACACCAGACCATATCGCCGCTATCGCAAAAGCTGTAAAAGGGGTGAAGCCGCGCAAACCTGTGATCGAAGAGCCCGCCATGCGCCTTTCAGGTCTAGAGCCATTTGAACTCGCCAGCTAGGAGACGAACATGAAAGTCTATGACACGCTTGATGAGCGCATCATCAGCTTCATTGAGAAGCAGAAAATGTTTTTCGTCGCCACAGCTCCGCTCAGCGCGGATGGGCACATCAACCTCTCACCCAAGGGCTATGACGCGTTCAAAGTGATTGATGGCACAACCGTCGCGTGGCTTGATTTGGGCGGCTCTGGTATCGAAACGCAGGCGCATGTGCAAGAGAATGGTCGTATCACCATTATGTTCTGTGCCTTTGAAGGGCCAGCCAATATCTTGCGCCTGTTCGGCAAAGGTGAGGTGATCAATCCGCATGACGAAGCCTGGAGCGACATGCTCTCGCTCTTCCCCGGTTTCGACCGCGCACGCGGCATTTTCAAGGTGAGCCTCACCCGTATTCAGGATAGCTGCGGCTGGGGCGTTCCGTTCATGGAGTTCAAATCCGAACGCGATCAACTCACGCGCTATATTGATAATAAATCGAAAGAAGAATGGACTCAGAGCCGTTACGAAAAGAACGCGACCAGCATTGATGGGCTTCCGGGTTTAGTAAAAGGGGATTCAAAATGACATATGTGGATGGTTTTGTGGCGGCTGTACCAAACGCCAACAAGGACGCTTATCTGGCGCACGCCAAACTGACCGCGCCGATCTTCAAGAAGTATGGCGCGCTGCGCTGCGTGGATAATTGGGGTGTTGAGGTACCCGATGGTGAACTGACTTCGTTTCCTATGGCCGTGAAAGCCGGGCCTGATGAAACCATCGTCTTTGCGTGGATCGAATGGCCTTCAAAAGAGGCGCGCGACAAAGGCATGGAGCAGGCCATGGCCGATCCGGTTTTTAGCGGCGATGGCAGCGACATGCCCTTTGACGGCAAGCGCATGATCTTTGGCAGCTTCGAGACGATTTCGGACGAATAGACAACAATCATGACCACAGCCTCCTCCACTTTCGTCAATATTGGCGAGCGTACCAATGTCACCGGCTCGGCTCGATTCCGAAAGCTGATCACTGCGGGCGACTATCCTGCCGCCGTAGAAGTCGCGCGCCAGCAAGTCGAAAACGGTGCGCAAATCATCGACGTCAACATGGACGAGGGCATGCTGGACGGCGCTGCGGCGATGACCACATTCCTCAACCTGATCGCCGCTGAGCCAGACATTGCCCGCGTGCCGGTGATGATCGACAGCTCCAAGTGGGAGGTGATCGAAGCGGGCCTGAAATGCGTTCAAGGCAAGGCGGTTGTGAACTCCATCTCCATGAAGGAAGGTGAGGACCAGTTCCGCGAGCAGGCTCGCAAATGCTTATCCTATGGCGCCGCCGTGGTGGTCATGGCTTTTGATGAGGTTGGGCAAGCTGATACTGCCCCGCGCAAGGTCGAAATCTGCCAACGCGCGTTCAAAATTCTGACCGAAGAGGTCGGTTTCCCACCTGAAGACATTATCTTCGATCCGAACGTCTTCGCTGTCGCCACCGGTATTGATGAGCACAATAATTACGCCGTCGATTTCATCGAAGCGACCAAGGTTATCCGCGAGACCTGCCCCGGCTGCCATATCTCCGGCGGCCTCTCTAATGTCAGCTTCTCATTTCGGGGTAATGAGCCGGTCCGCCGCGCCATGCACTCGGTCTTTCTTTACCATGCGATCCCAGCGGGCATGGATATGGGCATCGTTAATGCCGGTCAGCTCGACATCTATGACGAGATCGAGCCGAAGCTGCGCGACCTGGTCGAAGACGTTATCCTGAACCGCAATGATGAGGGCACCGAAGCGCTCGTCGACTATGCCGAACAGTTCCGCGGGCAGAAAGGCAAGACCGCCGAGAAAGACATGTCCTGGCGCGAAGGGCCGGTGAACAAACGCCTCGAACATGCGCTCGTCAATGGCATTACCGAGTTCATCACCGAGGACACCGAAGAGGCCCGCGCCGCTGCCAAGCGTCCCCTTCACGTCATCGAAGGCCCACTAATGGATGGCATGAACGTCGTTGGCGACCTGTTCGGTTCCGGCAAGATGTTCCTGCCGCAAGTCGTCAAGTCCGCCCGCGTGATGAAAGCCGCTGTTGCCTATCTCGACCCCTATATGGAAGCTGAGAAGGTCGAGCTTGGTACCGTCGGCGCGTCGAAAGGCAAAGTCCTTATGGCGACCGTCAAAGGCGACGTGCACGATATCGGCAAGAATATTGTCGGCGTCGTCCTCGCCTGTAATGGCTATGAAATTGTCGATATGGGCGTCATGGTCCCGTGCGAGGATATCCTTGAGAAAGCCAAAGAGGTCGACGCCGACATTATCGGCCTTTCTGGCCTAATCACGCCAAGCCTCGACGAGATGGTCTATGTCGCGCGCGAGATGCAGCGCACCGGCATGACCCAGCCGCTGCTTATCGGCGGCGCGACCACCTCCCCGGCGCATACTGCAGTCAAGATCGACCCCTCCCGCCAGAATGGCCCGACCGTGCATGTTGCTGATGCCAGTCGCGCCGTTGGCGTTGTCTCGACGCTGCTGTCTGATGATGATCGCCCGCTTTTCGTTGAGACCACACAAGCCAAGTATCAGCGTATGAGGGACAGCCGCGCGGGCGGTCCGCCAAAACCGCGCCATCCTATAGCGATGGCCCGCACTCTTGCTCACAAGATCGAAGCGCCAACGCCGCCAGCCCCAACCTTCACTGGCACTAAGGTCTTCGAAAAATTCGACCTTTCCATTGTCGCCAAATATATTGACTGGACGCCTTATTTCGCAAGCTGGGATCTCGCCGGACGCTACCCGCAAATCCTCGAAGACGAAATTGTCGGTGAGGCCGCCCGCGACCTCTGGCGCGACACCGAAGTGATGATGCAACAGATCCTGGGGCAAGACTGGTTCAAGCCGAAAGCCGTCATCGGCTTCTGGCCCGCCGCCCGCAAAGGCGACGACATTCAGCTGGAGAGCGGCGAGGTCTTCCACACCCTCCGTCAGCAAATGGTGAAAGACAACACCCGCGCCAATTTCGCACTCTCAGACTTTGTCGCTGAAACCGGCGACCATGTTGGCGGCTTTGCCGTCACCTCCGGCCCGGAAGCCGAAACCATCGCCAAGGACTTCGAAGCCAAAGGCGACGATTATCAGGCGATAATGGTGAAAGCCCTCGCCGACCGATTCGCCGAAGCCATGGCCGAATATATGCACGAGCGGGTCCGCAAGGAACTGTGGGGCTATGCCAGCGATGAGGCCCTCTCAAACGCGGAGTTGATCAAGGAAGGCTATCAAGGCATTCGCCCGGCCCCCGGCTATCCCTGCCAGCCTGATCACACCGAGAAGAACACCCTGTTCAAACTGCTCGACGCGGGCCGGATCGGCATGGAGCTGACGACAAGCTGCGCCATGACGCCCGCCGCCTCAGTCTCCGGCCTCTATCTCGCCCACCCCGAAAGCGCCTACTTTGCCGTCGGCCGAATTGAGCGCGATCAGGTCGAAGACTATGCCAAACGCAAAGGCATGGAACTGCGCGTGGCCGAACGCTGGCTTGGGCCGATTTTGAACTACGAGCCGGGTGAGCTTGAGGTGGCTTAGGGATGGAAAACTGGGGCTTGTGGCGAAGCTTAATACCTGTGCTTGCAGGCGCAGTTGGTACTTTGTTTCTGATATGGCTTGCCAATAGAACCAAAGATGATGCGACCGTCTGCAAGACGGGCCTCATTGTCCTAGTAATTTACCTGCTCGGTGCAGTTATGGGGCTGGTGGGTATTTATCACGTTTTGGCTCAAAACCAACCCGGTGACGGATTGAATGATGAAGCTTGGCTACCTGCAGCACTGATTATGATGGCTATAGTATTCAGCCTCGCATTTCTGGATAGCTTGAGAAGGAAGATAACCTGGAACAATCGAGGAATTATTGTACAGCGCCTTTTTCGAAAGACTCGCAAGATAGATTGGATCGATATTTCTGATCTGCGATATAAACCTCTCGTGCAGTATTGGCGTATTGGCTTTGATGATGGATCGGGTGCTGCTTTTAGTGAGGTAATGTCAGGGTCGAAAGCCTTGTTAAACGCCTTTGAAAAGCAAGGCATTATAGAAAAATGACCAAGACAATTTCTCTTATTACGCTCGTTGTTCCCGACTATGACGCGGGCATCGCCTTCTATGTCGGCAAGCTCGGCTTTGAGCTGCTGGAGGATACACAGCTCAGCGAGACCAAACGCTGGGTCCGCGTCTGTCCGCCCGGCGCTGAAACTGCCCTCCTCCTCGCCGTCGCAGACACGCCAGAACAAAAGGCCGCTATTGGCAACCAGACCGGTGGCCGCGTCGGTTTCTTCCTGCAAACCGATGACTTCGCCAGCGACTATGCCGCCATGAAAGCCGTAGGGGTTACCTTCATCGAAGAGCCGCGCCACGAACCCTATGGCTCGGTTGTTGTCTTCTCCGATCCATGGGGCAATCTCTGGGACCTGATCGAGCCTGCCGCGCCTGCCCAGTAATTACAGCGCTTTTCACACCCCATTAAGGCTGAAATCCGATCATGTGGCATGATCAGGGTGGGCCCTCTTCTGCTCGTTGCCGGGCTTTTTCCGGCGCTGACTGCACTGCCTGTTGCAGCGCAGGCCTTGTCGCTGGATGTTGAGGCGGTCCGCGTGTCCGGCGTCGGCGGGACATGGCAGAGCGTTGATCTGGTCAACACCTATACCAGCCCGGTTGTCGCCTGCACCTATAACCTGCCGAGCAGTACCAGTAATGATGCTACCGTGCGGGTGCGCAATGCCGCCTCCACCAGTTTCGAGGTGCGGGTCCAGCAGTTTGAAACCTCTTCGGCCGTGACCGCCTCTGATGTGCATTGCCTGATCGCCGAGACTGGCGCCAATACACTCAGCGATGGCAAAGTGATCGAGGCACATACTGTCCTGTCGGATAATACGAGTGGCCTATCGATTGGCTGGAGCGCTGGCACAACCGAGAATGTCACATCGATGATCACAGGCGGCTTCAGCAGCCTTGTGGTCCTGGGCCAGGTGATGACATTCAACGACAGTCAAGCCAGCGTATTCTGGACAAATAATTGCGCCAGTCGCAACGCCGCGCCCACCCCTGCCGCCTTTTGCGTCGGCAAGCATATTGGCCAGATCAATGATACGCGTCTGAATGAGACTTTGGGTTTCATCGTGACCGACCCCGGCAGCGGCACCGTCAACGATGTCGACTACACGTTCGGGCAGGGCAGCGACACAGTTGCTGGCGTTGGTAATGCGCCGCCTTACCAGTATACTGTCACGGGCAATTTCGACACGGCGGTCCTCACGCAAGCGGCTGAAGATGGCGGACAAGGCGGCTGGGCCGTGCTGTATGGCGCAGACCCCCTGCCGAATAATCGGATCAACCTTGCCATCGAGGAAGAGCGCGTCGCGGGCGATACCAGCCGAACCCATACACGTGAGCCAGTCTATTATGGTGCCTTCCGTAACTTCCAAACCGCGAATATTGCCGCGACGAAGACAACTGATCTCTATACCGGCTCGACGGTGCCCTATGCCATCCCCGGCAGCGATGTGACCTATACGCTGACGGTTGAAAGCACGGGTACCGCGCCGATTGATCGCGACACCGTCTTCATGTTCGATACGCTTGGCGACGGGACTGTGTTTTACAATGACGACATGGACGATGGCGGACCGGAAACAGATGCCGTGGCGTTCGATCCGATGTCGTCTGGTCTGACCTTTGATCCCGCCAATGATCTGGCTTTCTCGACAATGGTCGCACCGCCCGCCAGTTTCGCAGCCTGTTCTTACCGACCGCCCTCGCCTACGGGCTATGACGACACGATCCGCCATGTCTGCATCAACCCAAAAGGGCGACTGCGCGCTGGCAGCCTGCAAACTGATACGGATTTTACCTGGTCTTTCCGGGCGCGAGTGGAATAAAATTCCAGGCGCAGCAAGCAGCGGGTGGGCCTGACCTTCAGGTACATGTCATCTCTTCAATATCAATAAGGAGATCCACATGACATTTCAAATTTCCCCGCTACCAGCGGATAAATTCAAACATCTAAGCCAACTAAGCGATGAAGAGCTGGCAGCCAGCGGTATCGTGCGCAAACAAGCAATGGCAAAGCCCGGATTCCCATGCCGCGTCAGCTTAGAAGATGCTGAAATTGGTGAAACCGTTTATTTGCTCAACTACACGCATCACGACACCGACACACCCTATCGCAGTGACTATGCAATCTATGTCCGCGACAAAGCCGTTCAGGCTGAGCTTGAACCGGGGGAAGTTCCGCAAGTCATGCACGGTCGCCCTCTCGCCTTTCGCGGCTTTTCACCTGAGGGCCACCTTCTGACCGCGGCGCTGAATATCGACGCCAAGGCCGAAGACATCATTGCACAGCAACTTAGCGACCCCGCCGTCGGCTATGTGCATATCCACAATGCCATGCATGGCTGTTTCGTGGCGCGAGCCGACCGGGCCTAACAGCCCTAGCGCTCGAACTTCTTGAACTTCACCCGCTTCGGCTCGACAGCTTCCGGGCCGAGGCGGCGTTTCTTGTCTTCCAGATAAGACGTGAAATCGCCCTCGAACCATTCAACATGGCTATCGCCTTCGAACGCCAGAATATGCGTCGCCATGCGGTCAAGGAACCAGCGGTCGTGCGAGATCACCACGGCGCAGCCCGGAAAGGCTTCAAGGCCTTCTTCCAGCGCCTGTAGTGTTTCCACATCCAGATCGTTTGTCGGTTCATCGAGCAGCAGCAAGTTGCCGCCACGCTTCAGCATCTTGGCCAGATGCACGCGGTTACGCTCCCCGCCGGACAGCTTGCCGACATTCTTCTGCTGGTCTGTCTTGCGGAAGTTGAACGCTGAAACATAGGCGCGTGAGTTCATCTCGACGCCGCCCAGATCAATAACATCGAGACCGTCAGAGATTTCCTGCCAGACATTGTTCGTCGCCGTCAGCGTATCGCGGCTCTGATCGACATAGCCGAGCTTGATGGTCTCACCGAGTTTCAGCGTACCTTCATCCGGCTCCTCCTGACCAAGAATCATCTTGAACAGGGTCGACTTACCCGCGCCGTTCGGACCGATGACGCCGACAATGCCGCCCGGTGGCAAACGGAAGGACAGGTCTTCAATCAGCTGTTTGTCGCCAAACGCCTTGGACAGGTTTTCAACATCCAGCACGACATTGCCGAGACGCGGACCCGGCGGAATGCGGATTGTGGCGGTTGAAACGGTCTGTTTCTCAGCCTGATTGGCCGCTTCCTCATAGGCACTGATCCGCGCCTTGGATTTGGCCTGACGCGCTTTCGGGCTGGATTTCACCCAGTCGAGTTCGCGCTGCAAGGCGCGCTGTTTATTACTTTCTGAGCGCGACTCTTGTGCCGTCCGCTTGACCTTCTGGTCGAGCCAGTCGGAATAATTACCTTGATACGGAATGCCCTGTCCGCGATCCAGCTCCAGCATCCAGCTGGTAATCTCGTCGAGGAAATAACGGTCGTGGGTCACGAGGATAACGCAGCCCTTGAAATTGATCAGATAATTCTGCAACCAGGCCACAGTCTCGGCATCAAGATGGTTGGTCGGTTCATCCATCAGGATCATATCAGGCTTGGACAGTAGTAGCTGGCAGATCGCGGCGCGGCGCAGCTCGCCGCCCGAAAGCTTGGAAACGTCTGCATCATCTGGCGGACAGCGCAGCGCATTCATCGCCATGGAGATTTTGCTGTCAATGTCCCAGGCATCCAGCGCGTCGACCTGCTCCTGCAGCGCCGTCATCTCTTCCATTAGCTCGTCAGTATAGTCCTCGCCAAGCTTGACTGAGATCGCGTTGAACTGGTCGAGCAACTGCTTTTCCGGGCACTGGCTGGCAATATTCTCAAACACGTTCAGCTCTGGATCGAGCTGCGGCTCCTGCGGCAGATAGCCGACCTTGATACCTTCGGCCGCCCACGCCTCGCCTTGGAAGTCTTTCTCAACGCCAGCCATGATTTTCAGCAGCGTCGACTTACCCGCGCCATTAACGCCGACCACACCGATCTTGGCATCTGGCAGGAAAGACAGGTGGATGTTTTCAAACACCGTCTTGCCACCCGGATAAGTCTTTGAGACGCCTTGCATATGATAAACGTATTGCGGTCCGGCCATGCGGAGGACTCCTGAAATTCGTGTCGGAAATTGAGCTTGGCGGGTATTGGCGCGGACAGCGCGGAAAATCAAGCTGGGAACGAGTCTTAAGGCACGACTTGTAAGTGAATGTGATCATCGTGGCGCGCAGCATGGCACCCTTGAAACCGTATGACTGGCGATCGCACACCAAGTCGCTGGACAAGATGAGGTTCCACAAACACTTTCGAAACACCCATTGCCACACCTTCATTCGCCAACCACGACAGAGCAGTACGCAACCGCTCCTCATCTAACGAATGGGACGCAACAAATGGCCGGAACCATGCGACATCCCAACGCATCAGCCCCCCGTTTGAACAGGGCTCTTCTCCTTCAGAATTTGGGTGCTCAAAAGCCCAGTATCCAATGGGAGAGCGAGTTTTGCCTGGCAGCGGAATCCCATTCAGGTCCTTATAGTAGAAGGCTAAATCCAGTTTTCGACCATCATCATGCGATAGGTGTGGAAGAAGTGGGAATCCATCAAAGAATGGAAAATTGGCATCCAGCGCAACAGTCTTCGCTCCGGGAAAACTTCCATCCATGTGTTCAGCGAGACCGTCTGCTACACGTTTCAGATTGGGTGTCACATAGTGTCTGTTAGCGGCACAATAAAAGATCGACTGCATCTTCAAAGCGTGATGACGATCAAACCCGCAGGCAACGCTTGTTCGTCCGAAGAGGGGGGCTACGAGCAATGCCGTCAACCAAAGCCCTGTATAAGCCACCGCGAAGATCGTAAAGCGGGCTGCTCGAGGTCGCGTTTTGCCGATTTTCAGAGGGCTGAAAGCGGCTAATGCATAGGCTACGCCGCCCAATTGCGTGAGTAATGTCAGAGCCACCAGGCCGAGACTATGTAAAACCCATTTCAGTATGGACCTCATGTCAAAATATCCCTGTCCAACGCTTACTCATGCGTTCAGTCCTACACAGGAAACGGCGCTAGACCACCACCAATCCGCGGGCTACGACAGCATCATGTTGAAACACATCGCCTCCACCCTCTGTCTATTGGGCGCTGCTTGCGCTGACACCGAGGTGTGGACGCAGGAGACCACTCCCCCGATGACTGACCAGAAACCGCTGACGATTGAACGCCTCTATGCCAGCCCCAGCCTATCAGGGCGGACGCCGCTGGGCGTTAAATACTCGCCTGATGGCCAGCGTGTCACCTTCCTGAAAGCCCGCGCCGATGAGGCCGACCGCTATGACCTATGGCAGTTTGATGTGGCGACGGGCGAACAATCCATGCTGGTGGATAGCAAGCTGCTGGAGCCTGAAGAGGTTGAACTCTCTGAAGCAGAAAAGGCGCTACGAGAGCGCAAACGCATTGCCGGGCGCAAGGGAATTGTCAGCTATGACTGGGGCACGGCGGATACGATCCTTGTGCCGCTCGGCGGGGATTTGCATCTGGTGACGCTGGGCGAAGACGGCCCAGATGCGCGCCAACTGACGGACACAGACGCCTATGAGTATGACGCCAAGGTCTCGCCCGGCGGCAAGTATGTCAGCTTTGTCCGCGATGGGGCGGTTTATGCGATTGATTTGGCGAGCGGTGAGGAAAGCCGCCTGACGCCGCTGGCCGAGCCGGAAAATGCGATCAGCTATGGCGTGGCGGAGTTTGTCGCGCAGGAAGAAATGAGCCGCTACACGGGTTATTGGTGGAGCCCCGGCAGCCGCTATCTCGCCTACACGAAGGTGGATGAGAGCACAGTCGATATTATCCCCCGTTTCGATATTCGCGCCGAGGATGTCGCGGTGATCGAACAACGCTATCCCCGCGCCGGACGCCCGAACGCGATTGTCGACCTGTTCGTGCGCGATATGGAGATAGGTGAGAGTGTCGAGATTGACTGGCGGCGCGACGATTGGGGACCCGCGACGGATCAGTATTTGGCGCGGGTGAATTGGGGGATCGGACCAGAGCTCTTTGTTCAGTTGATAAACCGTGACCAGACGAGCCGGAACATTAGCACACATAGATCTGAGTTCGATTGGGATCGCACAGCCATGCATATGTTGGCGTTTTCCGAACGACAATCTAATTGGATTAACTTATCCAGTAGCTTTTACACGACAGAATTAGCTGGCGTTCTTACGACAATTGAAGAGACAGGGTTTTCGCATGTGATCAGTTTAGGTGGAGACCGTAATTCCGCACGCGTTACAAGCGGTGACTGGGTCGCAAACAAAATCGTTGGAATCAATAAAGAGACAGAAAGTCTTCTGATTACCGCCTACAAAGACACCGCCCTTGAAAGCCACCTCTATACCGTTCCGATAACCGGCGGCGAACCCACCCGCATCACCGAGCTTGGCAAATCTTGGTCCATCACTATGTCGCCCGATGGCAAGTCCTTCGTCGGCACCTCTTCCAGCCCGGACCAACCGCCGCAGACGGGGCTTTATGACGCGAGCGGTGACCTCATCGCATGGATCGAGGAAAACGCCCTCGACGCAGCCCACCCCTACGCCCCCTTTTTCGCCGACCATACCGTGCCTGAATATGGCACGCTGACCGCCGAGGATGGCCAAACCCTTTACTATTCCATCCAGCTCCCACCCAATTTCGACCCCAGCCAGAAATACCCCGTCCTCGTCGAGGTCTATGGCGGGCCGGGCGTCCAGACCGTGACGCGCGACTGGCGACTTCTCAGCGACCAATACTATTCGCGCCAAGGCTATATCGTGTTCCGCCTCGATAATCGCGGCACAGCCAATCGCGGCAAGAAATTCGAAGACGTGATCTATCGCCAGATGGGCGGGCCGGAAGTGCGCGACCAGCTGCTCGGCGTCGCGTGGCTCAAATCCCAGCCCTTTGTCGACGCAGACCGCATCGGCATTCAGGGCTGGTCCTATGGCGGCTACATGACGCTGATGACCATCTTGCAAGCCCCGGAAGGTACGTTCGCCGCTGCTGTCTCTGGCGCGCCCGTCACCGACTGGAGCCTGTACGACACCTTCTATACCGAGCGTTATATGGACACGCCCCAAGACAACCCGGACGGGTACGAGAAGGCGTCAGTCTTCTACCATCTTGACCGTTTTGAGGGCGATCTCACCCCCCTGATGCTGGTTCACGGCATGGCGGATGATAATGTCACGTTCGACAATACAACGCGCCTGCTCGCAGCATTACAGGAAAAATGCCTCCCCTGTGAGCTGATGACCTATCCGGGACAGCGCCACGGTATTCAAGGCGAAGCCTTACAGGTGCACTTGATGCAAACACGCATGGCCTTCCTGGACCGGCATTTGAAGCGGTGATGGCAAAGCGCCGCATCCTGAGCGAAGTCGAAGGACGCGGCCTTACCGCCCGCCCGATGGTTCGACGTCGCTCACCATGCGGGCTAGCTTGTTCTACGGCCAAGATAGGACGCCCAATATGATCAAACCCTGGACCACACTCAAATCGCGCAAGCGGCTCAAAGACAAGTTCCTGCACCTACGTACGGATAAATGCCGCCGCGCCGATGGCCATATTGTACCGACCTATCACGTGCTGGAGTTCACCGATTGGGTCACGGTGATCCCGCTCACTGATGCGGGCGAAATCATTCTTGTGCGCGAGTATCGCCACGCCGCGGGCAAGGTGATGATTGGCCTGCCGGGCGGCGTCTCTGATCCGGGCGAAAGCGATTGGGCCGCCGTTGGCGCGCGCGAGCTACGCGAAGAAACCGGCTACGTCCCGCGCGAGATGATCCATGTTGGGGCCTGCCACCCCAACCCGGCGACACAGAACAATACTTTGCACTATTTCCTCGCGCTGGGCTGCGCGCCGTCAAGCACCCAAAAACTTGACCCGAACGAGGAGATTGAAGTGCTGACCATGCCCTATGCTGAATTCCTGAACTATGAGGCGCTTGAGGTACAACATGGCCTACACGCGGCGGGCCTGTTCTATGCCGAACGGTATTTCAGCAAGCAGCCCGCGATGCGCCCTGCCGCGAAGTGAGGCTTGCCAGTCCATCTTGTTGACCAGCAAATAGCTAAAACAGGAGACGCCGATGCCCGCCATTCACCCCACAGCTGACCAGATGCGCGCGCTGCGCGATGACCCGCGCGAAGGGCCGATTGCGCAGGTCAATTTGCTGAAATTCAAACCCAAAGCGACCTATCCGGAACGCCATGAATTGCATGATGCTGGGCTAACGGGCGCAGAAGCCTACCGCAAGTATGGCGACGGATTTGCCGGTGCCGCTGCGGAGCTAGGCGCAGTCTGCCTGCTCTCAGGCCAGGTCGAACGTTATTTTATCGGCCAAGGTGATTGGGACGCGGTGCTGGTCATGTTCTTTCCAACGCGCGCGAAATTTATCGAAATGCTGAACCACCCACTTTACGCCCAGATGCACGTCCACCGCGATGCCGGATTGCTGTGTCAGGAATTGCTATCGACAGAGCCGATGGTCGTCTCCGGCGCGGCTGTCTAGACCGTCAGTAGCGTCGCGCAGATCGCCTCAAGGCCCGCCTGATCAACCGCATCGAACGCGTCAGGCTGCGTGCTATCGACATCAAGCACGGCAGCAAGCTCACCCTCAGCATCAAAAACCGGCACGACAATCTCTGAATTGGTGGCACTGTCACAGGCAATATGGCCGGGAAATGCGTGCACGTCTGGCACGATCAAGGTTTCACCCGACGCCGCCACGGCCCCGCACACGCCTTTGCCAAATGGAATACGCAAACAGCCCAGCGTGCCTTGATATGGTCCAACCACAAGTTCGCGCGGCTTTTGCGGATCGACCACATAGAAACCCGTCCAGAAGAATCGCGGGCGAAATGCGAGTGACAGGAGACAAGCGGCACTGGCATAACGTGCAGGCACATAGGTCTCGCCTGCGACGACACTGTCAATTTCCGCTTTCAGTTCAGCGTATTGCCCTGCCTTATCCATCTGTCTGCCTTGTTTTTGCCTGCGGCGTCCTATCCGATGTAAACAGGATCGCGCAATAGGCATAGACGCCGCGCGGTTGCTCTGAAATAGTCTTGGCAAGGGCGTGGAGTGAAATAGTGGGATCAGCAAACAGGCTCATGATGCTAATAGTCGCCGTTCTTGTCGGCGCGCTTTTCAGCTCGTTTTGCCTCCCATACGCAGCGGCGCAGGATACAACTGAGCATGTAACGGTCATCAATGAAGCATTGGATGACTATGATCCCGACCGTATCCGTCCGGTAAGCGATGACCGCCTCGATCACGCTCTGAGTATCTTCAAAAGCGATGAAAGCCTGCAGCGCGAACGCCCCGAAAGCGAACCTGAACCGTTCGTGCCGCGCAAACCGCCGGGGCCTTTTGCGCGCTGGCTCGCGTCGGTATTCCGTTTCTTTGGTCCGATCATCGGCTATATCTTGATTGTGGTTCTCGTGCTCGCGGCTTTGGCGGCGCTCTATTTCATCTTTGGTGAAAGCCTGACCCTGCGCGGCAAGCAGAAAGAGGAAAAAGTAAAGCCTGTCATCTCGCAAATGCCTGACTTGCGACCCGAAGAAGAAACAGCGCGCGCCTTGCTTGAAGATGCCGACGCACTTGCTGCAGCAGGTCGTTTTGCTGAGGCGGTACACCTTCTCTTGTTTCGTTCGATCAATGATATTCAGGAGAAGCAGCAGGGCAGTGTGCCACGCTCCATGACCGCACGTGAAATTGGCCGCCTTGAAACCCTGCCCAGCCGGGTTCGCAGCGCCCTGTCGCCAATCATCCAGATTGTTGAGCGCAGCTTCTTTGGTGGGCGCGAGGTTGATGAGGGCGGCTGGCAATCAGCCCGTAAATCCTATGAGAGTTTTGCCTTCGGGGAGGCTTGGGCATGAGTGAGCGTCTGCCTTCTTCCTCCAACCCGTTTTCCGGGCCCTTCATGGCCGGGCTGATCGGCGTCGGACTGCTGGCCTTTGTCGCTGTGTTCGCGCTGATCGGCTGGTCGCCGGATCTGGTCAGCAAGAACCGCGCGGGCGATCATCCTTATTCGACATCAGCGATCGGTTATGGCGGCCTGGTAAAGCTCCTTGAAGCCGATGGTACAGACGTCTCGGTCTCACGCCTTGCTGAAACGCTCGACTATAGTGATGGCCTGCTGATCGTGACGATCCCCCGCTATGGCTTCTCGCGTGGCTCACAGTTTGATCGGCTCGATATATCCACGCCGGCGCTCTATGTGCTGCCCAAATGGTCGGGATCGACCGATCCGAGCAAGCGCCAATGGCAAGATGACACCACCCTGTTATGGACCTCCACCGTCCAGAACCATTTAGAGCCGTTCGATTTGGATGCGAAAATCTGGCGCCTGCGAAACCCCGGCACAATCAATACACCGTTCGGCCAACAGACCCCAAAATTCGAGCACGAAATGCAGGTCGTTGAGTCCGATAGTCTCGAGCCAGTAATCACGGTCGCAGGCGGCGCTTTACTCTCAAAAGTCCCGGGGCGTGAGATCTACATCCTCTCGGATCCCGACATTCTGAACACGTTCGGCCTCGCCCGGCGCGATAATGCCCGCTTCGCGCTCGGCCTTATTGATTGGCTGGCAAACTATGATGGCGCGCCTGTCGTGCTTGACGCCACGCTGCACGGCTTCGAGCGCTCTGGCAGCCTGATGAAAGCGATCTTCGATGCGCCCTTCCTCGGTGCAACCCTTCTGGCCATTGCGACGGCCCTGATGATTGGCTGGGCCGCATTTATCCGCTTCGGTCCGCCGCAGCGCGAAACGCGCCGCCTCGCCTTTGGCAAGAAGGCGCTCGCTGAAAGCTCTGCAGGGCTTGTCTCTATGGCGCGGCGCGAAGGCCAGATGGCCCCCGGTTACAAACACCTGACACAGCGCGCCCTCGCCCGCCGCCTTGGTCTTCCGCCCAAGATGACGGAACAAGACATTACGAGCACGTTGGATGCGATTGCCAAGCAAAAAGAAATGGACGCTGACTGGTCAACCCGATCAGCCCCCCTCAATGGCGCGGCGGCAAACCGCGATGAATTACGAGATATGGCACATGCCCTATGGCAGTGGCGCAAGGAGATAAGTGATGGAAATTAATCTGATCAAAGATCTGGCCGGCAAGATTCGCGGCGAGGTTGGCAAGGCTGTCATCGGCCAGTCCGATACAGTTGACCTGATGCTGACCGCGCTTTTTTCTGCAGGCCACATCCTGCTGGAAGGCCCGCCGGGTACCGCCAAGACGCTGCTGACGCAATGTTTCGCCGCCGCCATTAAACTTGACTTTGGCCGCATCCAGTTCACGCCAGACCTGATGCCCGGCGACGTGCTTGGCTCCAACCTGTTCAACTTTCAGACCAGCGAGTTCAGCCTCACCAAGGGCCCGATCTTTACCGATATCCTGCTCGCAGACGAGATCAACCGGACGCCGCCCAAGACACAGGCAGCGCTGCTGGAAGCCATGCAGGAACGCAAAGTCACAATTGACGGCACGGCCCACCGCCTGAACGATCGTTTCACCGTCATCGCCACCCAAAACCCGATTGAGCAACAGGGCACCTACCCGCTTCCGGAAGCCCAGCTGGACCGCTTCCTGTTCAAACATGTGCTGGCCTATCCAAGCCGCGACGAAGAGCTGGCCATTGTCAGCGCGCACGGCAACCGGACTGGCATGAAGACCGCAAAAGCCTTCGAAGTGCAGCCTGTCGTCGATGCGGCGCAACTGGCCGAAGCGATCAGTTCGGTCGGGCAGGTCCGCCTGCAGGACGAGATCATCGCCTATATTGTTGATGTCGTCCGCGCCACACGCAAAACACCCGCGCTAACGGTTGGCGCAAGCCCGCGCGCAGCTGCGGCTGTGGCGGCTGCGGCCCGCGCCCGCGCCGCGCTTGATGGCCGCGATTATGTTGTGCCAGACGACGTAAAAACACTGGCTCTGCCAGCTCTGCGCCACCGCGTCATCCTCTCGCCCGCCGCCGAAATTGAAGGCCGCACCACGGATGAGACACTGATTGATATTATCGAACAAACCGCGGCGCCGCGATAAGGTCGATACGGTATGATCGCTCCCACCCTCCGCGCGATATTCCTGATGTTACTGGGCTTTCCGGTGATGATGGCTATCGCCTTGATGGCCCCCTCACTATGGGTGGTCAGCGCTGGGTGGATTACCGGTGTAGTCGGCCTGATTTTTGCTGATTTGTTACTGGCGGCCCGGCGCAGCAGCATTGAAGTGGATGTCGATCCACCCGCCTTGCTCTACACCAATGCCGCAGACCCGCTTTCGGTTTCGGTACGCGCCACGAAAGGCCCCCTGCCCGGACGCATGAATGCCCTGCTTGAGGTCAACGACTTTCTTGATCCGCTCCCCCCCGTGATCATGAAAGGCTGGGCCGGGCGCAGCCATACGTTCACACAAGACGTATCGCCAACACGGCGCGGCACGGCCCGCCTCGAAAACCTCTGGCTTGACTGGACGGGGCCACTTGGCCTCGTGCGCATCAAACGTACTGAGCCTCTGGCCCTTGAAATCCCAGTCTCGCCCAACACACGCTGGGTCAAGGAAGAAGCAGTGCGGCTCTATACGCGCGACGCCGATTTCGGTCTCAAAATGCAGATTGATCGCGGCGACGGCTCAGAGTTTGATGCCCTGCGCGAGTTCACGACCGGCATGGACCGCCGCGCGATTGACTGGAAACATTCGGCTCGTCACCAGCAGCTCCTGGCCAAGGAATTTCGCACCGAACGCAACCACAATATCGTCTTTGCGTTCGATACAGGCCGCCTCATGTGCGAGCCGCTGGGCGGCGTGCCCAAAATTGACCGGGCGATCAATGCCGCGCTGCTGCTCGCTTATGTTTCCCTGCGGTCCGGCGACAAGACCGCGCTGTTTGGTTTTGACGCCCGCCCGACCGTCACCAGCAATGTGCTGAGCGGCGTTGGCGCTTTTCCGCATATGCAGCGCCTCGCCTCGCGGCTCGATTATTCCATCGAGGAAGCCAATTATACGCTGGCGCTAACCTCGCTGGCCTCAAAGCTCGCCCGGCGCAGCCTGATCATCCTGTTCACCGATTTTGTCGATACGACCTCAGCAGAATTGATGCTCGAAAATGTCCGCCGCCTGACTGATCGCCACTTGGTCCTCTTCGCCTGCTTTGAGGATGAACAGCTCAGCGAGATGATCGACGCTGCGCCCGCAACAGCCGATATTGTCTCGCGCGCGGTCGTCGCTGATAGTCTGTTGACCGAGCGCGAACTCGTCATGCGACGGCTTGACAGGATGGGCGTCCACGTCGTCGAAACCCGCCCTGAGCGGTTTGGCTCAGATCTCGTCTCAAGGTATCTCGATATCAAGCGGAGGGAACTCTTGTGAATGATCGCGTGATGAAATCCTACCGCTTTCGCGAAGAGCGTGAGGAAGACTGGAAAAAGCTCGATGCCATCATCAAACGCGCTGAAGTACGCGGCGTTGATGGCTTATCGGATCAGCAAATGGCTGACTTGCCGGGCCTCTACCGCCAAGCTGTCTCATCGCTCTCGGTCGCCCGTTCGATCTCGCTGGACCAGAATGTCGTTGCTTATCTCGAAACCCTGTGCGCACGGGCCTATTTCTTTGTTTACGGCACACGCTCCCGCTTCTGGGAACGGATTGCTGTTTTCTTCGCGCGCGACTGGGCCGCGGCGGTTAGCTCGGCGCGCGGCGCCACCTTGCTGGCATTTCTCTGCCTGTTTGGCGGTGCGGCGATCTCCTTCTTTCTCGTTCTTGGCGATAATGAATGGTACTGGACCTTTAGCGGCTATGGCGGCAGCCGTAATCCCGATGCCACCTATGACTATTTACGCTCGACCCTGTACGAGACTGATACCGGCATCATCGATATGCTGACGGCTTTTGCCGCCCAACTTTTCTCGCACAATAGCGGCATCGCAATCTTCGCCTTTGCGCTCGGCTTTGCGTTTGGTGTGCCAACAGCGGTTCTGCTGCTCTATAATGGACTATATCTTGGCAGCTTCTACGCCGTCTTTTGGCAGAAAGGCCTCGCCTATGAGCTCACAGGCTGGCTGTTCATTCATGGCGTAACCGAGCTATTTGCCGTCATATTGGCAGGCGCGGCCGGGTTCATGATTGGCAGCGCCGTCGCGTTTCCCGGACGCAAAACACGTATGGAATCGATGCGCGAGGCCGGGGAAAACGCGGCAATGGTGATTATTGGCGCTGTCTTGATGCTATTCATCGCGGCCATCCTTGAAGGCTTTGGCCGCCAGCTCATTACCTCCGACACGGTGCGCTACGCGATTGCTGGCTCATCTCTCATTTTCTGGCTCATCTATTTCTATGTACCGCGCAGATATGCGGAGGCTGGACGTGACTGAAGTCAGCGCCGCAAATCTCGAAGCGGCAAAACTGCGCCGCCAAGCCCTGAAAGAGCGTAATACACGCCAGAAATGGGAAGCGCTTGCTGAAAAGCGAAAGCGCGTCTTGGTAACGCCCGAAGGCGCGGCCCTGAATTTACGTATCGCCACAGCGGGCGAACGGGCTGGCGCATTCCTGATCGATTTCTCTTTGCAAATGCTAACGATTGTCCTCGTCATACTCGGCATCGGTTTTATTGCCAGCGGCATGGGGTTTCGCGGATGGCAAATCGCCAGCGCTATTGCCATGGTCCTGATTTTCTTCATCCGCAATTTCTATTTCATCTATTTCGAGCTTGGCCGAAAAGCCGCGACACCGGGTAAGCGTGCTGTTGGTCTGCGGGTTGCCGCCCGCAATGGTGGCCGGTTGAAAGCCAATGCGATCATTGCCCGCAATTTCATGCGTGAACTCGAAGTCTTCCTGCCGCTTTCCGTCCTGTTCAGCTTTGCCGCGAATGCCGTTGATGGCTGGATCAATCTGGCGCTGCTTCTGTGGTGCGCTATTTTCGTCTTCTTCCCGCTGTTCAACAAAGACAAGTTGCGCGTTGGCGACCTGATCGCCGGAACGATGGTCATCCACGCGCCGAAAGTAAAACTGCTCAGCGACATCGCGTCTGCGGCTCCTGCGCCAAAAGCGGCGAATGGATATGTTTTCACCCCTACCCAGCTTGAAGTCTACGGCATTCACGAACTCCACGTCCTCGAAGATGTCCTGCGCCAATCCACACCAGACGTTGCGCGCGACGTCGCCAACCGTATCGCGGCGAAAATTGGCTGGACCCCTGCGCCTGGCCAGACCGATATCGCCTTCCTCGAAAATTTCTACGCCGCCCTGCGCGCTCATCTCGAACAACGCATGCTGTTCGGTCAGAAAAAAGCTGACAAATATGATCGAGGATAAGTGGTGGGCCCGGAGGGAC
>CAYGPE010000025.1:0-38238 GCA_964351695.1 uncultured Hyphomonas sp. | reverse complement strand
CTACGAATC
This sequence comes from uncultured Hyphomonas sp., assembly GCA_964351695.1. Lineage (GTDB taxonomy): Bacteria > Pseudomonadota > Alphaproteobacteria > Caulobacterales > Hyphomonadaceae > Henriciella. The sequence continues at coordinate 38,229 of CAYGPE010000025.1, read as the reverse complement.
AAGGGGTCGGGGGTTCGAATCCTCCCCAGAGCGCCATTTTCTTTTATCCCAATAATCGTTCGTAAATCGGCATGGCGGCATCGCATATGGCCTGTAACTCCGCAGGTAAGTCTGGCACTGGCCCTGGCGGTGGGCCGAAGCCTGTGGATTTGAACACCGCGTCATACCAATGCGGTGACCATGCGCCATCTTCGGGTTTGGGCCCGGGGGACCATTTTAGCATTGTGTCCTCATACTCAATCCCAAGACGGGCACAGAGGCGCGTTAAAGCTGTAGCTGGGTTTCGCAAGACATCATCGCTATCAATGACGAGTGGGGGTTTGCCTGTGATCTCTGATGCATGATCGTAGAGATCGGCTTGTTGCGGAAAGCCGATGGCTTCAAGCGATACCGTTTCCATCTTGCGCGCATAGGAGGCCAAAACGCGCGCCGGATGTCGGACGAGAAAGACATTTTCGACATGGCGCATCCACCCTCGCGGGATGCCTGGCACCATATGATGGGTCATCTGCTTCTGGTAAAAAATCGGTGCGTCTGAAGGAGCCTCGCTGAGCGTTTGCGCGACCACGCTTGGGTCAGCTTCGTGCCGCGCGAGGATGTCCGCGCGCATTGGATGATCTAACCCGGTCAGTTTGAGATAAGCAGCATAGAATGGCTCATCGACGCAGACCGTATCTGACCGCGCGCCAAAGCTGCGCATCATGGCTGTCGATAAATTACGCGGGCCTGACCACATGGCGATGCGTAGCGGGTTGGCATAGGCCTCACTCATGCAATCGGCGTCAGGCTTGTATCGACAAGCGCGCGGTATAGCGTGCCGACGCGCTGTGTCACCGGCCCGTTCAGGTGAGTGATCTGTCGGCCATCGACCTCACGCACGGGACTAACGCCCGCGAATGTACCTGATAGAAAAACCTCGTCAGCCGAGTAGACGTCAAACAGCGAAAACCGCTTTTCACGCGCCGGAATGCCATGATCTCTGCAGACTTTCAGCAAATTGCCGCGCGTGATCCCACCGAGGCAATAATCGGTCGGCGAGGTCCAAACCTCGCCGTCGCGGACAATGAAGAAATGAGTCGAATTGCAGGTTGCGACAAAGCCATCCGGGTCCAGCATCAAGCCCTCATCTGCGCCGGCTTTTTCAGCCTGAATGCACGCGAGGATACAATTGAGCTTGGAATGCGAATTCAGCTTCTGGTCCTGCTCTGCCGGGCCCGTGCGGCGAACATGGACGGTAAACAGGCTTTGCCCACGCGCAATAATCTCAGGTACAGGCGCTTTATATTCGGGAATGATCACCACTGTCGGCGCGGTGATCGTAAACCGCGGGCCTTGATAGGGCGTCTTCTTGATCCCGCGCGTGACCATCAAGCGGATATGCACGCCATCTGTCATCTTGTTGGCCTTAAGACAGTCGAACAAACGGTGAGTGAGTTCGCCGGGCGTCAGGCCCATATCCATGTCGAGCATTTTGGCCCCGGCATAAAGACGCCTTAAATGCTCCGGCAAAAACGCCACGCCGCCATCCTTGACGCGCAGGCCTTCCCATACGCCGTCGCCGAGCAAATAGCCGGAATCAAACACGGAGACCACAGCCTCTTCGCGCGGCTTCAACGCGCCATTGATCGAGATCAGGATATCGGCATTGCGTGGGTCGTCGGCATAGTCATGGACGCCGTGGGGATCAGTTGTCATAGCCGCAAGACTAGCGCGCGTTGGCCTTGTGGCAAGCCAGCTAATCGCGGCGCATTTCGGCAATCATGTCGAGGTTTGCTTCGGCTTCTTTCGCCATCAAAATAGCTGTATCGACCGATTTCAAGAACCAGTTCTGATCCACATTGGCGAATGTGTCAGACGGCTTGTGATAATCACCATGGTCTTCAACACCGAGATAAAGGTGCGGGATACCGGCTCTGAAAAAGACGGCATGATCTGAAAGAAGCGTCCAGTCCTCGCGGCCCTCACCGGTATCATACCCCATGCGCAAATTTACCGGCGCGCGCGCGGCAACCCCTTCTATAATCGGTTTAAGGCCAGGATTATGCGAGGCTCCAGAGGCCCAGAGCTTACCATTATCGCCGCGGGCCATCATGTCGAGATTCAGATTGAAGGCGATATTTGCGCGCTTCACCCGCGGGTATTTCATGAAATGTTTGGCACCGCGAAACCCGTCCTCTTCGCCATCGAGGGCGACGAAGAGGATGTCATTGACCGGGCGATTCTTGGTGAAATATTCGGCAATAGCCAACATGGCGGCGACACCCGAAGCGTTATCGTCTGCGCCATTATAGATCGCACCTTCATCCGTGGTGCCGAGATGGTCATAATGCGCCGTAATCACCATGACATGATCGGTCTTGCCCGTGCCGTGCAGCAGACCAATGATATTATATCCGCGCGTCGGCTTCGTGGGCAAAGGTTCACCCTCAGCCACCTCTGGTGTGTACTCAAAACGCTGGCGGAAAGAGGATTTGACCGGCACCAGACCCAGCCTGCGCATGCGCGCAATAATGGCATAGCGCGCCGCCTTGCTGCCCGGTGTGCCAATTTCGCGGCCACTCATCTCATCACTACTCAGCATTTCGGTGAAGCTTAGCGTCGCCTCGCCCTGGAAGCGCTGCGGTTCATAGTTACCAAAGCCAGCGCAAGCGCCAAGCGTAAGCGCGATCAGACCAATCACGCCAAACTGCAAACCATGTCTGCTCATATCAATCATCCCAGATTTCATTTCGACAATGTAACCACCTCACGCGGCGATTCCCATTAAAAAGCGCTCATACTGCGCGTGACAGTTTCCCGCGCCCCAAATTCAGGCGGACGATTCGCCGATTGCGGGCGCTACATGCTCAGCGGCAATATACTCATTTGACCGCATCTCGTGCAGGCGGCTGGCGGTGCGCTTAAACTCGAAACTGCCCTTGCCTTCACGATACAGCGCTTCAGGTTTGGCTGCCGCGCTCGCCACCAGCTTGACCTTGGCTTCATAGAGGGCATCGATCAGAGCGACGAACCGTGCGGCTTCATCGCGGTTTTCAGGGCTTAGAACCGGGATATTATCAAGCAAAACAGTGTGAAACGTCGCTGCGATTGTCAGATAATCGCGTGGACCGAGCGGCTGAACGCAGAGCTCTTCAAACGTGAAACGCGCGACCCCAGCCGCTTCGCGTTGGACGATAAGCTTACGGCCCTGCACTGTCAGCGCACAGCTTTGCGGCGCGGCGCCGAGCGTCAGACGATCAAACGCCGTGTCGAGCGCTTCAGGGCCCACACCCACATGCCAGACCGGCGCCTCGGTGAGACGTTCCAGACGGTAATCCCGCTCCGAAGCAAGTTCGAAAATGACGCAGCGCTGCCTCAAAAGATCAATAAATGGCGTGAATAGCTCACGATTGATACCGTGCTTGTAAAGGTCGTCCGGGTGTCGATTGGATGTCGCAATAACAGAGACGCCGCGTTCAAACAGTTCTTCAAACAGGCGGGACAGGATCATAGCATCAGCGATTTGCGTAACCTGAAACTCGTCAAAGCAGATCAGTTTGGCCTCGGCGGCAAATTGCTTGGCAACGGGTGGGATGGGATCGCCGACATCCTTTCGCCCCCGCGCGGCAGTGAGCCGGTCATGCACCCGGGCCATGAATTCGTGAAAGTGGACGCGCTTCGCTTTGACCGGGCTGTGGACAAAGAACATGTCCATCAGCATCGACTTGCCGCGCCCGACACCGCCCCACATGTAGAGGCCTCTGGCTGGTTTGGGCTTTCTGAACCAGCCGCCACGCGCTGTGTGATTGAGACGCTCGATAACGGCGTCAAGTTCTCTGGCCGCCGCAGCCTGTGCCAGGTCCGCTGAGAGCAAACCATCCTCGACACGCCTGGCAAGCGTTTGCGAAACAACAGTCATGGCTCAGTTGCCACCAAGCACCGAAGCGATTTGGTCACCAAAAATCGACAAGGCGACAGGCTGAAACAGGATCGTTGCGATAATCCCAGCTAATGCGCCGCCAAGATGTCCTTCATGCGCAATCACTTTGTTAGGTCGTTGGGCAAGAATTGCACTCACGACGATAAAAATAATTCCAAGAATGACAGCCGGTATTCCAATCGGAATGGGTATAAAATAAAGCAGTTCAAGCGGCTGGAACAGGATATAGCACATGACCAGACCCGAGATGGCACCGGACGCGCCCGCCGCTGTATACTCGGGTCGCAACTTATTTTCCATCAGCATCCAGAAACTGCCGCCAAACAAAGACACCATGTAGATCGAGAAGAATTTGGCGGCACCAAGCTCACTTTCAATGAAGCTACCAAAATTGAACAAGACATACATATTCACGAGAAGGTGAATCACCCCGACATGAATGAAGCCGCTTGTCAGAACACGGTGCCATTCCTTGTCGTTCAGAATAGAGCCAACGCGAAAGATATTGTTCTGGTTGAATCGCGGATTGGTGAAAGCCCAAACACTGGCAATCACGTTAGCTATAATCAGAATAGCCGTCGCAGGATGGGGAAACAATTGCTCCATTCTGATTGCCTACCCTATTCAACCTGTATTTGCACAAAAATTTTGTACGACATAATGACCTATCCTATCAGGCGATAAAGGTCTGGCCGGCGGTCACGGAAGAAGCCCCACGCGGCGCGATCACGTTGAATTTCATCAAGATCGACTGTGGCAAGAGCGAAGCCCTTTTCCATGCGGTCCAGATCAGCCGCAATCTCACCTGTATGGTCGGCGATAAAGCTGGTTCCGTAAAAGACCTGGCCATCTTCATCGCCTACGCGATTGGCCGCTGCGACCGGAATAACATTACTCACCGCATGCCCCTGCATGGCCCGGCGCCAGCGCGCGGCGGTATCAAGGCCGGTATCTTGTGGCTCTGCGCCAATCGCAGTGGGATAAAGCAGCACGTCTGCGCCCATCAGCGCCATCTCGCGCGCGGCTTCCGGGAACCATTGGTCCCAGCAAATGCCGACCCCGATCTTGCCCTTCCTTGTATCCCAGACTTTGAACCCCGTATCGCCAGGGCGGAAATAATATTTCTCCTGATAGCCCGGTCCATCAGGGATATGGCTTTTGCGATAGATCCCAAGCGCCGCACCATCAGCGTCGAGCATGACGACTGTATTATAGTAATGCGGGCCGTCACGCTCGAATATCGAAACTGGAATGACGATACCCAGTTCGCGCGCAAGTGGCGCAAGCTGGACGACCGCTGGATGCTCGGCCCATGGATACGCCGTAGCGAAATGTTCCTCTTCCTGCGTTTTGCAGAAATAAGGCGCGCAAAACAGCTCAGGCGGCAAAACGACATCGGCGCCCTGCCCAGCTGCCTCGCGTGCTAAGGCCGCCACGCTGTCGATATTTGCCTGCATATCTGCGCCAAACGCAGATTGAAGCACGGCCAGCGTCAGAGATCGTGTCATGGCGTCGTGCCTCCTGTCGACAAGGGGTAGCGCGGTATTTCGCGGGTCATGCAATGAAAACTGCCGCCGCCGCTGAGAATGTTATGCGCTGGGAGTGGTATAATCTCGCGTGCTGGAAAATGCTGCTTTAGCGCCTTAACCGCCTGCGCGCTATGCACATTTTCATACACAGGCAGAATCACAGCCCCATTTGTGAGGGTGAAATTCATATGACTGGCTGGCATGGCTTTACCGTCTTCTCCTCGGATAAGTCCGGGTGAGGGCAGGGTCGAAACCTTTAGGCCCGCAGCCCGCAACTGATCAGCAATCGCCAATAGGACGTCACAATTAGGGTCATCCTCGCCGGATGGATGCTGGCAAAGGGCGTGCCCCGGGGCGATGAAACGGGCAATATTATCGACATGACCATCGGTATGGTCATTGGCGAGGCCATCGCCGAGCCAGATCACCTGCTCGACGCCAAGCGCTGATTTTAGGGCCGCTTCTGCCATCGCCTCAGTCCACCCCGTATTGCGGTTTGGATTGAGCAAGCATTGGCGCGTCGTCAGAATACGGCCCGCGCCATCAAGCTCTATAGCGCCGCCTTCCAGGATAAAATCATGCGCGGCAGTCGGCACTTGAACTTTCGCCGCGATTGCCGTCGCCGTTTCTGTGTCACCCGGCATTTGATATTTGCCGCCCCAGCCATTGAAGCGAAACGTGAGCGCCGATGGCGTTCCCTCGCGCTCGGCCAGAACCGGCCCGGTATCGCGCAGCCAAATGTCGCCGGCGGGTATGCGCACCTGAAACAGATGCGTGACGTGTGACCCGGTCGCCTGAAAGGCGCTATATTCAGCTTCTTCGCTGCCGCATGCCACATAGACCGGAACGAAATGGCGGGCGGCGTGGATAAACGCGGCAATCTCGGCGCGTGCGCCTCCAAATGCGGCGCCCCACTCTTCACGCAGGTGCGGCCAGCCCACCCATAAAGCGGCCTGCTCAGCCCATTCAGGCGGGACATATGTATCGGTCATCTGCATCGATCCCGGCTTTGCCACAAAGCCGCGCAGCAGGCTATCCCGCAACACGCCCATACAAAAAGGGCGGCCCGTTCTGAGCCGCCCTTTTCAGAGTAGATTAAGCCTTCGGCTTAGAAGTCATACTTCAAACCAACGCGAACTTCCCAGAGAGATGGGTTAACGCTGATTGAGTCAGAGCTAGCACCGCCACCGAAACTTGTGACTTCGTACTGGCCGTTGACAATGTTGGCACTGTAGAGCTCAGAGTTTCCTGGGAAGCCCGTCTGACGGAAGATGCCCCACTCATCATTCAGGAAGTTACCGACATTTTCCATGACGATAAAGGCTGATGACTTGTGACCCGGCATGAAGCCCGGCAGTTCCTGGCTGACTTTGATGTCGAACTTCGACCACCACTCGTCCTGGAACTCGTTACGTGGAGCAATTTGACCAGCAAAATCATTCAGATCGTCATTTTGGGAAACGAACTGGAATAGTTGCTGAGCCGCAGCACTGTCAGGGTTTGCGATCAGCGGATCGTTCGGCCCCGTTGGAATGTAGGCCAGGTTATTGCTGGTTGAGAAGAAACCCTCAAAGTTGTCGTTACGGCCAAATGTGTAGCTGAATGGTGCTCCGTCGCGGAATTGTGCAAACAGACCGAAACGTGTCGCGTAATCAGCAACAAACTCACGCTCATAATTTGCACTGAATGTCAGGCGGTGGGCAATCTCGTAATCTGAAGTTGCCGGGGCCGGGTTCAGCGGGTTAGAGCGTGTGTAGTTTGCGAAGTTGGAAAACGCGACTGACGAGGTCATCGGGTTGACATCTTCAGCATCGGTATAGGCGTAAGCTGCCGACCAATCGAAGCCAAAGTCATAGTCTTTTTGCACCGACGCAGACCAAGTCGTTGAGCTGCCTTTGTTCTCCGCATTTGTCAGCAGGAAGTTTCCTGGGAAGACACCGCTAAAGACCGGGCGACCATCAGGCGCAGTGCTGGTTGCTGCGGTTGTGAAGTCGATCGGGATAACCGCTGCGGCTTCATTGGTGTTTGACCGCAGGAAGTCGAGATTGACCAGATAATCTTCGCCCAAGCCGAATGGAGCATCGAGTTCAAGCGTTGTCCCGATAGCCAATTTCCACTCTGATGGAATTTTGAAATTTGGGTCCAGTGCGTTGACACCGCCGACACCTGATGCCGCTGCGACCGCGGCAATGCTCTCGTCCGGTACATCGATGAATGGACGGCCTGCACCCCCCTGATAGGTGAAGTCGCCAATGTTGCCGCCACGAACACGGGATTCAAACAAGGTTGAACCATTGTTCGAGTAATTGTTCGAAATCCAGACGTTCGGGTTACCACCGGAGAACAGACCCAAGCCAGCACGGAACGAGTTCTGGCCACCCAGATCCCAGTTCAGGGCAAAACGTGGTTGAAGCAGGTCTTTTCCGTCAAGGTTGGCATCATTGCGGACACCGAAATTGTCGAAGAAGTTCTGGTTGAACGCAGGCTTGTCGCCACTCTCGTAATAATCGTAGCGCAGACCCGCTGTGATCGTCAGAGATTCGTCAAACTGCCACTCGTCCTGAATATAAAGCGAGTTGATATCGAAACCGAACTTGGCGGCGCCGTCATTCTGATCATTCGATCCCGCAGCATTCTCATAACGAAAATCAGAGAAATCACCGGCGGCAAAGTCTGCAATGGAGTTGAAAGTCCACTCACCCTGCACTTCCTGAATGAACAGGTTGAAAACCTGAAACTCTTCGCGCTCGAAACCAGCACTCAACAGGTGATCACCTAGTTGGTAATTGGCCACACCCTTATAGGACAGCAGCTCATAATTCAGCTGGTTGGCATGGCGGCTGTCGTCAGCGCCGAGATAGACCGTCGACGTACCGCCGCTTGGACGCGCGACACGAACCTGAACCTCACCAAAATTGTCGAGGCCGAGAACCGGGATCTGGCGGTTCTGCAGGTCAATGTGAGAGACGCTAAGTTCTGTAGAAAGCGCATCAGTCCAGTTTGAATAAAGGTTGACTGTGTAAGCATTTAGCTCTGCACCGCGCTCGTAGAAGTGATTACCGTCAGCTAGGCTAGACGATCCACTATCAGACTCACTGAAGTTGAAGCCATCATTGTAGTTGTACGTGAAAGCTGCACGGTGATCGTTGTTAATGTTCCAGTCGAGCTTCAGAAGTAGTTTTTCATCTTCAACATCGAGTGCTGCTGGCAGCCCGCCGGACGTATAACCATACCCTTCGGCAATAGAGATCACCTGATCGAACTGAGCTTGCGTGATACCGACATCCTCTGGCGCGCGGCCAAAGATGTTTGCACCTTCAAGCTTTTCATATGCGCCGAAGAAGAACAGTTTGTCTTTGATGATCGGACCACCGATATTCACGCCGTAGCGATATTCGTCAAAGTCACCAGTCTCACGATCGATACCATCTGTAGTGTCGCCTTTCAGCGCATCAGATGTGTAGTCAACAAAGGCCCCACCGTGGAATTCATTGCCACCGGATTTGGTTACGGCGTTAATGTTACAGGCTGTAAAACCGCCATACTCAACATCAAATGGTGCCAGCTCGACAGCGACCTGATTGATAGCGTCAAATGAGAACGGAATGCGCTCTGTTGGATAACCGTTAGAGTTCAAACCAAAATTGTCATTCAGCTTCAGACCGTCAACAGTCAGGCTGTTGAAGCGTGGGCTTGCGCCGGCACATTGAACCGCATCAGAAAAGCTCTCATCGATATAGATACGTGGATCAAGGCGAACGATATCCTTGATGTCACGGTTGATGGCTGGAAGATTTTCCAGATCAGTCAACGTGAAGACTGAAGACGGGCCAGTCGCAACATCAGCGAATGTGCCTGCAGATGCGGTTACAACAACAGTCTGCATTGTGGCTGTATCGTCAACTGTGCCGAGGGCCAGTGACAAGTCACGGGAGTCGTTCACGTTCAGGAACAGGCCGTCAATCTGTGTTGTGTCAAAACCGTCTTTGGAGATCGTAATCGTGTAAGGGCCGCCAGGACGAAGGCCCTGGGCGAAAAACGCACCGTTCGCAGCGGTTGTCGCAGTTGAAACTGTGCCTGAAGGGTCATGCACAATCACTACGTCAGCCGCGCTGATGGCATTACCTGCCTCAGTGGTAATTTGACCACGAATTGAAGATGTTGTGGTTTGCGCTTCAGCCGGAGCGACAATCGCAGTCGTCATAATTGAGGCGGCGGCGACCCCGGATAAGAGTTTCCAGTTTGACATGAGTTTCCCCTCGAATTGTCAATTAAATAGACGGGACGGAATGGTCCCAAGCTCTACTGACGCGGCGTTTATGCGGGAGAGGCAACAAGTTTGTGACAGTCTGATTACCGTTGTGCGACAGCGCTGATTCAATTTGTTGTCATTGCAAATAGGCCACACTTTTCGGCATGGCGTTCTGCAACGAGGCAGGGTAAGCAGGCCGAATTATGCTGAAAGACATACCTACTCTGCAACGACCGATCCGATTCGCGATCGCCTTAATTCTCGGCTTGCTTGTCTTGCGCCTGATAATGGTGATTGCTTCGCCGCTCGAGCTCTATGCCGACGAGGCGCAATACTGGCGCTGGGGCACGGCGCTCGATTGGGGCTATTATTCCAAGCCGCCAATGGTTGCCTGGGTCATCCATACCGGAACAGCCATATTTGGCACATCGGAATGGGCTGTGCGGATCTTCGCGCCAATTTTGCACACGATTGCCGCCTTGGTTTTGCTGGCGCTGTCACGCCGCATGTTTGGTGACAAGGCCGCGCTGATCACAGTTGCCGCTTATCTGTTGATGCCGGGCATTATCCTGTCCTCTACTATCATCTCAACTGATGGCGTCCTGTTTCCGTTCTGGTGCATCGCGCTGTATCTTTACTGGCGGCTACGCGAAGGTGAGTTGGGCTGGCTAGGCGTGTTTGGGCTTGGCACCGCGATTGGCGTCGGCTTTCTGTCAAAATACGCCATGCTCTACTTCGGCATCGGGATGGCCCTGACCTGCGCCATGGACGCGCCGACGCGCCGCGCCATGTTCAGCCTGAAGGGCGCCAGCGTTATTGCCGCCGCGCTCGCCGTTCTTAGTCCGCACCTATTATGGAATGCCGCAAATGATTTCGCCACGGTCGGGCATACAGTCGACAATGCCAATCTCGGCGGCGAACTGTTTAATCTGGAGAATTTGCCGAAATATCTTGGCGATCAAATGGGCGTGTTCGGCCCGGTCAGCTTCCTCGCGCTGATCGCCGGGCTTACTTTTGCCCGCCCTAAGCCAGACCTTGCTTCTATCGGTGATAATGCGAACGCCACCGCCACTAAAGAGAACTGGCTCGCCTGTTTCATCGTGCCGGTTCTGGTCATTATCGCGTTTCAGGCCGTTCTGAGCCGTGCTCACGCCAACTGGGCCGCCACAGCTTATCCCGCTGCATGTGTGCTGATAGGAAGTGTATTTACCCGCACAAAATCAACCCGCCTGACATGGATCATCGTCGCGGCGCTGACCGCACTCGCCCTCATCCTCGCGCCGGCCTTAACCTTGCCCGTACGCATAATTATTGGGCTTGGCACCGCAGCCGCCCTGCTCGGCGCAGGGTATGTTGCAACGTGGCGACCCGTGGGTCTGTTCTGGGCCGGGATCGGACTACACCTCACGCTGACCGTCTTCCTCGCCATCTTGATGATCGGGCCCTCTGGCTGGATCAGCGCGACGGGAATGGACAATACGTTCAAGCGCTCGCGCGGGTGGAAAGACCTTGCCGACCAGCTGGTGCGCGAAGCCGAACGAACACAGCCAAGCGCCATACTGGTCGATGAGCGCGAGATCTGGCACGGCCTGGACTATTATACGCGCGGCAGGCTCAACGCCCCGCTCATCCTTTGGCGCTATCATGAAGGTGCACACAATTTCGCTGAGCAAGTGCCACTCAGCGATGATCTCGATGATAAAGTGCTGGTCGCAAGTTACCGCGCTAACCGCCGCCCGCGTATGGCAGCGGACTTTCAGACATTTCAGCCAGATGGTGTGATCAATGTCGATCTTGGCAAGCGCGCCAATGGCTGCCCGCTCCAACGCGAGCTGCGGCTATACATGGCAAGCGAGTTTGACCCGCTACCGCGCACTCAGGACTGGGTCGACCAGTTTAATGGCCAGCACATGGACCGTTTGCCGCCCTGCCCCGTGGCTGAATAAAGTCTCTGTATGCCTGTCCTGAAAGCTATTCTCGGCCCGACCAATACCGGCAAGACCCATTATGCGCTGGAGCGGATGATGGGGCATGCGTCTGGCATGATCGGCTTGCCGCTGCGATTGCTGGCACGCGAGGTTTACGACCGCGTCGTTAAACAGAAGGGCGAGCGCGCTGTGGCTCTGATCACAGGTGAAGAACGGATTGTTCCCGACAAGGCGCGCTACTGGGTGTGTACGGTGGAATCCATGCCTACCGACAAGCGCGTAGAATTTCTGGCGATTGATGAGATTCAGCTCGCCGAGGATAATGATCGCGGCCATGTCTTTACCGACCGCATCCTGCATATGCGCGGCACGCAAGAAACTTTACTTCTCGGCGCAGAGACGATGCGAGACGTGCTGCGCGAGCTCGATTTTGAGTTTGAGACCGACACACGCGAACGCTTTTCCGAACTGAATTATGCCGGACCACGCAAAATCACCAAACTCCCCAAGCGTACCGCCATTGTCGCTTTCAGCGCTGAACAGGTCTACGCTATTGCGGAAGTTTTGCGGCGTCAGAAAGGCGGCGCAGCCGTTGTTATGGGCGGCCTTAGCCCGCGCACCCGCAATGCCCAGGTGGAGCTATATCAGAGCGGCGAAGTTGACTTTCTCGTCGCCACTGATGCCATCGGCATGGGCCTGAACCTTGATGTCGACCGGGTCGCTTTTGCCGGGCGGTCGAAATTTGATGGCCGCCGCCATCGCTGGCTTTCAAATGCCGAGATGGGCCAAATTGCCGGGCGCGCCGGGCGCTTCCGCGACAATGGCGAATTTGGCGAGACCGGCAACTGCCCGCCCTTTGAGGATGATCTCGTCCGCGCGATCGAAGACCACCGCTATGAGCCAGTCACTGACCTGATGTGGCGCAATAGCGATCTCGATTATCGTTCGATCAAAACCTTGATTGCCAGTCTGGCCCGCCCGTCTCCAGACCAGGCACTCCGCCAGAACCCTCACGGCCTCGACGAATGGGTTCTGCGCCGAATGGCTGAAGATGATGCGGTAGGGCCAGATGTACGCGGTGAACGAAAAATCCGGCGCCTATGGGATCTCGCGCGCCTGCCCGATTTTCGCAAAGCCGGACACGAAGGCCATGGCCGTCTTGTTTTGGGCCTTGCCGAGACACTGGCTGATCCGGATGCCCGCCTGAATGCCGATATGTTGAACCAGCGCCTTGCTGCATTGGACGTCACCACAGGCGATATTGGGCAGATACAACAACGCCTCGCGATGATCCGAACGTGGACTTACGCAGCTTTTAGACCCGATTGGCTTGAAAACGCGCAGGATTGGCGCGAAAGAACTCGTGAGATTGAAGATCATCTGTCAGACGCGCTACACTCTGCGTTGACACTGCGCTTTGTTGATCGACGAACCACAGCTCTGATAGCCGGGCTAAAAAGGGAAGATATCTTGACGACTGAGGTCTCAGAGACGGGTGAAGTGACAATTGAAGGTCACATGGTTGGCAAACTGGTTGGTTTAACCTTTGCGCCCGATACAAATGCCGCAACGCTGGAAGGCAAGACGGTTCGCAATGCCGCCGTCTCAGCGCTGGAACCGATTATTGCTGAACGCCTGAAAGCCATAGCCGGGGCACCTGAAACAGCTTTCACCCTGAACGATGAAGCGCAAGTCATCTGGAGCGAAGCCCCGATTGCGCAACTTGCCGCTGGGCCGCACTGGCTCGCACCCACCGCGAAATTGATTGGCGGGGAACATGCCGAGGGCCACCAACAAGACGCTGCGACGACCCGCGTGAATGAATGGCTCGGCGCAGAGATCACCAAACGCCTACCGACCCATTTTAAGCTGAAGTTCAGCGCCGCTGACATGCAGCTAGAGGGCCTCGCACGCGGGCTCGCCTTCCGGGTCCTGGAGAGCGGCGCAGCGATTGACCTTCGCAGCGACGACCGCGCCCTACAACCCGGCCCGGAAGAACGCGCCAAATTGAAAGAAGCTGGCATTCGTTCAGGCCGGATCGCCGCGCATGTTCCGGATGCCCAAAAGCCAGCGGCTCAGCGTCTCCTCGCCACTTTGCAAAGCCTTGCCGATGGGCGCGCGCGCAAAGTCGCACCAGAGGGCGCGGGTAGTTTCGAACTCGATGGTAGTTGGCCTGATGAAGACCTCGCAGCGCAAGGCTATTTGCGCTTTGGCAAACGTGCCGTTCGCGCCGACCTTGCCGAGCGTCTGGGGTGGGAACTGTCGAAACGTCGCAAAGAAGCTGGCAAAGCAACTTTTGAAGTACCACCAGAGCTGGCCTCTATCGTATCCTGCCCACTTGAAGATTTTCACGTCGTGCTGAAGGGATTTGGCCTTGCGGCTGCAGAAAAAGACACCGAAACCGGCGCTGTGAAATTATGGCGTTTCCAGTCACGTGCGCGGCTCGAAGAACAAAAGCAGCGCCGGGAAGCCCGCGCCGCTAGCCAACCGCGACGCGACCACCCAAAAGGCGGCGACCAGCCACGCGGCAAAGGTAATAAGGGTGGAAAGCCGCGCCAGCAGGGCAATCGACGCCCGCCGCCGCGCAAGCCCGACCCCAATAGCCCATTTGCGGCGCTCGCAGCCCTGCTGCCGCCCCCGCCGGCGAAACCAAAACCCAAGAAAAAGCGCAAACCCAAGCCTAAAAAGCCTGCGCCGGAGGCTGGTAAGCCACCGTCTTCTGAGGCAGCAGCGCCAGCTGAAACGCTTGCAACGCCGCCACCGCCCAGTCGGGATAAACCGACTGATGCCTGAATCGACCAGTGAAGATGTGCGCGTAGATGTCTGGCTGTGGCGTGCGCGGTTCTTTAAAACCCGAAGCCTGGCGACTGAATATGTTAGCCGAAAAGGCATTCGCATCACCCGTTTTGGCCAGACACGTAAAACCAGAAAAGCGAGCACACACTTACAGGCTGGTGATATACTGACCTTTTATCGCGCCAAGACACTGGAAACAGTTGAATTTCTAGACGGCGGCACACGCCGAGGACCAGCCTCTGAAGCGCAAAGCCTTTACAGAAGACCCGCCACAGGGGAATAAGCAGACATGGCAGGTTTTTGGGCAAAACTCTTCGGACACGCGCGTGATGCAGCACCGGTTCGTGATCTCGACCCGTATGAAGCTGCTGCGGCACTCCTTGTCGAAGCGGCGCTTAGCGATGGTATCTATGCCAATCTGGAAAGCGACATGATCGCTGAAATCCTCGTCACCAGCTTCAATATGGACGCCGACCGCGCCGATGCTGTATTGAAGCGCGGCGAAGATCTGGCTGAGAATGCCACTGATACGCATGCGCTGACGAGGCACGTTAAAATACTGCCTGAGGCAGAACGCGCCGGAATCATTGAGGGATTATATAAAGTCTCATTAGCCGACGGTGAAGCCTGCAAGTATGAAGATGCCTTCGTACGCCATGTCGCAAGCCTGCTGCACATTGACGATATGACGCGCGCCTATGCCCGCAAACGCGCCCAGGCAGCTATCACTTAACTGCCGCTGAGACACCACGCAGGATTGACTTCACGCCAACGTCTCGCCATTTGCTGCCCTGCACTATGAATTACAGGGCCGATATATGACTTACATCGTTCTGGATGCCTGCATCCGCTGCAAATATATGGACTGTGTCGAGGTCTGCCCGGTCGATTGTTTTTACGAGGGCGAGAACATGCTCGTCATCGATCCGGACGAGTGTATTGATTGCGGTGTATGCGAGCCGGAATGCCCGGTTGAAGCGATCAAGCCCGATACTGAAGACGAGCCAGATGCGAAATGGCTGAAGCTGAATACCGAATATGCGAAAATCTGGCCGAATATCACTCGGATGAAAGAGCCACCGGAAGACCGCGAAAAATACGCGCAGGAAACTGGAAAACTGGCGAAATATTTCAGCGAAAAGCCCGGCACAGGCGACTAATAGCTGAGAATGAATCCCGTCTATTGAGAATGACTGAATTTTCTGTTATACTCACTTGATACAACCATACATGCGAGCCATGCATTCTGTCGGCGTTTGGGAAAACCTATTCCGGCAACATGGCTCGTTTGCGTAGAAAAAAGGTCAAAACATATGGCAAAATCAGAAGCGACAACGAAACTCGATTTCGCAGCTGGACAAAAAATCGTCTATCCCGCGCACGGTGTCGGTACCGTCACCAGCATCGATCAGCAACAAGTTGCTGGCATGACCCTCGAAGTCTACGTTGTTTCCTTTGATCAGGACAAAATGATCCTGCGTGTTCCAACCAATCGCGCCGTAGCCTCTGGCATGCGCGCGCTTGCAGGCTCGAAGCTGGTTGATGACGCGCTGAAAACACTGGGTGGTAAAGCTCGTATCAAGCGGACCATGTGGTCACGCCGGGCGCAGGAATATGAAGCGAAAATCAATTCTGGCGATCTGATCTCAATCGCCGAAGTGGTTCGCGATCTGCACCGTCTGGAAGATCAGCCTGAGCAATCCTATTCAGAGCGTCAGCTCTATGAAAACGCGCTAGACCGTATGGCGCGTGAGCTTGCAGCTGTCGAAAGCATCGACCACACAGCTGCAATGGATCGTCTGGCCAAGTCTCTGGCGAAGAAGCAAGCCGCCTGAAAGGGTGATGACGAAGAAGAATAGACAAAAGCCCTGCCCTCCCGGCGGGGCTTTTTTTGGTCCCTAATCTGGATCGAATAAGATAGCGCGTACTTTTCCGTCTGCGTTACGCGCGGCGCCCACAGCCTGACCCTTTTCGTTGACATCAAGAATTTGCATATCAAACCAGTCGCGCAATTCAGGCAACATCAGTGACAGAAAGCGCCCGCCATCAACCGGTGACCAAACGAAATAAGCGTCTTCACGCTGCGCTGCAAACTCCATGAATTGCGCTGTATTTTCACGAATTTCCGCCTGCTTTTCCGCCGGGAGTTCGAGGAAGGATTCCAGATTGGTGTGAAATGCGCGCCCAAACAGATGACCGCATGGTCCTACTGCCTGCCAGTCTACATTCCACCCAGGGCCGGGCAAGACATCTACGACTTTCAAACCGCCGCCAGCCTCATACCGCAGACTGGTATTCTTGATATCACCCATCGCACTGACATAAATATTGCCAGCCCGGTCGATACCATCAATGACGGCATCTGAGAGGTCTTCAGGTATGGGTTTGGCGCCCCGGACGCCATCGTTCCAGCGCCAGATGGCCGACCGGTTGCTGTGGGTCACAATCCCGGCAAGCACACCGTCATCATTTATCGCCACGAGTTCAGACTCCGGTACATCCTCAAACAGTCTCTCAGCCGCGCCTTCGGGATCGCACCTGGCTATGACAACAGCACCAGCCGATTCGAATTGCGCTGCAGCCTCCTCACCAGAAGGGCTGATGACAAATTGCTTCAAGGTCGCGGTCTCGTCTGGACCCTTACAATAGTCGCCGACAGTCATTTCCTCGCCGCGTCGATCCGCCAGTGTCATAAGCTCCTGAGGGACATATCCGGGCTTGCGCTTAATATAGTCGATCAGCCGCAAACGATTATCCAGAAGCGCTTTTGTCGTGCGCACAGCTCCATCATCGCTTTGCTCAACCGGCTTTGCTTTTCCGCTACGCTCGCGCAGAAATTCAGACGCCGCTGCACTGACCCCATCGCCGCTCGCGCTTACGAGGATGCGCCCGCGGGCATCAATGGCTAATGCCCTTGCATCAGCCTGGCCCTCCATAAGATCGCCAAGATCGACCAGTTTATAGCTGTTAATTTCGCGCGCGCAGTCAGCCAGCGCAGCAGGCCCCAGACTAGAGATGAGCGCAAGAATACTGATTGAACGCACAGACCGCATGTAACTCTCCCATAAACTTGCAACACCATGCCCGGCAGGCTTGCACACGATCAAGCCCTTTCCCACATATCAACCACAGGGTTGCTGCTGAGCGGGACCCTTAGACAAAATCAAATCTGCCTATTAAGGGGATACGAAATGAATTTCGAAACCTATACTGAGCGCGCGCAATCTATTTTGCAAAGCGCGCAAACTGCAGCGCTGGCCAGTGGTCATCAGACGTTTCTACCAGAGCATATCCTGAAAGCCATGATGGAAGATCGCGACCAACTCGCGGCCAATCTTATCCGTGCATCTGGCGGCCAGCCTGAACGCACGGCGCAATTGGTTGACGATGCCCTGCGCGCGGTTCCACGCGTTAGCGGTGGCCAGGGTGGGCTGCGACTGGACCAGACTACAGCCAAGCTGTTTGCTGACGCCGAAGCGGGCGCGAAAAAGGCTGGCGACAGCTTCATCACGGTTGAACGCCTATTGATCGCCTTGGCCGGCCTGAAAGGTTCGAAAGCTGCGAGCGCACTGAAAGATGCAGGTACCGATCCGAAACAGCTTGAAGCCGCTGTTGCGCAGCTTCGCCAAGGGCGCACCGCCGATAGCGCAAATGCCGAAGAAGGCTATGAAGCGCTGAAGAAATACACCCGTGACCTGACCGCCGATGCGCGCTCAGGTAAACTGGATCCAGTTATTGGACGCGACGAGGAAATCCGCCGCGCCATGCAGGTCCTCTCGCGTCGCTCAAAGAATAATCCCGTACTGATCGGCGAGCCGGGCGTCGGTAAAACAGCAATTGCCGAGGGCCTGGCCCTGCGCATCGTTGATGGCGACGTCCCGGAAAGCCTCAAGAACAAACGCCTGCTGGCCCTCGACATGGGCGCGCTGATCGCCGGCGCAAAGTTTCGCGGCGAGTTTGAGGAGCGCCTGAAGGCGGTGCTGAAAGAGGTTGAGCAGGCCGAGGGCGGGGTTGTACTGTTCATCGACGAGATGCACACGCTTGTCGGCGCAGGTAAGGCCGATGGCGCAATGGACGCGTCAAACTTGCTCAAGCCTGCTCTGGCACGCGGCGAACTCCACTGTATCGGCGCCACCACGCTGGATGAATATCGCAAATATGTCGAAGGCGACGCAGCGCTCGCGCGGCGGTTTCTGGCCGTCTATGTCGATGAGCCAACCGTGCAAGACACAATATCGATCCTGCGCGGCCTGAAACCACGTTATGAGGCCCATCACGGGGTTCGTATTTCGGATGCAGCTATTGTGTCATCGGCCACATTATCGCATCGCTACATCACCGATCGCTTTCTTCCGGACAAGGCAATTGACCTGATGGATGAAGCTGCATCTAAAATAAGGATGCAAGTAGATTCCAAACCCGAAGCGCTGGATGAGATTGATCGCCGCCTGATGCAGCTGCGGATCGAGGCCGAGGCGCTGAAGAAAGAAAAGGATGATGCCTCAAAAGATCGCCTTAAAACGATTGAAGGTGAAATTGGCGAGCTACAAACCAAATCCGAAGAGCTTACAACCGCATGGGCCGCCGAAAAAGAGAAACTGAAAGGCACAGCCAGCGCCAAGGAAGAGCTGGACCGCGCCTATGCGAACATGGCTGAGGCGCAACGCGTCGGTGACCTGACCAAAGCATCAGAGCTGAAATACGCCACCATTCCAGCCCTCGAAGCCCGCATAGCTGAAGTTGAAAAAGGCGGTGATGGAGAAGCTGATACAGGTCTTGTCACCGAAGTTGTGCGCCCCAGCGACATCGCCGCTGTGGTCAGCAAATGGACAGGCATTCCGGTCGATAAAATGCTGGAAGGTGAGCGTGAAAAGCTGCTGCGTATGGAAGAGGCGTTGCGCGCCCGCGTGGTCGGCCAGGAAGATGCCTTGCAAGCGGTGTCTAATGCTGTTCGCCGCGCCCGCGCTGGCTTGCAGGACCCGAACCGCCCGATTGGCAGCTTCCTGTTTGTTGGCCCAACTGGTGTGGGTAAAACCGAGCTGACCAAGGCGCTGGCCGAGTTTATGTTTGATGATGACAGCGCCGTGCTTCGCCTCGACATGTCCGAGTTTCAGGAGAAACATTCGGTCGCTCGGCTCATCGGTGCCCCGCCCGGCTATGTCGGCTATGATGAAGGCGGCGTGTTGACCGAAAGCGTGCGTCGCAGGCCGTATCAGGTCGTCTTGTTCGACGAAGTGGAAAAAGCCCATCCGGACTTGTTCAACACGCTGTTGCAAGTCCTTGATGATGGCCGCCTAACCGACGGTCAGGGCCGCACGGTCGACTTCAAGAACACGGTTATCATCATGACATCCAATCTCGGTGCAGACGCACTGGCGAGCGGTGATGAAGGTGATCTGACGACCGCACAAACCGAAGCTGTGATGGCGGCAATACGGGCCCATTTCCGCCCGGAATTCATCAACCGGATCGATGAAACGGTGTTCTTCAAGCGGCTGGGTCGCAGCGAGATCGACCATATTGTCGATATCCAGATGGCGCGCCTCGGCAAGCTTCTGGAAGGCCGCAAGATGAATGTCACGCTGTCGGATGCCGCACGCCAATGGCTCGCCGCACGCGGATATGACCCGGTCTATGGTGCCCGTCCGCTGAAACGCGTCATCCAGAAAGAATTGCAGGACCCGCTCGCGCGCCTGCTGCTGGAAGGCCGCATCCATGATGGCGAAGAGATCAAGGTCGATGTTGAGGGCGATATGCTCTCGATTAACGGCGTCCCGAACGATTTCGCCAAAGGCGCGGCAAGCCTACACTAAAGCTGCTTCAGGGTGCAGGCGGGGTTGTTTCAGCGACAGCTACGCCTGCGTCCAGCCCGGTGTCAGGTGCATTTGCAGCTGCGCGGATCGCATTGATCTCGTCTCGAACGACAATGAAGTCCTCCAGGATTTCCGGGTCCATAGCGAGCTTACGTCCAGTCGGCAGCTTCAGGCGCATCGCGTTGACCGGCTTGCCTTTGACATAAACCTCATAATGCAGGTGTGGCCCCGTTGAGGCGCCGGTTGAGCCAACATAGCCAATTGTATCGCCTTGGCGCACACGGCGACCTGATTTGATCCCGCGGCCATAACGCGACAGGTGGGCATAGGCTGTCTTGTAGCCATTGGCATGCTTGATACGAACATAATTGCCATAGCCGCCATAACGGCTGGCCCGCTCGACAGTACCATGCCCGGCCGCATAAACCGGCGTGCCAGTCGGCGCCGCAAAGTCTGTACCTTTGTGCAGGCGTGTATAGCCACTAATCGGATGGCGGCGGCGGCCAAATGAGGACGAGAGCCGCGCGCCATTGATCGGCGTTTTCATCAGGAACTTGGTCGCGCTTTCGCCATTCTCCATGAAATAGTCTGTGACCTGCTCGTCCGGGGTGGTGAAGCGATAGAAGCTCTTGGTCACGGCTTTGCCATTCAGCGAAGCATAGAGGACATCCCCGCGGGTAATAATCTCGCCGCGCTCATCATGTTTGACGTCAAAGACAATTTCGAACGCGTCGCCGGGATGAATCTCGCGCTGGAAATCAACGTCATACGCAAAGACCTGCGCAAAATCGACAACTTGCTGGTCGCCTGCGCCAAGGGTGCGGGCCTGATCGTAGAGGCTTGTTTCAATCGTCCCGCGAATAACTTTCGGCTTGGAGGTCAGCCGTGACTGCATTTCAATACCACGAAACACGCCATCACTTTCGCGCTTGGCCATCAGGCGACGTCCCGGTTCAGGCTGAACCGACAGGCCAATCAAACGGTCCCCATCCATATGCAGACTGATCGGCAGTCCAGGGCGAACCCGGCGGGCATCAAGATATCCCGGCTCGGTCAAGCTCATCAAAGCCAGCGCCCCGTCGCGGCGATCAATATCCATACGATCCATCAGACCAGACAAGGTCTCGCGCCGTTTCAACACGGTGTCGTGTCGCTCTGCCGCAACAAACCCGCCAAAATCTTCTGGTGTCAGCGGTAATGAGGCGAGTGATGGCTTGGGTGGCGCTTCAGGTTCAATGCTCGCAATAACCGGCTTTGGATCAAGCGAAACCGTGCGCATCACAACTGCGCCAAGCACAGCCGCACTGGCAAAGCCCAGCAATACTGCCAGACTGCGCACGCCGCGAGGTCCAAGACCGAGGTCCATTACATTTACTCCACTCAACCGAGGTGCCCGCAAAACACATGCCAAATCGCACTGTGCAGCCTGCATTCATTGTGTTCGGTGTATTCCGTAACAATCTTAAGTTCAGGTTCCTTTAAGAAACAAGCTACGCTTGCAACTTTTCGGATGTCTTTTTGGTCACGATCGGAGCAAGTTTGACTGCCAAAGCCCCCTCCAGAGGCAGAAAGCGCCGCCTGTTAGTGTGGCTGCTAATTGCACTGATCGCTACGGGCGTAATCGGGTGGTTTGCCCGCAAACCGCTTGCAGGGTTTGTGGGACAACAATATTGCAGCGCTAAAGACCTATCCTGTAGCTTTGACGTAACACAGCTGGATTTGAGCGGTATTGAAATTCGCAATCTGGCGATTTCGAGTGAGACTGCACCGAACATTATCAACGCCAATACAATCCGTGTGGCGCTTGACTGGCCGGAATTCGCTACCCCGGAACCACGTCTTGTGGAAGTCGACGCACCGCGCCTAGTCGCGGCCTTTGATGATGAAGGCCTCTCGCTAGGCGGATTGGAACGCCTGATACCTAAACCGCGCGCAGACAAAATATCGACCTCCAGTCCCGATATCCAGATCACAAGTGGACAAGTCGAGCTGAACACTCCGGCAGGCATGCTAAAAGGGCAATTCCAGGCGAGCGGAAATCTGGCTACAGGCGGTAGTGCCGCGTTCACCCTCGACGCGGTTGATCTTAGTCGCGGCGACCAGAGGCTCAGCCTGCAAAGCGCCGAATTACAGCTATCCAAAGACGGCGGCATAATCTTCGGTAAGCTGGATGTCAGGCTGGCAGCACTGGCCTTCGAGGACATGCGCGCCGAAGCTATCGTGCTGCAGGCCGGCATTCCTGATGCCTCAAAATTCGACCTTATCTGGGAGGCGCGCGTCGGCTTGCTTGAACGCTCGGGCGAGCTCAGCATCGTAGACTTGCAAACAAGTGGCACCGCGAATTTCAGCCCGGCGCCGCTGCGTCCTAGCCCACAACTCAATACGCTCAGTATGATCGCGGCGACAGGTCCAGCAGCATGGTCTGGCCATAGCGTCGAGGCCGCGTCATTTGAGCTAAGCGCAGCGCAGAAACGTGGTGACAAAATCGAGATCGCGCTCGAGACCGAACTCTTGAAGCTAACCAGCGAAGCGCTTTCAGGAGAAACACTCAGCCTCAGCTTCAATGGTGAAACCGATCAGGCATTCAGCCTACTGTCCGGCGGTGGAAACCTGCTCGCGGCCAGTATGTCTCTTAATACCGAAACGCGCGCCCGTGCTTTCAAGGACATCACCGCCGGAGCACCTTTCAAGGCTCACGCGAGCGCCCTGCGTAGCGCCCTCAATCGCGCAGTATCTGATTTCACCCTCGGCACAAATTACCGCATCGACGCCGAGCCGTTAGACGATTGGCGGCTAATCCTCACAGACGCCATTGCCGTGCGCAGTGCGTCCGGCCTGAACGCTGTTCTCACCCCGCATCAAGGCCGCCCGGCCCTCATAGCTGATACAAGCGGGGTAACCATATCTGGCGTCGCCGCACTTGATGGCGGCGGCGCGCCGTCTCTATCGGCCGATATTACCCAGATCATCCTTAGCGGCGTTGATGTCACAGCTCAAACAGGCGGTCTGACGCTCAAACCATGGCGCGTTGACCAAACGACCATAGCCGCGAAACTAAATGCGATGGAGTTACAGAAACGCGGCTCAGACATGCAGGTCAGTACAGTCGGTGAGCTAAACCTTGATGGCATTGTGCTCGGTGCACGGCTCGACAATGCGCGCCTGTTTGGGGGTGTCGACGCGGTGCGCACGGCCGGAGCATGGCGTGTCCAAACCCACCAGCAAGAGTGTCTTGGGTTCCGGCTTGGCGGCGCGCAGGCCAGCGGCGGTCTGACCCTGCAAGCGGTTAACCTGAACCTGTGTCCTGAAGGTGGCCGCTTCATTCAGCACATTAATGGCCAACCCACCGGGCAGATCAATTTGGGTGATGTCACACTTCCGTTCAGTACGAGGGAAGTCATCGGCAAAGCAGGCTTACGAGGCACTATCATCAATTGGCGCGCTGGCGACACGTTGAGCCTTAGCCTGACAGCAGATGAAATTAATATGCCCGCGATAATTGGTGGGCGCAGCATCTCACTGATCTCAGCTGCCCCAAACCTCGACCTTGATTTAAGCGGCGCAACAAGCCTGCGCGTCTCGCTCGGCCAAACGGCGCTATCTGGCGAATTGGTCCCAGCCAATATCGACATGAAAAGCTTGGCAATGCGCGGCCAATTCCTGCCCGCGGGATTCTCCGGGTCCGCAAATGGCCGTGATGTCCGTATTTCAGACACCCACGCGGACCCACTCTACAAACCTTTAATCGCCGAACTAACCGCGCAATTTGACGGCACTCGCATGACCATGTCGGGACCGGTCAGACTTGCCGACCGCGAAACGGCCCTGATTGTGGCCGATACAGCGCTCAACATTGACCTGAAAACCCTGAATGGTGAAGCCAGCGCCGCAACCCGTAATCTCGTTTTCACCCCGACCGGCCTGCAACCCAAGCATCTTTCAGACCGTGTACGAGACGTTTTCTCAAATGGCCGCGGCGCCCTTAGCGGCAGCGCAGACCTGTCGATTCGGGCGGGCAAGCTTGCTGGTACCGGGCGATTGCAAGCCCGCGATTTTGGTTTTGATACACAGCGCCTTGGCGCCGTTGACGGCGTCTCGGGCAATGTCGAGTTCAGCGATCTTCTCGCCCTCACCACACCGCCTGGACAGCGTGTGACGATTGGGCAAGTCAAGCCCGGCGTGCCGCTTCTGAATGGCGAACTGGTCTTTCAGATAATTGATGGCAAACAGGCGAAGATTGAACGTGCCCGCTGGCCCTTTGCCGGAGGTACGCTTGATCTTCTGCCATCCGTCTGGACGATTGCCGGGGCGAGCGACGTGCTGACGGTAAAAGCCACAAATATCGAACTGTCTGACCTGATCGAGGCTTTGTCCCTGCCTGACATTGAAGCCGAAGGCACCGTTTCGGGAACCTTCCCGCTGAAGCTGGAAGATGGCAATGCCTTGATCGAAAACGCCGTTCTGGCCGCTGACGCCAAAGGTGGTGTCATCCGCTACAAGGGCGAAGCCGGCAAGCAAGCGGCCAAAGGAGATGAACGCGTTGAAGCCGCTTTCACGGCGCTACGCGACCTGCGCTATACGGTGCTCGAAATTGGCGTGAACGGCAATCTTATCGACCAGGTTACAGTCTCCGCGCGCCTACTCGGCAAGAACCCGCAAGTCTATGGCGGCGCCGAATTTGATTTCAAGATCAATGTCTCGTCGCGGCTCGCACAATTGATCCGATCCGGCCGCAGCGCCGCATCCTCCAAATGGCTGACAGAGCTGATCGCCACCAGCAATGAGGGGGAGGAAGCTGTAGAATCTGAGCCATTCAATTGACGTTCAGGTCAGACACCCCATGTTCAGTCGGTATTTGGAGATTATGCAATGACAGCACCCAGGGCCCTCGCCGCAGCCAGTCTCGCCATTATGGTCGGGCTCGGCGCCTGTACGCCTACGGTCAAGCTGGTTGCGCCAGACAAGCCCATCGAGATCAATCTGAATGTCACGATCGACCAGAAAGTCCGGGTCATCCTCGACAAGGAAGTCGATGACCTGATCGCCAACAATCCCGACCTCTTCTAAGGAGCTAGCATTACCATGCCTTTCCTCATTCGGACCTGTCTCGCCATTCTTCTCATCGCAGGCATTATCGCCGTAAATGCGGGCCATGCGTCGGCTGGTGATCCTGAAATCGAAGCGGCCCAGCAGCAGGGCGTCGTGGGTGAGCGCATTGACGGTTATCTCGGCATCGTCAGCGGCAATGTTGATCCAGCGCTGATGCGCAAGGTCAATGAGATCAACAATAAGCGCCGTGCCCTATTCGATCAGAAAGCCCAGGAAACCGGCACAGCAACCGCGCAAGTTGCCCGCATATCCGGTGAAAAACAGGTAGAACGCGCCGCCAAGGGTGAGTATGTGATGCGCGATGATGGCGCATGGACACGCAAGTAAACGTCGGCGACAAAGCCCGATGCGCAATACAATCCTGATCCTCATAGTTGCCGCGGCAGCATTAATCGCCGCGTTTATCGCTGTCACGTTCATGTGGGCTGAAGCGGGCGTCCATCTCACCCTGCATGGCTGGATCGCATACGGGCTTGGCTGCACTGTATCCATCGCCTTGGCCGCAGGTCTCTTTTTTTTAACGTTCAAGAGCGCTCGCGAGGGCTATGATGATATTGAACGTCCCGAAGAGTTTGGCGAATAGGCCGCGCCACCGTCACACGAATCGGTTAGGTTGCGCCAAATTCTTTCAATGAGGCCTACGATGATTGAACCTTCCCGACTGGCAGCCTTTATCGCATCGCGTATCTGCCACGACCTGATCTCGCCTGTTGCTTCGGTCAACTCGGCGCTGGAGTTGCTGCAAGACCCCGGCGATGTCGATATGAAAGCGCAGGCCCAGCAATTGCTGGAAAACGGCGCTGAAGCCGCCGCTGCGCGGATTCAGCTTTTGCGGTACGCCTTTGGCTCCGCGGGCCTGTCTGATAGCGGCGCAGATCGCCACGAGGTCACCCAGACCGTTGAAGGCTATATGAAAAGCTATAAGCCAAGCGTCGACTGGGATATTCAAACCGAGCATTTCAGCTATGGCCACGCCCGTGTGTTGATGAACCTGGTTATCATGGCGACCGCATCGGTCCCGCGCGGCGGCGTTGTCGCCCTGAAAGTACACAATAGTACTGGCACCTTGACTGTCACCGCCAATGCCCGCGGCCCGAAAGCCAAACTTGCCGAATATGCCCGCGCCGCGATTGATGGCACAACGCCAGAAGAAGGCTGGTCAGCGCGGACCATCCAGCCGCTTTTTGCCAAAATGGTCATCGATGATCTCGGCGGGAAGCTCAGCGCCGTGGAATCAGAGGAAACCGTCACCTTTATCGCCAGCGACCTGCGGGCCGGCGGCTAACAAACTATTAAGCAACACTGTGCATCACTAGCGTCACCTGAAACTTTGCGTGGTGCTGTTATGAAACATTGTCTGATCGTCGACGATTCTCGCGTGGTTCGCACCGTTGCGGGCCGTATTGTCAAAGACCTGTCCTTTGAAGTCTCCGAAGCTGGCGACGGCTCTGAGGCGCTGGCCCAATGCCGCCAGAGGATGCCTGATGCGATCCTGCTCGACTGGAATATGCCGACCATGAACGGCCTCGACTTTCTGCGCGCCCTGCGCCGTGAAGAGGGCGGAACCTCGCCTGTCGTCGTCTTCTGCACCAATGAAAATGATTCTGAACATATCAGCGAGGCGATACGCTCCGGCGCTGATGAGTACATCATGAAGCCTTTCGACGCGGAAATTGTCGAAAGCAAATTTGCAGAAGTCGGCCTGATCTGAAGCTTTTCTTAAGATTGTCGGCGTTTTTAGTAACCTTTGATAGAACTCAAGGCTGAGCGAACGGATATGCAAGAGAACACGTTCAATGAAATTGCCGATCTGGCCCTGCGCCATACTGGCCAGTCGCTCAAGGCGTCCAAAGGCTACCTGATGGAAGCCCGGCTGCGCGCCATTAGCCGCCGCGAGAGTTTTGCGACGCTCGATGATCTGGTTCATTGCGTCAAAGCCAGACCTAATCCGCGATTTGAAAAAGAGATCGCCGCCGCGCTGACAGGCAAGCGCACGCAATTCTTTGGCGAGCGCGACTTGTTGGAACGGATCGTGTCGCATGCCCTGCCAGAGCGACTTAAAGCCTCCAAAACGGGCCGTTTGCGTATCTGGTGTGCCGGCGTATCGACAGGGCAAGAGGCCTATTCCCTCGCCATGCTGCTTGAAGAAGCCATCGGCTCGCCGCTGACGAACGCTGATATCGAGATTATCGGCACAGATGTTTCCACCAGCTGCATTGAAACAGCCGAGGCCGCGACGTACGGCCATTATGCTGTCCAAAAAGGTCTCTCGATCCACCGTCTTCTAAGCCATTTCACGCGCCGCGATACAGGCGACTGGACACTGAACGCAAAGCTCAAAGAACGAGTCTCATTTCGCCGCCACAATTTGATTGAACCTGCAGGCGGGCTTGGCCTGTTTGACATCATTATCTGCTGTAATGTCTTGTCGGGTATGGCAAAGCCTATGCAGGCTATCGCAGCTGAGAACATGTCCAAGCAATTACTGCCGGGCGGGATGATCTTCAGCGCCGCAAGCGAAAGCCTGAACGGTTTGGTTGAAGGCCTGAACCCAACCAAAGACGTGCGCGGCGCCTATAGCCGCAACAAGAATGACGGCGCTGTTGCCGCTGCCTGATTTAGCAAAAATCGACAACCTACTTGCCGATTGCCGCAAGGTCAGGCAAATTTAGGTTCCAAGAGGGAGGTTTTAGTATGGGATTTGGTGAAGCCGTAGGGCTATTTTTCAAGAATTACACGAATTTTCAGGGGCGCTCACGGCGCGCCGAATACTGGTGGGCCTATTTAATGTATATGCTCGCCTATCTGGCATTTGTTGTTGTGGTCATGGTTGCCGGAAGTTTAGGCGCTGTTGGTCAACTCCTCGCGGGTATTGTCGGAATTGCATTTTTGCTCTTTTCATTGGCGATTATTATCCCGATGTTTGCGGTCTCGTTTCGCCGGATGCATGATCTCGACAAATCAGCATGGTGGTTATTGATCAGCTTGATCCCAATTGTCAGCCTCATCTTGCTATGGTGGTTCTGTCAGCCAGGCACTTCTGGACCCAATACATACGGTCCAGACCCCAAAGGCGGCGTCAATGTCGGCGCGTTCGACTAGTTACGCATAACCAAAATAATCCAAAGCCCGGCCCTCGCGCCGGGCTTTGCTGTATCTGCGAACGTGCATCCATCCCGATCATCTGCTACAGCGCGGCGCATGAAGACTGAACTCGACCTGACCCGGCGGCCGCAGCACGCCGCAATATCTGCCTCCCTGGCGGGCCTATCTGTTCCTGCGCTGAAGGCGCAGATGGAGCAGCTCGGTGTCGAGCCTAAAAAATCCGGTATGCGCGCCAAGCAATTACGCCGCTGGATGCATCATATTGGCGCGCGCGATTTTGATGCGATGACAGACATTTCAAAGGATTTGCGGGCGCAACTGGCCGAACTCTACACGCTGGAGCGGCCAGAAATTACCGACCATCAAGTCTCCGTCGATGGCACCCAGAAATGGCTCGTTCGCTTTGCTCCCGGCGTTGAGGGCGAGAGCGTCTATATCCCGGCGGTTAGCACCAAGACAGGCGCGCTGTGCGTCTCCAGCCAGGTCGGCTGCACGCTGAATTGCACATTCTGTCATACCGGCACGCAAAAGCTGGTGCGTAATCTGACCGCGCAGGAAATTGTCTCCCAAGTCATAATCGCCCGCGATGGCCTCGGCGAATGGCCTGCCAGCGAAGAAGGCCGCCTGCTGACCAATATCGTTTTTATGGGCATGGGTGAGCCGCTCTACAATCTGGATAATGTCGCCGAGGCGATCGATACACTCAGCGACGGCGAAGGCATGGCGATTGGCCGCCGCCGGATCACCGTTTCGACCGCTGGCGTCGCGCCAAAAATCCCCGAACTCGGTGAACGTACAGGCGCAATGCTCGCCATCTCGCTCCACGCCGTAAACGATGATTTGCGCGACGAAATTGTCCCGATCAACCGCAAGTATGATCTGCAAACCCTGTTTGAAGCGATCCGCGCCTATCCGGGCCTGAACAATTCGCGCCGCGTGACCTTCGAATATGTGATGCTCAAAGGCGTCAATGACAGCCTGGCTGAAGCGCGCGATCTGGTGAAACTCCTCAAAGGCCTGCCTGCCAAGATTAATCTGATCCCGTTTAATCCGTGGCCCGGCAGCCCGTATGAGTGCTCTGATCCTGAGACGATTGAAGCCTTCGCAAGCATCGTCAATCGCGCCGGATATGCCAGCCCTGTGCGCACGCCGCGCGGACGCGATATCTTCGCCGCCTGCGGCCAGTTGCGCAGCGAGAGTGTCAAGAAATCCGCCGCCGAGAAACGCCGCGAGGCCTTAAAAAACTCAGTTTATGTCCATGAGTAGCCAATTCATATCGATCTGTTAGCTTGTTTTACATTTTGCTAGGGGCATCGCTATGCATCGTGAATTGATATTTGTCAGCTACCGCCGGAGCGATAGCGGCCCGATCGCATTAGCATTACGTCCCGAACTTGAGCTTAGGTTGGACGGAATACCAGTATTTGTTGACCTCAATCGCATTAACGCAGCAACCGAGTTCCCTGAAGTGCTGGATGACGCGCTAAAAAAAGCAAAAGTTATGCTGATTCTGATTGGAGCAGATTGGACTGGCCTTCAGCCTAATGGTGAGCGGAGGATAAGTGACCCGTCAGATTGGGTGAGCAAAGAGGTTAAGCGTGGACTCGATCATCCGTCAGGGGCCGTCTTACCAATTTTGTTGAACGGAGCGCAAATGCCTCCCCGCGGGTCGTTACCGAGTTCACTTCATAAGCTTTGCGACCTACAGGCTTTACCGCTTCGATTTACGAGTTGGGACGCCGATTTGAAAGAAATATGTGCGTTCCTGGCAGGCCGCTTTGATATGAGAGTAAGCGATGAGCTTCTACCGCCACCAAGTCCGATAAAGCGCCACATTGATAAAGTTAGTGACGAGAGCTTGAAGGCTTTATATCGAGATGGCCATTTAACAGGGTGGGCTATTGAAACAGTATATGACTACAAAGCTTCCGGTGCTGTCAGGGAGTTCCTTAAAAAGGCATTCACATTCCGAACTGACGCTCATGCCTTTGATTTCATACATAAAATAAAGCCACTAACGAAGAAACGTAATCATCATCCGATTATTGAAGCAAAGTATTCAAATGTGCTTATTCGATTATCTACGTTCGATGCTGGCCACTATATCACATCTCATGACGTCAATATGGCCGTTGATATTGATCGGATCGCAAAGAAATTCAAACCTATCAAAACGTCCTAGACTTGTTTTCGATCCGCGATATTCGAACATGCCTCAAACGTTCAGCAGTGCCCGCGTAAATCTGCGATTAATCCCGTCATTGCCTGCCGCAAATTTCATCGCCAGCCCTGCAAAGCCTCGCGATAGCGGATTACTGGACATCAGAATTCCGCGCGCCTGTTCAGATGTCTTGATCACCTCACGCCCAACCTTGTGGCGCGCAGCATGATAGCCGCTCAGATCATTCTCAATGAAGCGCCGGGCCAGATCGGCAGCGTCGGCAATGCCGAGATTCATGCCGCGCCCTCCGACAGGCGAATGGCAATGCGCCGCGTCTCCAGCCAGGAACACGCGACCCTTTTGATATTTCGTGGCTTGGCGAATCGAAATCTTGAAACTGCCCTTGCGCCGCACATTAAGGATACGCATCGGCACCGGCAATGTGCGGATCGCATCGGGTTCAGTCGTGACAATGCGCACCCGGTTTGGCCCTAGCGGCACAACTAAAGCTGCTTCACCCTGCGCCAGCAGATAGATGCGAAACTCAGTCATTCCGCGCCAGTCCGCCACATCAGCGTCCGCAATCGACCACGCTTGCGGTAAGTCAGCGCCGAGATAGGCAATCCCGGCCGTTTCGCGCACCCGGCTGCGAATGCCATCTGCCCCGATAATAAAATCATAGCGTTCGGTCTTGCCGCCAATTTTGGCACGGATGTCGTCTGGTGTTTCGTCAAAGCCCGTGAGTTCAGTGTCATATCGCACCCGGCCGCAATAGCGTTCGAACGCGGCGCGCAGACAGTCTTCAGTCTCATCCTGCGGTAAAGCCAGCAGGCGATGGTGCGGATCGGCTAATTGATCGACCGGAATGTGCGCGAAGGCTCGGGCCCGTTTGTGCACGACAGCTTTCGTAATCTCGATCGCCCGCGCCCGGATCGCTTCAGCCGCGCCCGAGGGTTCCAGAAGCGCCATACTCTGCGGCAACAGACCCACTGCGCGCGAGAACGGCGAAGGCGTCTCGCGCTTTTCGATCACATCGGCCACAAGGCCCTGCCGCGCCAGTTCAACTGCTGCCGTCAGACCGGTCGGTCCGGCACCGACGATGAGAATGCGGGGCGCAGATCTCGCCATGAGCTTATGCCACCGCCTTGGCGCTTTGACGCGCAATCAACGCCTCCACGAAATTGATATGGCTGCGCAAATGGTACAGCTCGTCATTGTAGGATACCGGCACCTCGACCTTACCAACCTCCAATTGCAGTGCATGGATCTCATCCAGAACCTGTCGGCGTGTCGCCTCATCAGCGGCCTCAAACCCGCGACGCTCCAGCGCGTGCAGATCATTGTACCAGATGTAAATCTTGCGGCGAATGCGCCAGCGATAGAGCGGCGGGGCGGCCCGGCTGAGCGGAATCATCAGCGTCAAGAGAGGGATCAGGAACACCCAGGCCCGCTCCAGAAAGTTCGCCCAGCCAAACGAGAAATAGCGCCGCAGGAAAGTCGGCCCTTTGCGATAATAACGCCGCGCCTCATCCGACAAAGGCAAGTCAATCCGTGTCGCATCCGGAAATGTCCCGGCCCGCGTCAGGATCGAACCCTGCCCATGGATCGGTTCTGCCGCCTCAAGCAATACAGATTGCAGCGCGGGGTGGAGCCCGTCACGCACCCCGAGCTGAGCGATTGCGGCAACCAGAGGTGTGTCCTGCGCAGGGCGGTTGGCACCCAGATCAACCACGCCTTCAAACAGCGTCACCGGGGCCAGCGCTGGATTCCGCATGGCCAGTCCATTGGCGCGCTCAATCGGCACGGTTCGGGCGCGGGCATCCCGTAGTAATGTCTGCACGTAAGGCGCTTGCACTGAGGCTGCAAACACCGCTGCATCGACATCCCCGCTTAGCAAGGCTGCCGCGGCCGCGCCGCCGCCCAGCGTTGACGGCTCAGCCCAAACACCGCCCCAATCGCTTTGCAGCTGGTCGGCCAGCGCCCGCGTGCCAGAGCCCGGCTTGCCCGCCGCGACGCGCAGCGCGCGCAAATCATCAAATGTCTGGGCCGGGATATCTTCGCGCACGAATATCCAGAATGGCTCGGCAAACATGCCGCCCAGCGATTGCACCGCCTCACGCCGCGCGGAATTGGCCTGCCCGCCTTGCAACAAGGCCACATCGGCGGCGCCATCCATCAGCAATTGATAATTCTCGACCGTGCCAGCCGTCTCCAATACCTCAACTTCAATCCCGTGGATCGCCAGATGTTCGCGATATTGGTGCGCCAGCGCATAATATTGGCCATCTACCCCGCCAGCAGCAAAGGTGATGGCCCGCGGCGGCGGCGGCGAAATCATCCGCATCGTAATGGTCAGCAGGACCAGCGCGATTAAAACGATCGGTATGTAAACTTTTAGAGCTTCTCTCATTACACGCTATCCCACTTTCGATGGTTTCGGCCCCGTGTTTGCACCACAAACACCCAGAAATGCAATCTGTGTCAAAGATTGACAGGTTTTGAGTCGTTTTCGCCGACTCTATCCCCTATATCTATGGCGAAACCAAGTTCGAACGTTTGGACCGATCCATGAATACGCGCAATCTCGCAATCTGGGGCCTCATTGCGGCTCTGCTTATTGGCCTTCTGGCTGTCATGCAAAGCAACCCGGCACAGTCCGGCGCTGAGGAATATAATATCAGCCAAGTCTACGAATTGGCGGCTGATAAAAAAATTGCGGAAGTCCGCATTACCCCGAACCGAATCAATGGCGAAACGACAAGCGGTACACGTTTCTTCGCCCAAAAAAGCCAAGATCTCGGCGCGGCCCGTGATCGCCTGATCGAACTCGGCGTTCCGAGCGTCGTCGATGATCCGGAAAACGGCTTCAATCTCGGCAGCCTGCTGATGAGCATTCTGCCCATCCTGCTCATCCTCGGCATTCTATTATTCTTCATGCGCCAGATGCAGGGCGGCGGCGGCGGTCGCGGCGCGATGAGCTTTGGCAAATCCAAAGCCCGCTTGCTGACCGAGAAACATGGCCGCGTGACCTTTGATGATGTCGCTGGGATCGACGAAGCCAAGGAAGAGCTGGAAGAAGTTGTCGACTTCCTCAAAGATCCAAGCAAATTCCAGCGCCTCGGCGGTAAAATCCCCAAAGGCGCGCTGCTTGTTGGCCCACCCGGAACAGGTAAAACGCTGCTGGCGCGCGCCATTGCTGGCGAAGCAGGCGTCCCCTTCTTCACAATTTCTGGCTCAGACTTTGTCGAAATGTTCGTTGGTGTCGGCGCTAGCCGTGTCCGTGACATGTTCGAACAAGCCAAGCGCAATGCCCCTTGCATCATCTTCATTGACGAGATTGATGCAGTTGGCCGGTCTCGCGGCGCAGGCCTTGGTGGCGGCAATGACGAACGCGAACAGACACTCAACCAACTCCTGGTCGAGATGGACGGGTTTGAAGCCAATGAAGGCATTATCATCGTTGCGGCGACCAACCGCCCTGACGTACTCGACCCTGCACTCTTGCGTCCGGGCCGGTTTGACCGTCAGGTCACGGTCGGCAATCCTGATGTGATTGGCCGCGAGAAAATTCTCAAAGTCCACATGCGCAATGTTCCGCTAGCCAAAGATGTTGCACCAAAGATTATTGCGCGCGGCACGCCAGGTTTCTCCGGCGCCGACCTCGCCAATCTCGTCAATGAGGCGGCTTTGCTGGCGGCCCGCCGCGGCAAACGTGTCGTGGCCATGAAAGAGTTCGAAGACGCCAAGGACAAAGTCATGATGGGGCCAGAGCGCCGCTCTATGGTCATGTCGCAACAGGAAAAAGAACTAACCGCCTGGCACGAGGCCGGACATGCGATTGTCGCGATGTACGTGCCCAAGGCTGATCCGGTCCACAAGGCGACGATCATCCCGCGCGGCCGCGCCCTCGGCATGGTCATGCAGCTTCCGGAAGATGACAAATTGTCGATGAGCCGGATCGAAATGACCTCACGTCTTGCGATCATCATGGGTGGCCGGATCGCTGAAGAAGAAAAGTTCGGCAATGACGCCGTCACCGCGGGCGCCGCCTCAGATATCCAGCAGGCCACACGTCTCGCCCGCGCCATGGTGACCCGCTGGGGTCTCTCAGATGTCGTCGGCCCGGTCGATTATGCTGACGATCAAGGGCAGGTTTTCCTTGGCCAGCAGCTCATGCAATCATCTTCTGTGTCGGAAGAAACCGCACGTAAAATCGAAGAAGAAGTCCGCAGCCTCATCCAGACAGGGATGGACGATGCACGCCACATCATGACCAAGCATCGCAAGGAATGGTCTGCTGTCGCTGAAGCCCTGCTTGAATATGAAACGCTGACCGGCCATGAAATTAAAAACCTGATCGACGGCAAGGGCATTGATCGCCCGGATGAGCCAGACGAGCCTACGGGCACGGGCTCGGCTGTCCCGGTCATCGGCAAGCGCCGCAAGGACAAAGGCGGCGACTTTGGCGGTGAGCCGGAGCCCGCCTAAGCATGGCAATGACACGCGAAACACTGGAAGGCTTTCTTAGTGAAGCCTTCCCGGAGGCTGAGATCACACTCACCGACCTTGCGGGTGACAATGATCACTGGCAGGCCGAAATCGTCTCACCGCAATTTGCTGGCAAGTCCCGCGTCGCCCAACACCAAATGGTCTACGCCGCCCTGAAAGGCACAATGGGCGGTGAGCTGCACGCCCTCGCCTTGAAGACGAGGGCACCGATTTAGAGCGTTAAGAAGACGCTGCCTTGCTGGGCGTTGTTTTCGCCGCAGGCTTTTTCTTCTTCTTGCGGATGCGCGGCCAGATCAGGCGGAGCCATATCCAGAGCAGTGCGCCGATCAGCAGCATCCACGGTAGGCCGATGGCAAAAGCGGTAATCACTGCAGCGATCGCACCGGATAGATTGTAGAAGAAGTCACCAAAGGCTTCGCCGAGCGGGTTTTCTCTTGTGCTGCTAAAGGCTGGGACTTTGGTCTGGTAATTCATATCCAGTGACGACATGGCCACGCGTAAACGCAGTGTTTTCAACTGCGCTCTGATGCTCTCAATATTGCCGGTAACATTGGCCAATTCACGTTCGATGGAGAGCAACTCGCCGAGATTGCCATCCCGGCGTGTCAGCAGCTCCCGCAGCCGGGTTTGCAGGGTTACCTGCGCATCAAGGCGCGCGCCCGTATCGACGATCTGACGTGTCAGGTCCTCGGCCTGCGTTGAGCGCTGGGTAATCTCGCCGCCCGCTTTCTCCGCGCCTTCTTCGACGCTGCCCATGAAGTCTGTAATCCAGTCCGGCGTCGCGCGGATCGACAGATTGCCGGAGGCATAGTCTTCATCCTGCGAATACACATTCGAGTTGATGACGATGCAGGTTGCTGGCCCTGCTGCCTGACACGCCGATGTATGCGCTTGCATCATCGGTTCGACCTGTCCTTTCGGCAAGGTCAGGCCGAGATTATGGCTGTAGGCAATGAATTGTTCAGCGCCCGGCTCGCCCGTCGGGTCAGGACGCGGATCGCCCGGCATGGAAAGCTGATCAT
This sequence comes from uncultured Hyphomonas sp., assembly GCA_964351695.1. Lineage (GTDB taxonomy): Bacteria > Pseudomonadota > Alphaproteobacteria > Caulobacterales > Hyphomonadaceae > Henriciella. The sequence goes on along the minus strand of CAYGPE010000025.1, from coordinate 2,086 downwards.
CCATTTCCATGGCTTCAGTCGCGACCATTTTTGACATGGCTGGCGGCGGCGCGGCGGGCATTGCCCGTTTCATATCTGCACCATCATACCCGCCACTTCCTCCACATGCGGCCAGACTGAACGCAGCGATTGCGGCGAAACTCGCTCGTTTTTTCATTCTATCTCTCCCTCGTGCACTGCACTGTTATCACAAGCTTTGCGTCCAATCACGGCAAATTCGGGACGCCAATTAAGGCACTTACACCGAGGCCACTGCCTTTCCCCTACGTCGCTAACAGCGCCGCGCCCTTGCACAGGGCCGCTACGCCTGCTTTATCGCAGGCCAGAAGCATGAACTTATGGAGGCTATTCATGGATCTCGCAGAACTTACAGCAAAGGCGGCAAGCGCAGTCACCGCAGGCGGCGACTTCACCAAAAAAGTGAAATTTGACTTTGGCGATGTCGGCAAACTGTTCATTGATGGCGCCGCGGGCAATGTCGACAATTCCGATAGCGAAGCTGACGCAACTGTAAAAGTTGACTGGGATGATTTCACCAAACTCGCTGCAGGTGAGATGGACCCAACCATGGCCTTCATGCAGGGCAAGTTGAAAGTCCTCGGCGATATGTCCGTGGCGATGCAATTGCAGGGCCTGATGAGCAAATTCTCATAGGCCATTACGCCAAACCGACTTGATAAGGCCCTGCCCGGTGCTTGCCGGGTGGGGCCTTTGCCTTTTAGAGATAGACGATGAGTGAACGCGCTGCAGATATGATTATCGACGTGCCGGGCAACCCCCGGCCCGAAGGTGCACGTATTGTCTGGTTCGAAGGCGTGGGCGGGCGGCGTTTGCGCGCCTGCATGGCGCCCGCGACACAAGACCCGGCGCGCGGCACCTGCCTCGTGTGCCCCGGACGCACCGAATATATCGAGAAATATTTCGAAGTGGCGCGCGAGCTTCAGGCCAAGGGCTTTGCCGTGGTGATCATCGACTGGCCGGGCCAGGGCCTGTCTGAGCGCCTGCTTGATGATCCACTGAAAGGCCATATTGACCGATTCGAGACCTTTATGGGCGCGCTGCGAAATGGCCTCAACGCGTTTGACGAACTGCCCCGGCCCTATGTCTCGCTGGCTCATTCGATGGGCGGGGCGATTGCACTGGCGGCGATTGCCGAGGGCCTCGTAAAAGTTGAAGCTGCGGCGTTCAATGCACCGATGTGGGGCCTGCCGCTGAACCTCATTCAACGCTATTTCGTATGGGGTATGCGGGTCATGGGACGGGCCAATGACTTTGCCCAGAAGCCAGGACCGCGTGAGAAATTTGAAGACAATATCCTGACCCATGATGAGACCCGCTGGGACCTGCACAATAAACTGATCGATGCCGCGCCGGAACTCTCGCTTGGCCCGGTCACATGGGGCTGGCTCGGCGCGTCACTGCAAATCGTTGGGCGGATCACCAAAGCGAGCGCCTTGAAACGCGTTGATATTCCGATCTTTGTTGCCAGCGCCGAAGACGAAAAACTGGTGCACAACAAGATGCATGACGAAGTCGCCAAACACCTGCCAGATTGCGAGCATATCGTGATTAAAGATGCCATGCATGAAATCCTGATGGAAACCGATGATAAACGCGCGCAATTCTGGGCCGGGTTTGACCGGATGCTGGAGCGAGCCGGGATTTAGGCTCTGGTTTTTTCACCGCGCTAACGGGCTTTAGTTTTCACTGCGCTAAGCGGCTGCGCCGCACGCAGTGGAAGCAGGTCACCCGCTTCGGCTTCGCCTACGCGATGGACCGGGCTGAAGGCTCACAAGAAACATGACCACTGCTCCTTGTGGGCGACAGCCCTGAGCCCGGTTCATGCGCCGTAGGCGCGGAACCTGCTACCGCGAAGCTGCGCCGCAGGCGCTCAGCGCTTCGCAAAACCACAAACCTCCCCGAATCTCCCAGCACCAAACCCCGGACCAGCTCTCGCTGTCACGGTATGCAGGGTCTGGGCGCGCTCGGAGTGAACGCGAAGTGACTGCCTGCCTTTCGGCGAGGCTATATGCGCCCAAGCTGAGCGCGCCCGCGGCGGTGCGTTTTTTTGGTCATCCCGACTAGC
>CAYGPE010000024.1:0-40481 GCA_964351695.1 uncultured Hyphomonas sp. | reverse complement strand
CGTCCCAGAGCCGAGCTGTACTGTCCAAGCTCCATGTCAGGATGCGGGCCTCATCCGCTGAGAAGACCGCGCCATAAACTTGGCCCTGATGTTTCATTGTTGATTGATGCTTCAGCGTTTGCAGCGATGATGCAAAGGCACTCGCTGCCTCAGCCGAACGAGGCCTGAGCGCAGAGCTTTCAGATGCGAGCAATGAGAGTTTAGCGGCGCGAATCCAATCCTCGTCGTCGTCGAAATCATACGCGGCAGTCGCAATAATTAACGATTCAGCGCGCACAACATCTCGCTTTTCCGAGATGACAAACAGTCCGCCTGCGATAAGGATGGCGAACGCGACGCCTATCGCCCCGATCGTAAAACGTTGCCAGAATCGGCCACGTGCTTCTTGTCTTCTTTCCCTTTCAAGAGCTTTGCTTTCTGACTCGCTGCAAGTTTGTAGATATGCGCGACCTGATTCGCCGATAATTTGCGCTATATCCCCTCGATCCAATAATTTTAGAGCACGCTTGAGGCGCTCGCCCTTGTGAACCAGCATTTCTGACTGAAATCTCTGACCAGCGCTGGAGGTATGAGTAGTACCAGCGGTCGAATAGGGCGTTCCGTAATTGGCCCATTCACTTGCCGCACTTGTGATGCGGGAAAGCCGACTAAGCACGGATCGTTCTTCACTTATCCAGGATGCAAGCCCGCGCCAGTTGCGCAAGACAGCCTCATGCGAGACTTCGATTGTTTGCTCGCCATCTTGCGATGAGGCGACGAGCAGGCGCTCCTCGACGAAATGTCGGATAAGCCGGTGCGCGTTCGCGGGTATGTCGCTCAGCTTGGCAAGGCGGCGTTTGGGGCTGGCATCGGCCTGATCAAGCTGCACGAGCCAAGGGATGAACGCCGCGCGGGCCAATTCTTCCAGCTTAAGACGCTCACTCGGCAAGTCCGGATCGGCCTCAGAGCGGCGCATCGCTGCGTCAACAGCGGCGTTGATGGCTCCCGATACGCCGCCGAGGCCGTCTGTATATTCGTGCAGTTCGAGCAAGTTATCGTCGGCAAAATCCGCAACCAATCGCTCCAGCGTGAACGCCAGCAAAGGCAGCGCGTCCGCCGTGTTGAGATCACTGATCAGGCGATCCGTGAGTGCAGATTCAAACTTAAGTGGCGGCTCGGCAATCAGGCCCGGCCCTTCGATCACCTCTCTGAATGCGGTTGGGGCAAGCGCAGGCAGGTTAAACAGCTCCAGCTTCTCCGCGATGCGGCTATCGGCTTGCAGGCTACCGAGGGAGTCGGAGCGGATTGTCGCAACAATGAGCAGATCAGGTACGGCGCTCATGCAATTGATCAGAAGCTCAATGGCATCGCGTTGTGTCTTATTATCGGCGGCGAAAAGCTCCTCGGCCTGATCAATCGGCAGAATGAGCGTCGGTGGTGGGCGATTATACGCCTCTTGCGCTGCCGCCGCGAATTCGGTTAGCCGCGCGACGACTGGGGCCTGTATCGCTTTGAAGTGGGCTTGAAGCGCCTCGCCGGTTACTGTGGCATGGGAGAGGTCTAGCGCCTTTAGAAGACCAGTATCGCCGTTCAGCGCGTCCCGTCCCGGCCTAACCGTCGGCAGGACAAGAAAGTCCTCGGTGTCCCTTGCTAGCCGAGATAACAAACCCGCCTTGAGGAAGCTCGACTTACCGGCACCAGAGGCTGCCGCAATGGTGAGAATGCGCCGTGTAGAGCCACTACGCATGCGCCGGAGTGTGTCGAGCCCCGCTGTGATCTGCGCATCGCGGCCAAAAAACACGGCTGCATCTTGTTCCTCAAGCGCGCGCAAGCCGCGATACGGCTTACGATTTGAGTCAGATTCTGGGGGCCATGAGAAGTGTTTCGGGTCGATACCAGCGCGGCGGAGCCCAATCCGCAAGCGATTGAAGCCATCTTCGGCATTCTCCCGCGTTGATGCGTCCGCCATCTGATAGTGCGCCTTAAGTTCAAGTCGCAATGCTTCGAATGGTGTCGGTTGCACCATGATCGGGAAGATTTTCTTCCCAAGGTGTGAGGCGACGAGAAACTCTGTCTGGCACCACTCGGAAGCTGCCCAATCTGGCGTGACGACAAGGACAATTGCTGAACAGCGCTCACCCGCTTTCTTTAGCTCTTCTTGCCAGCGTTGGCCGGGCGCAAGTCCATGTTCGGGATCAAGATCAAGAAAGGTTTCAGCGTAGCCTTCATTACGCAACCAGTCGCGGACTTTCACCGCGTCTTCGACGTTGCGGCTCGAATGGCTGATGAAAATTACGCTCAATGTCGATCCCCACCGATCCTGTGATAAGAATACAAACCGATAATGGGCAAAACGACAAGCGCCGCGTCCGATTTTGGTTGGGGTTTGATGCGTTGGGGTTGTGCGTGTTTAGGAAGCAGATTGGTAGGGGCCGGAGGTGACAGTATGGCTGAGAAAATTAGGATCATCATGGAAGACGGTTACTACGCTCCGTCAACGGTTCTTTGGTTGTTGGCAGAAGAACTGACAGTTCGGCAGGCCGCTATTTTGCTTTTAAATGAAGACCCGGAGCAATTCCCGTGGGCAGAGTACCCTGAGCAGAAAAATCATTCGCCCATTGGATACAGCGCAGCTCGGCAAGTAATTGTAAGCGCACTGTTATCGGAGAAAGTAGACGGGCGGAGAGAATGGAAAACAGAAACGAGATATAATCCAGATGGTTACGAAGCCTACCAAGGGGAATTAGAAGGCGTCATTTGCGCAGATCGATCCACCATAAATATGGACAGTCTTCGCGCCTGGCTTGATTCCAAAAACGTAACCGTGGAGCAATTTGTTGGCCTAGCGGGTACGTCCGAAGACTTTCTTGACCGTGAGGACCCTGCCTACTCACCTAAACTCGCAGCCACCGTGGCCGCGTGGCGTCACGTAAAGAAAACGAAGGTAAACGGCATGAGCGTGAAGCAACAACTTATGGACTGGCTCCGAGATAACAGCGCGCGGTATTGGCCAGATGGTCTGGACGCAAAAGTGACTGACACTTTCCTGAAAGAGGCTGCACGTATCGCCAACTGGGATGCAGATGGAGGACGTCCTTCCTTAAATGAGCAGAAAAATACAGACGAATCGCCGCCCGCTAAGAGAGATTTTGAAATAACTAATAGCAAGGATTTTTCAAAAGACTACAGCTCTGAATTTGATGATGAAATTCCGTTCTAGTGGAAGCATAGTTCCGCGTTCATCTGTTAGGTTTCTCCAAACTGACAGACAAATTTCTTGAACGTACCCCTCTGTTTTCCTGTTTCGTTCCAATCCATCCTATTGGCTCCAAACCGATGGAGATGGACGATGTCTTACCTATACGACTTTCCACAGACAGGCCTTGTGCGGCTGAAGCAGATTATTGCTCCTTACGGGCCGATCCCGGTCTCCAAGTCGACTTGGTGGGAGGGCTGCAGAACGGGACGGTTTCCGAAGCCGCAGAAGCTGGGGCCAGGTGTTACAGTCTGGCGAGCCGAAGATATTCGCGCATTGTATGAGCGAACTGAGAATGCGCCGGGCTAGATGAGAAAACCGAAGAAAACCGCTTCACCGGGACGGCGGGTTCTAGCAAACGGCCGGAGCAAAGAAGTCAGAGGATTCGTACGTTTCAATCATTGGATGATGAAAAGCATCGCATTCAAAGCACTTGATCCGTTTGAGGCGCGATTGCTTCTTGAGCTCTATGCGCTTTTTAATGGGCGAAACAACGGCTATCTGTTCCTGTCCTGTCGAGAGGCGGCGGAGCGCTGCAACATGGGCAAGAACAAAGCTGGGCGTGCTTTTCATCGATTGATCGATCTCGGCTTCATCAGGCGGCGAGCTGATGAGCCTGAAAATTACAATCTGCGCGAGGCCAATCACTGGATTCTGACGGAATTTGACTTTGGTAAAATCGCAGCGAGCAAGGAGTTTATGAGTTGGAAGTCGTCGGAAAATCTAGAATCGCGTCCTTCATTGGGGACGGGCTGTCCCTCATCAGGGACAATATCGGAAGTAACGACCTCAAAAGACGGGAAGGCGTCTCTGATCGGGGACGGAAAATGCGCAAAATCGCAAACCGGCGTCCCTGATGAGCGACACAGTTATAACCAGTCAGTGTCGGCCAATTAGGGCCGGGCGTATCCACTTTCCACATGATTGCGAAAAACAGGGGAATCTAATGGGCGGATATGGTTCAGGGCGCAGTGGGCGAATGGCCAGTAAAATGGATGAGTTTCACCATCTGGATCTTGCCACATTTGAAAGCGGTTGGTTTGAACGCAACCGCTCTGGAAGAATGACATGGAGCCGTGGTGGCCGCGAGACGGGAAGCATCAGTTACAAGTTAGGCTTCGATTTCATGGAATTGAGCTATCTGGAAGGCAGAGCACCGGAGCAAGAGGAGGTGCGCGAACGGTTCGACATATCCTTCACTGAACAGCCCTTCGGAGGTCGCCGCAGGTGGATCGTCTGTCGTTCGTGTGGACGGCGCTGCCGGGTGCTGATTGGCGGGAAGTATTTTAGATGTAGACGATGTTATGGCGCGACCTATCCAAGCCAGTATGAGTCTATTCGTTTGAAAGGGCTGGCTAAAGCGGAGAAGGCGCGAGAGCGTGTGGGCGCTGATCCGGGTATCGGCAACTTGTGGCCAGGTAAGCCAAAAGGAATGCACTGGCGCACGTATAGGCGGCTCGAGGCCGTGAATTGTGACGCGGTGTTAGGTATCGAGCGGGTGTTGAATGGGATGCTTTAGGTTGCGAAACCTAATCCTGATTTCGAAGTAATACCTCTGCTTGCGCCAAGACTAGTTGAACTGCGTCATCTGCTAAGTCTGGCGGGTAGCCATATTTCTTGAGAATCCGCTTTACGAGAATCCGCATTCTGGCTCTAGCGCTCTCCTTCCGGTGCCAATCAACTGTCGCATTGCTTTGAAGCTTTTGTACAAGTTCGTGAGCAATAACGCGAAGTTGCTCATTCCCCATGGCTTCCAAGGCGCTATTGTTCTCCGCTAGTGCATCATAGAAAGCGACCTCTTCTGGACTGAGACCGAGGTCTTCACCGCGAGATACTGATGCCTTCAACTCTTTCGCGATCTCTATCAGTTCTTGGATCATTTCCAAGGCTGAAATTGCATTTGCGTGATAACGCGCAACAGCGTCCTGTAACCTAGTTGAGAAAGCTCTTGCTTCAACTTGGTTGGTTTTTGCGCGTGACGTGATTTCGCCATTGAGAAGTTTCTTAAGCGCTTCTAGCGCAAGGTTCTTGTGTTTTAGGTTTTGAACCTCTTCGAGAAACTCGTCTGAGAGAATAGATATATCCGGTGCTTCCATGCCCGCTGCTTGTAGAACATCCACAATCTCAGATGATGCAACCGCTTGGTTGATGAGCTGCTGAATTGCAAAATTACGGTCTGAAAGAGATATTTTACCCGTTGCGTTGGTTTTATTCAGTGTTGCGCGAACGGCTTGGAAGAAACCAACTTCATTCTTGATCCTTGCGGCGTAGTCGCTGGCGGCTGCCAGAGCGTAACCCTTGGAAAGATTTAGCACGAGGTCGTTATACGCACGGTGGGCTTTCTTTTTGTCTTCTTTGCTCGATTTTGCGGCGGCTTCGCGTTCTTGCCATTGCAACACCCAATCAAGGGCTTTTGCCAAGATTGCCAGCATTTGCGTTGGTGTACCGTCTAGTCCTTCTGAATAGTCGAGTCCGTCGAAAACAAGACACGTTCTCTCGAAGTACTCCTGTAATGCTGCAACAGCATCTTCTTCTTCGATACCCGTCTGATCACGGTCGGTTTCGCTATAGTCAGCCAGCGCTTTTTTCAGGTTTTGCGCGATGCCGATATAATCAACGATCAGTCCGCCGGGCTTGTTCTTGAAGACGCGGTTCACGCGGGCAATCGCCTGCATCAGGCCATGCCCGCGCATGGGCTTATCAACATACATTGTGTTCATGCACGGCGCATCGAAACCCGTCAGCCACATATCACGTACGATCACAAGCTTAAGCGGATCGTCGGCATTTCGAGCGCGTTTGGCGAGCGCATCACGACGGTTTTTGTTGCCTATGTGCGGTTGCCAATCCAGAGGATCTGATGCTGATCCGCTCATCACAATTTTGATCGCGCCTGCTTCGTCATCGTCACTATGCCAGTTAGGACGGATCGCAACGATTTCGTTATAAAGCGCCACGCAAATGCGGCGGCTCATACATACGGCCATCGCCTTTCCATCAAGCGCTTCGATACGTCGTTCCAAATGTGCGACCATATCGGCGGCGACTTGTTTCAGGCGTTTTTCAGCGCCGACAAGCGCTTCAACACTCGACCATTTGGCTTTGAACTTTTCGGCTTCGGTGAGCGTATCGTCTTCGGTGAGGGCTTCTATTTCTGCATCTATTTGCGGCTTTTGATCCTCATCCAACTCAATGCGGGCCAGGCGGCTTTCGTAATAGATTGGCACGGTTGCGCCATCGATTACCGCGCGTGTGATGTCATAGACGTCGATATACTCGCCGAAAATGGCAGGGGTGTTGACGTCAGTGCCTTCGATTGGGGTTCCTGTGAAGCCGATGAAGGATGCGTTGGGAAGTGCTTGGCGCACGTAGTGAGCATAGCCATAACGACGTTCGCCGCTGGCCGTGTTGACCTTCGCAGAGAGGCCATATTGGCTGCGGTGCGCCTCATCGGCCATAATGATGACGTTCTTGCGCGTAGTAAGTAGAGGAAAGTCTTCTTCGCCCTGTTGCGGCGAGAACTTTTGCATTGTTGAGAAGATCACGCCGCCTGCAGAGGAATCGAGCAGTTCTTTCAATTCTTCACGGCTGCCAGCTTGTTTCGGCGTTTGGCGGATGAGGTCATCACACGTCGAAAACGTACCGAACAATTGGTCGTCAAGATCGTTGCGGTCCGTCAGCACCAGAATCGTTGGATTTTCCAGCGCCTTTGCGTTCACGACCAAGCCCGCAAAGAAGGCCATGAGAAAGCTTTTGCCAGAACCTTGCGTGTGCCATATGACGCCGATCTTTCGGTCGCCGTCTGGTGCGGTCGCCTCAATGGCGCTGCTGAGGGCTTTCTTCGCGCCGTGATATTGGTGGTAGCCCGCCACAATCTTGAACAGACCGTGATCGCCGGTTCCAAAGACGGTGAAGTCACGGATGAGGTCCAAGAAGACACGTCGGTCAAACACGCCTGCGAGAAGCGTTTCCATTTCCGGTGTGCCCGGCTCGGCATAGGTTTCGCCATCCACGGTACGCCATGGCATGAAGCGTTCCTGATTGGCCGTCAACGACCCTATCCGCGCCTGCATGCCATCGGATGTGATCAGAACGGCGTTGGTGCTGAAGAGGCTGGGCACCTGTTCTTTGTAGGTTTGCAGTTGATTATACGCCCCTGTTAGCGTCGCGTTTTCGTCGGCGGCGTTTTTCAGCTCCAACACGGCAACGGGCAGACCATTCAAGAAACAGACAATATCTGGACGACGGTTGCGCTGGCCTTCGATCACCGTGAACTGGTTTGTCACGAGCCAGTCATTGGCGTCTAGATTTTCAAAATCGATCAGCCAGACGCGGTCATTTTGAATGGTGCCATCATTCCCGCGATATTGCACACCAACGCCATCGGTCATCAGGCGGTGCAGGCGGCGGTTTTCCTCGATCAGGTCTGGCTTGTCCGTGGTCAGCACCTGACGCAGCGCCGCGTCGATCGCGTCATCTGGGATAGACGGGTTCAGCTCGCGCACGGCGCGTTCCAGCCGCGCGACGAGGATGCTCTCGCCAAAGCTGGTGCGCTGAGGGGCGCTGCCATCTGGCGAGATCGCTCCGCCATCAAGATAGAACCAGCCAAGGCGTTTGAGGGTTTCAATGCCTGCGAGTTCGACATGATCTTCGCGGAAGCTTTTCATATAACCTCGCCTGATTTTGTTTTGGCGCCCTTCTTCAGCAAAGCTACGTAACCTTCCAGGTCCGCTTTTCTAAGGCGCGCTTTCATATTGAACTCCCCACTGGCTGTAACGGCGAACAGTTCGAACCAGCTCGATTGATACTCAAAATGGGCATGGGAAAAGGCATTTCTAAAATGCCTGAAAATCATTCCTGTTTGCGCCTTCTTAGATGAGTTGAAGTAGACGTATGAGGAAGGAAGTCGCTTCTTTGATGTGTTTAGGAAATCGCTGCATTCATTCGCGGTTTCAAATGCCATTCTCGATATTCCATGCATGGATTCGAATTCATCGAGCCGGGCTGATCGCAGGTCGGAAAAATCTGCATTCTTCAATCCATTTTCCCAAGGCAAGATGATCTCTCGGTATATGAAAGCTTGGCCGTTCTCGCCCAGCTGGCTGATTGAAGATTGGGTCGCCATCATATCACCTCAGCAAACCAAGATCACTGAAATCGAGAATGATCGCTCCAGATGGACGCAGCTCGTCGGGCCGCTCAGCCCGCAAAACTCGACTAATGATCATATCGTCAGTTGGCGCGAGTCCTGTAGGAAGGTCCTCGCTCGTCACTGGATCGTCATGCGTATCATCCAGGAGCCCGCCGAGCGGTGTATCACCAAATCTGAATGGATTTTCGCGGCTGCCGGAACCAATCGATCCATATTGTGATTGTCCAGTCGTCGGATCAGCGCTGGAGGTCTGAAGTAAAGCCGCAGAACCGAAGTTTGCGGTGCTTTTCGAGGGGTTTGAACTAGCCGCAAGCTCGTATATCTGTTCGTCAAACAGGAAGTGCCAAGGCACGCTAATCTCTTCAACGTCAGCAAATTTTTGCTTCGTCAGTGCCTTCACCTGCTGGGCATCTGCTATGAGGCATCCCGCATGGCACATTTTTCCACTCGCAGTCCAAACCGTTCGATGAGGTTCAGCGCTATAGAAGCAGTAAACGGATTGGATGCCTTCGGCTTTTGCTCCCGAAATTAGCGCATCCATTTGACTCATAGTCGCCGTCTTGGCCTGCCGGTGAAGCCCCTTGAGCGCGCCGTTCTTATTGATCCGTTTTGCCTGAATGCGCATGCGATATGTGTATTGGTTGCCAATAATTGCCCACTCCCAATCGCTTCCATTCCTGACTTCCGCAGGTTTTGAAAAAGTCTCGATTCTCACAAATCCGGGGTGTCGTTGCTGCAATGTCAGAAGGTTTAATTCTGTTATCGTCTCCTCACCAAAGCTAATCCTAGAATTGGGACGATAGGCGAACGCCAGATTGTTCGAAACGGCATCGCCTAGCTCAACTAATGATGGAACAAGCGGGTGCGCCATCACACCACCATGCTTTCAACATCGCCCGCGCGGATTTGGCCGGACATGAGTTTGGGGAGGAGGTAGTCGCGGGTTTGGGCTAGGGTTTGGTTTTGCATAATGCGGTATTGAATGCTATCTAGCTTTGGTGTCACGAACTGTGCGAACGCCTGCTTCACGTTTTCTGGCGAAATAGCAATTGGATATTGCTTCATCAGCTTCCAGCTAGTTCTTGGCATTTTCGTGCCCGTTGATCCAGCGACAGTATATGCAACAAATTCGTCCGAGGATGCTATACAAGTCAGAAGCGCGCGGTCTCTTTGGTTCGTCGCATCCATGATGACAATATCTGTAGACGACACGCCATCGAACGGCGCGATACCCACTTTATGGAAGTAAGGTCGTAGTTTTCCAAATAAGACTTGACCGCGCTTAAACTGCGCCTTTGTCGATGTTACTTTTTCAACTGTTTCCCGATCGCTCAGAGCAATGCTGCCCCGAGGCATATGCTCTAAGCCAATGTAAGGTGTGCTCGTACTGAGATCCTCCGGCTTGACAGATTTACCCGCGTTGCTTGCAAGGTCATCTAACGTTCCTTCCCCCCACCCTTCCGGCAGGCCGTTGTCGCCGAAGGTGTCGGGGAAGAGGGCGGCGGTTTGGGTGGCTTTTTCGGATGGGGGGAGGAGGCCGCCGAGTATGGCGGTGGGGTCGGTCTTGCCCGCCTGTTTGCGGCGCACGGGGCCGAAATCGACAAACCAGTCCTTAAAGATCGCCTGTGCTAGTCGCTCCAGCGTCTCATTCGTCCGCCGATTCAACTCGATCTTGTCATCAAGCGCGGAGAGGACGTTGGCGATGTCGCGCTGCTCGGTAGGATTTGGGCAATGCAAAGGCCACGGATGAACGTGGTTCCGATTGAGCGTTGGTACGCCACTGCCAACATTGAACGAAGAAAAGTCCAGACTCTTGAGTAAGTAGTAGCAAAATCGTTCATCGTTTCCTTTGAAGTCTTTGACCCAAAGTGTCGTATTCAACGGCCAAAAATCGGTCGTTATATACTGGCCGCCACCAATGCTTCCACTACGGCCTATCACAACGCCCGGTCCTTTGACTTTAGCTTCGTTGTGGGTTGCGACAATGCCAGTTGATGCGACGACCGGGAAAGCCCCTTCTTGTCGATCGCGCATGGGAAGGTCGAAGCCTCTTTGAAGAGTCAGAATGTCGCCTAATGTGCAATCAATCCACTCACCCATCCTCCTGCACCCCCGCCAGCGCCACCTCGATCCGCGCCTCCAGCTTGCGTCCCTCAGCAAATTGCTCCGCCAACGTGGCGCGCAGCTGTGCAAACTTCTCCTCAAACGGGATGCCGTCATCTTCGACCTCTTCCGCGCCGACATAGCGGCCCGGCGTCAGGACGTGGCCCTGTTTGGCGATGTCGTTCTTGCTGACGCTGGCGCAAAAGCCGGGTACGTCCTCGTAAGGCGCTAACCCTAGCGCTTCCAAATTATCCGGCTTGGCGCGCCAGGCGTGATAGGCGTTTGTAATCTGCGCTATGTCTTCGTCGGTAAACTCGCGCCGCGTCCGATCAGCCATATGGCCTAGCTTGCGCGCATCGATGAACAGCACTTCGCCGCGCCGGTCGCGGTGGCCATTGGCGGATTTGTCCCGCGCCAGAAACCAGAGACAGGCGGGAATCTGTGTCGAGTAGAAGAGCTGCCCCGGTAGGGCGACCATACAGTCCACCGCGTCCCGCTCCACCATACGCTGTCGCATATCGCCCTCGCCGCTGCTCTGTGAGGACATGGAGCCATTGGCGAGGACGACGCCCGCCGTACCGCGTGGCGCAAGGTGGTGGTAGATATGGCTCAACCAGCCATAGTTGGCATTTCCCGCTGGCGGCGTCCCGAAATGCGCCCAGCGCGGGTCTTCGCCGAGGCTTTCGCTCCACCAATCCGAGATATTGAAGGGCGGGTTGGCCATGATGTAATCGAATTTGAGATTGGGGAAGGCATTGCGGGTGAAGCTGCCCTCATTGTTCCACGCAATCTCTGCATCAATGCCGCGCACGGCGAGGTTCATCTTGGCGAGTTTCCACGTGGTGTGGTTGCGCTCTTGCCCATAGATGGAGATTTGGCGTTTGGCTTTCTCCACGTCTTTCTGGTCGGCATGGTCTTCGATGAATTTTTCCGATTGAACGAACATACCGCCCGATCCGCAGCACGGGTCATAGACGCGGCCTTTGTAGGGCTCCAGCATCTCCACCATCGTGCGCACGACGGAGCGGGGGGTAAAGAACTCGCCGCCGCGCCGCCCTTCGGCTCCGGCAAAGCCTGAGAGGAAGTATTCATAGGCGCGGCCTAGAAGGTCGGTCGATTGGCCATCCGCGCTGTGCATGCCGACATCGGAGAACAGCATGACCAGATCGCCGATCATGGTCTTGTCGAGCTGCGGGCGGCCATAGTCTTTAGGGAGCACGCCTTTGAGCGTTTTGTCGTTGGCCTTTTCGATGGCTTCCATGGCCGCATCGATCAGGCCGCCAATATCGACTTTGCGGGTGCCGCCTGTGGCGCTGGGGATTTCAATCTCGCGCTGGCGGGCATTGGCTTTGAGATTCGACCAGCGGGCGATGGCGGGCACCCAAAATACGCGCGCGGCGAGGTATTCTTCCGAGTCTTCTGGATCGGCGTATTCTTCGGCTTGCAGTTTTGTGCGATGGATTTCGAACGCATCGGAGATGTACTTGAGGAATATCAGGCCGAGGGCGACATGCTTATACTCAGACGGCTCCAAATTACCGCGCAACTTATCGGCGGCCTTGAACAGATCTGCTTCAAAGCCAAGGTCCGTGCCTGATGCCATTTGATTTGCCCCGTGAATTGTCGCTTGAATCTAACTCTAGAATGAACCGTTCAGTATTGGGAACCGCCAAATTCGCCAAACTGTTGACTAAGCAGTAAGCACACCAAGCAGGTTCATTGGAAGTGGTTGAATTCTCCAAACAAAGGTTGTCTCAATTTATGCTCCCAAATAAAAATTTGTACGCCGGACTCCACGAACGCCGCTCGCAATTCCTCGTGGACGAGTCTCAGCTGGTATCTCAGGCATCTCACGCAACCGCCATGTCCACCAGCCAAACAATATCATTCGTGGAGTTGCTTGATCGAGATAAACTCGAACGTAGAATCGATCGTGAGCTAAACCCGCCCAGGCGATTTATCTATGCTATCTTTCACATCAATTCAGATAAGTGGAGCGACATTCTGACGGAAATGAAATCAGCGAAATGCAGTAAGAGAAATAGTAGATCCTATTCGCGAATTAATGCCGATCACGCAGCTTCAAAGCGACATTGTATGTATGTCGGTAGCTCTAAGAAAGGCAGTTCGAGATTCAAGCAGCATATGGGGTTTCGGGCCCCGGGAACTTACGCACTCCAACTCCTCCACTGGGCAAGGCCCGAATTGGGCGGAATTCGGATCGATGTCCTAGAAGTCGGTGACGGTGTATCAGACAGATCGATGTTGCATCTTGAGGATCAGCTATGGTTTGAGTTAAAACCTTTGTTCGGTCGCAGAGGTTCAGTTTGAAAGCCCCAACACACCAATGCTCGGCGACCAGTGGCTCGCAAGTGATCACTCGGTGAACCAAGTTCGAAGGAGAACAGAATGGCAAGACAGCGCATCGACGCTTCTCAGGCGAAAACTCTCGCAGATGCGCAAATTAAGCATATTCAACTGTTCATCAGTAGTGGTGACCCTGATTTAAGTTTACTCAGGTCTTTTGCGACCAACTGGTTCGCCTATGAGAACGGCACTCCGTTTGTGAACAGGAACGGAAGAGCAAAATGGCTGAACAAGTTTGATCCCGTCAAGCATCAGGAATTGCTTAACGCGTGTCATTTTCATTCTGTCATGGCCAACAAATTAATCGGAAACTCCGGTAAAAAAGGTGATCTAGTAGTGGACCACGCTATCCCGTTCACTTGCCTTCGTGATTTTTTGGAAAATGCGCCGCGCACATCAGCAGGCGTTACCCGTTGCTTGAGTGACAACCTTAGGCTTACGGTACTAACGAAGTCGGAGGACAATAAATTGAACAAGATGGGGCTTAGATCTAAGATGCCCGAAGGCCAAACATCCGTTACCGCTCGGTACGAGACCGCAGGCATTGTATTGACTGGATAAAATGCTCAATGCTCAATGCTCAGTACTGCTGAGCGAACTGTGCGTATTCCGCCTCTTGTTTTACCGCCCGTCCAACAAAACGTTTTTAGTCGTGATGAGCGGGATGTACTTTTTCATAAAGCCAGTTTCCAAACATGGCGCCCCAAATTGGCGACACGAAGTATATCCATGTGCCCGCAACCCACTGAAGAGTCTCGTACCCGACAATGTTTGCTATGACCGGAATCGCCGATCGCACGAGTGGTGGGTGATTTTCTGGGTTGAACTCGGCGGGCCCCCACCTCCAGCCAAAGATACTTCCCGCAATGCAAAGAAAAGCAGCAGCTCCCAATATCTGCAAAGCTGGTTTTAGAGCGCGCTTCACTTTGAATCTTTCTCCGAAAGGCCATTTTGTGAGGGCGAACCTAGCTTATTTTCGGCAACGAACCGCGCCCATCGCTCGTATAGTGGTTTTCTTTGATTCAAATAGTCTGTTCGCCGATAAGCGCGCTCCACGGCCCCTCCGATTGTGTGCTGGACCATGGTTTCCTTAACCTCGAAACTCGCATCGGTCTGTTCTTCAAGCCAAACTCTGAGACTGGTCCTGAACCCGTGCGGACGTGGTTTTAACCCCCGGCGTTCCATCATTCGACTCAGAGTCGCATCACTCATCACCCCTCTCCGTATTGAGGGAAACAAAAATCCATCACGGGCTAAAGGCTTGGCCAGTTGGATAACACGCAACGCTTCGACGGACAGATGACAACGAAAAGCATTGGTGGCGTCCTTCTTGCCCTTGAGTAGTTCTGGAGGCGTCGTCCAGATGCTTCCTTCAATGTGCTCCAGTCGGAGAAAGCGGACAGGCTTAAGGCGGTGACCGGTTAGGATCAGCAACCTCATCGCAAGATTGGCAGTCGTCGGCTCATGAAGGCTGGCATAAAATGAAGGAACTTCTTGCCAAGGCATTGCTTCAATGTGTTTTGTTCGGTGACGTTGCTTTCCGAGTAGGGCCTTCGCTTTGTCAGTCGCTTGAATGTCCACATCCAGACCGAGTGCAGCAGCGTGTTGGAGAACCAGTCCCAGCCGGTTGATTGCCTTGCGAGCAGTAACCGCCTTCTCGTGCCAAATCGGACCGAGCGTATCTCGAATAAGCCTCTGGTCGATACTTGAGACTGGATAAGATCCTAATTTAGGCAGAACATGCAGTTCGAGTGGCGAAAACCAGCGACCGGCTTTCCCGTCATTTCGCAGCTCTGCCTTGCGTGCCACGAACGCTTCTTCAGCAATTTTCCGAAGCGTACTGTCGTATCGAATTGCGTCCCGTCGTGCTCTTTCTCGCTGAAGGATTGGATCAATTGCCTGTTTAACGAGGTTACGCGCTACATCGGCCGCGCCCCTTGCGTCTTGGAGAGATACGTCAACTAGAGTCCCTAAACCCATTTCTCGCCGCCTACCTTGAAGCGTGTAGCGAAAGAACCATTTGGCTCTCACTTCGTTCACAACATGGAGCCACAGACCGCCGCCGTCATTGTACTTGCCTGGCCTAGCTGACTTTACGAACGCTGCCGATAGCTTGTGCCGAGTGTGATGAGAAGCCAAGATCGGACCACCTTTCAGACCACCCTTCTCTATCGGATGACATCGGTCTGGGCAAGATGAAACTGGATAGCAAAACTTTGTTATTTATAATGTTAATTGATATTCTCGCATTGCATCTGACGCAATCGGAGCAGTGTTCAACGCACCTTAGCGGCACCACTTACAGGCGCAAAAGCCTAGTAGGCTTCAACATCAAACAGGTCATAATCATCGATCGACACGCCGGAAAATATGTTCTGGGTCTCGATCCCCTGACGTAAAGCCTGGCTCAGGTTAATCCCGAGAGTCAGGTTTTCCGCAGCAACAATGATAACACGTCGTTGTGGCGAGGTATCACGGCCCGGCCCCACATCGTCCCTGAACTCACCGATATTAAGCGCATACAGAATCGGGATTTGCCCCTCTGCGCAATCAGCTCGGGCATCCTGAAGCGCGCCCGCAACCGCCTCCCCGCGATTAGCTGCGAGTTGATGGTTTAGACGTGTTGGGCCTTCATGTGATGCCGCACCGACACTAAGGACAGCTTTGGCGGCGCAAAACCGATTGAAAAACTCTGGTGTCATGAAAATCTCACGGAAATTCACGAGCCGGCCAGAATCTAGGATTTCCCGCGATGAGCCAATCTTCCACACGTAACGGTCGTGCAGAACATAGAGGCGAAAGTCAGCTGATCGGCCAGCCGCGTCGGCCCCGCTAAAGGGTGCCGTCTCGCCCCATACGCCATCATCCAGTGGGCGTAGCTCATTGCCGCAAACGCCGAGTGTATCACCGAGGACCATACGATCCCAGAGCGCGGATAAGGCATAGCTTGGATCATCAGTGTTTACGCCGCCATCCATATCGGCATCGCCTGTGCAGATCACAGCACCTGTGCCACGCTCCAAACCGAAACTGCCTTGATCTCCGGCAGATTGCGCCAGCACTGGCATAGACAGTCCAAGTGCGAGGCATACGCCAAGAAGGGCAGTTTTAAGCGAGTGGTCAAATAGGGTCATACCGGGCCTTCATTTCAGTCTAGATCATCCACTTAGCGCAAGGCGGCCAGCAAACTCAATATGTTAGGAGACGCTGAGCGCCTTTGCCGCTTCGCCTGCATCAATATCGGCGCGGCGCGCCTCATGAACTCCGCGATAAATATCTTTGCCGAAATCAATCCGTTCTTGCGGTGTCATTTTGGATGTATCTGTCGCTAGAACTGGCTCGACATGCGCGCGCAAGCCATAGCGATTGGCAACCTGAATGGCGATGCCGGGCCTGGCGTTCAGCTCGAGTAGTAGCGGACCTTTGTCGACATCGATCACAATATCAGCGCCCAGATAGCCAAGCCCTGTAACGTCATAAGCGCGCGCCGCCATAAGAAGCATCTCGTCCCAGAATGGCGTTTGCAGGCCCGAAAGTTCGTTCGCGGTATCGGGATGTAGATCTACGAGTTGGCCATATTGCATGCCGAGCTGTGTGATTCCGGTAACCAGATCAACACCGACTCCTACACCACCCTTATGCAGGTTGGCTTTACCGTCTGAATCTGCCGTCGGCAGGCGCAGCATAGAAAGGATCGGAACCCCTTTTAGCACGATAATTCGTACGTCTGGCACGCCCTTGAAACTGATGGCATCGAACACCCCGGCAAACCGGACACGCTCTTCAATGATTGCCGTGTCGGGCAAGCCACCCAGCGAGTACATGCCCGATAGGATGTTCATCACATGAAAGCGCAGGTCTTCATAAACAATGCGGCGACCATTGGCGAGCTTGTAGCCCCCCTTCATTGGTCCCGTAATAACCAGAATTCCATTGCCTTGTGAGCCATTGGCTGGCTTGATTGCGACACCATTGGGTTGATCGAGCATTGCCTTTAGCCCGCGCATATCAAAGCTATTACTGATCAAGCCAATCAATTCCGGCGCCGGGATATTGGCCTCAATCGCAAGACGTTTAGTAATTGTCTTGTCATTGACAAGGCGCATGAGACGGCGTGGATTCAACTCTGCAACAAGCCGTAAATTGCGCTCGTTGAGCCCCATCACACCCTTCCGTTTCAATTCCTTGACCCGGCCGAACATGGACTATTCCTTACCCTGTTTGAGGCTTTGGCCCAATTGACGGAAGCGGCTGAGTTCACTGAGACGCATGCCCATGTAACGCCCCATAAGCAGGCAAAGCCCCATAATGACGAGCAATAGTTCTGGGAAGCTGAACATCAGATACTCAACATAGCGGTTGCTCATGGCCAGATAGGTGACGCTAGCAACAGCGAGACTACCAAGACCCTGTTTAATCGCGTCACTGCCGGAGTACTCTTCCCAAACGATCGACATGCGCTCAATCGTCATTGTCAAAATGACCATTGGAAACAACGAGATAGAAAGTCCAATACGCTGCCCACTATCAGCCATCAGGATCGTAATCGCCGACATGCAGAGCACAATAAAGATCAGGACGACGGCCAGACGCGGTACGAGCAGAAGTTTCAGTCGCTCCAGATAAAACCGCATCGCAAGGCCCAATGCGATAAGAACGCTGAACAAGATTAGCCCCGTAAGTAAAGCCGTTTCACGAAATGCGATCCCGATAAGAACCGGCATGAAGGTTCCGAGAGTCTGCAAACCAACAAACTGGCGCAAGAACACAAGTAGCAAAATACCTACGGGTATTGTCAGCAGGACGCGATAAACAAGCTGGGTTGTCAGTGGCAGGTTATCGAAGCTGAACATGCGCAATAGGAAATTGTCGCCCGATGATCCGGCCGACATAACCGAGCCTGCAGCTGCGCGTGACGGCTGCAAGCTGATTTGTGTGCTCAGTTCAGAAACACCATCCGCCTCAACCAGATCGTTCAGGCCATACCAGAGCGGAAAGAATTTAGCCGGGTTTCCAGACGGGAAATAACGACGGTCTTTCCCGTCGACATGATATTCCAGCCAACTGACCGTTTCGGCGCGGCGACGGGCATCATCAAGGTAAAGACCGTTGGCGACACGTGCGGCGACACCCTGGCTTTCAAGGACGGCGCGAGCGAGTTCGAGTCGGCCAAGCGGTCCAGGCAAAGGCTGGATCAGGGCATTTACTTCATCAGAGAGATCAGAGGAAAATATTTCCTGCAGGGTCAACTCAACCAGTGACTCCTTATCGGCAGACTGGCGGCGTAAGCTGGAAATCCAGACAATAAACGCCTGACGCTCCAGATCGGTATCAAAAGGCGGTTCACTATTGGCGCTGCTACGGTGCATGCTATTGGGTAGCGGCGTTGATTTATCTTCCTCAATCAGTGTGGTGCGATAACGCAGTACTTTTGTGCCGTCAGGGTAGCGATAGGTCCAGATCGCCTTGCGATTGCCCTCACTACCTTCTTGATCAAGGCGCAGACCAAACGGTCCACTATAAAATTGCTCGTCTACGATATCACGCGAACTGGCGCGCGCGGGCAGGTAAGCTTCAACCCTTACAGGGCGATTACCAGCGGCAAACTCAATATAAACTTCCACATTCCAGACGGTGCGAGTCTGGTCAGGCACAACCGGATACCCCTTCTGGACCGTCTTGTGCAGGAATATTCCCAAACCAAGAAGAATAAGCGCCAGGGCCAGAAGCCGTGTATGAAGGTGGCTACTCACTGTCGTCGGACTCGCAAGATTCATCGGCCGCGAATGTCTGGGCTGAATCGACTATGATCCGTGATGCAAGGAATTCGCGTCCAATAAGGACCTGATAATCAAACTGCTCACGGTCAGCCAGAGTAAACTCGGCGAGCCCCCTGACGCCCCCGACACAAAGCGGCAAATGAATGACCGGGCGACGCTGCGTTCCGCCAGTTTTTAGCTTGATCAAAACAAAGGAAATGACGTTCTGGTCATAGCGGATCGATCGGCCATTTTTGCCAATCACCCGGAAGCGAACCCAGCTATTACGCTTGGTTTTCTTGTAAACATCAATGTCTCGCGCATAAATCGAACTGGTATCAGCGCCGGTATCCAGTTTGGACTTCATAACCAACCCAAGCTTACCAACATAGGCGTCCTCGATATAACCAAGTATGGCTGGTTTTGCTTCACGCGCCTGTTTTTTGGAATCGGCCGACGCATACGGGACAAGGCCCGCGGTGATAACCACAAGAATGCTGAACAATTTTACTAATTTCATCGGGAGGTCCGCTCGTTTTTCGCAGGTGATTTTCGAATCAAAGCTTAAAGGCCGCGTGACTTACCATAGGCACACTCGTGTTGATATAGGCGAAGCACATCCAGATCAACTCAGAGCCTTCCCCTTTGTTTCAATCGCGCTTAAAGCGCGCATATGCTCAAGACACGCATCATCCCCTGCCTCGATGTGAAAGATGGCCGCACGGTCAAAGGCGTCAACTTTGTCGGCTTGCGTGATGCGGGCGACCCTGTTGCGCTGGCTAAAGTCTATGACGCTCAAGGCGCCGACGAATTATGCTTTTTGGATATCACAGCCAGTCATGAAGGCCGCGGTACGCTTCTAGATATTGTAAGCGCCACAGCCGAACAATGCTTTATGCCCCTGACAGTGGGCGGCGGTGTGCGTAGCGCCGACAATATGATCGCACTATTGCGAGCCGGCGCCGACAAAGTCGCCATCAATTCAGCGGCCGTTGCTGATCCACAAGTCATTGCGCGTTGCGCGGCAAAAGCTGGACGTCAATGCGTCGTTGTCGCGATTGATGCGCGTAAGTCCGGCGACAGCTGGGAAATTTTCACGCATGGCGGGCGCAAGGCGACAGATATTGATGCTGTCGCGTTCGCTAAAGAAGCCGAAGCACGCGGCGCTGGCGAAATCCTGCTGACCAGCATGGATAAGGATGGCACCAAAACCGGCTATGACCTGCCCCTGCTTAAGGCCATTACCAGCGCCGTGAATATTCCGGTCATCGCGTCTGGCGGCGCAGGGCGGGTTGAAGATTTGGCTCCGGCAGTCATCGACGGTGGGGCCAGCGCGGTACTCGCCGCATCTATCTTCCATTTTGGCGAGGTTAGCCTTAAACTGGCGCGCGATACTTTGGCAGCGGCTGGCGCGCCGGTCAGGCCATTTTGATATGAGCGAAATTCCCATGAAAAAAGACGCACTCGGATCCGCAGAAAAACTCGCAAACTTGCTGAGGCTACTCAGCGCAACTGTTGATAATCGCGCCAACGGCAATCCGGAAAAATCATATACTGCCAAACTGTTGCACTCTGGCCCGGTGAGATGCGGCAAGAAAATTGCCGAAGAAGGCGCTGAGCTCGCCCTCGCAATTGCCGCAGAAGGGCGCAGGGAAACAGCAGAAGAAGCCGCAGACCTGCTCTTTCATATGCTTGTCGGCTTGCGTGCCAAAGGCGTGTCACTCGACATGGTCGCCGCAGCACTCGCCGAACGACGCGGCGTTTCAGGGATTGTTGAAAAAGCTAATCGCAAACCTGAATAGGTTTGGCCTAAACATCTTTGGGCGGCTTTAGTCGGCGCTTTGTCTGGTGCGCCTCGGCGGAATCGCCGGTTACAGTTTCGCCCTTCATATAGTGACGCTGCCAGCCTTCTTTCAGTGTTTCCTTATCGCCTGAATACAGCTTTTTGTTGAACTCGCCGCGGCTAGTCGACCAGGCATTAAAGTCCTTTTCCAAGTCAGGATTGGTTGAAAGCAGCATGCGCTTAGGCTCAATGTCTTCAAGCTTCTTGTGCTCAATCGGAACGATAAAACAGAACGGCTCGCCCTTGCGGAATATCACCTCACCAGGGCGCGTCATCTGCCAGTTCATTGTAAACGGGAAGGGAAGCCAGTCCGTCTCGACAAGCCCTGTCAAAGGCGCGGCACCATCCTTGAAAAAGTTTGGCGCCCCCATTGCCATCAAACCCCAACCGGGCGGTGTTCGAAACAGATGCCCTGTGTGAAATGTCACAATCCCGCGCTGGAAGTGGCTATCAGCAAAGGAAGCGATGGCATTAGGGTCGCCGGTCGTTTGTAATTCGATATCGGTTTTGTTCGGTCCACCATTCCAGATGATCTTGATATCCATCGGGCAGAGAATTTCCCAACCTGTCGAGTTAGCCATGGACAAAGGCAGGCAGCGATAGGGTTGGCGATCAGGGAATGCATCCATCCACTCGCGCGTCGAGCGTCCGGGCACAATCTCCGGTGCAATATCGTATATCTTGTAGCAATCCAGTTGCATGGCGGCCTCTATATGCTGGCTTGACGGTTGATGTGTTTCCTGCCTCAAGCAAGGAATGCCTGCAAGCCCGCACGAATTGTTCGATTTTCTGGATGAGCTTGGAATCGCTCATCATACTACTGAACATGCCGCCACTTTCACAGTTGAGGAAGGTCGCCACCTCAAGGAGAGTATGCCGGGCGGGCACACGAAAAACCTGTTCATGAGAGACAAGGATGGCACGATTGTCCTGATCTCTGCATGGGCTGAAAGTCAGCTGAAATTAAATCAACTCCACAAACAGATAGGCACACGGCGCTTATCTTTTGCCAGTGGCGAACTAATGGAAGAATTGCTCGGCGTGTCACCCGGCTCCGTCACCGCCTTTGCACTTTTGAACGACACAGCAGGCCGCGTCAGGTTCATTGTCGATAAAGCGTTGATGGCTTTTGACGAGGTCAATTTTCATCCGCTTGTGAACACAGCAACGACACGGCTCAGTTCAGCGGATTTGCGTAAATTCGTCGCCGCGACAGACCATGACCTTACCGAGATCGATTTTACCCAGCTTAGCTAACGCGCAGGCCTCGGAAACAGTCGATTTGGCCACAAGCAGGTGGCCAAGGCGGCGCTGTCATTATTCGTTATGAGAACATCAGGCAGGCTCAGATAGGCCGTCAGCGTAACTGACGCTGCTTCATCAAGCTCAGCGATAGGAATATCCTTGTCTGCCTTGGCCAGCATGCGGCGGCTCCTGCAGCGATACAGGTCAACATGTCGTAGAGCAGGCGCCTCAGCGCCGACACGCAAACGATGAAACGCCGTCATCTGGCGCGATGATCCAAGGCTCAGCGTTGCCGGCCACCCTGCTCCATCTGGTACAGCAAGCCACGCCGCACCGATCCCGGTTTCGCTATCAACCCGGTCAAACCGAACTGTATAGATCATACCGCCCGGCACAGTGCGTGCAGCCAGATCAACATCACCGCGCCGCGTCAGCTTGGTTTCCCAGTCAGCGACCATCTGATCACGCAGCTCCCACGCCATTTCACCTTCCCCAAACGCCAGCAAGGCGCTGGCGTAATAGAAGCGCGACATGTCATCTCGTAAATAACCAGCTCGCTCAAAGTGGCTCACGGCGATATCGGCTTTACCCATGTCAACGGCCGCCATTGCCGCTATCCGGTTGGCTTCAAGAATTTCTGGACGGTCTGGACACTGCATGACAAAAGCTGACGTCACCTCAAAAATGCGGCGCGGCGTCAGTTCCTCCTGTGGATCACTCAGCTGCGTTTGCCAGGCGGCAACATCGCTCAAGGCACACTCATGCCCCTGCGCAGAAGCAGGTGGCGGGAATAAAGCCACAAATGTCGTCACTAAAGCGGCTAGAAGTGTACAAGCCGCGCGCCAGAAAAGTTTGGTAAATGAAGTCTTAAGGATCATGCCTGCCGTAAATGCAAGCGCGATGCCGTTAGCTATAAAACAAGCGTTCGACCGTCCAGAAAACGCCAACCAGCCCAATCAAGCTACAGACTGGCATGACCATAAAAGTGCGATACTGGCCGTCTGTGATCCAGCGACGAAGTGCCAGTAAAAGAATGCCAAGGCCCGCAATAATCGCCAATTGGCCAATCTCAACACCAATATTGAAGCCGATCAACGCGCTCCAGAACTGCCCATCAGGCAGGCCTAGAGACCCAAAAAAACCAGCAAACCCCATGCCGTGGATGAGGCCGAAAGCAAACACGATGAGCGGGCGCCAGCGCGTCGCCTCCCGGAAAATCAGGTTCTCAACCGCGACAAAGGCAATCGTAGCGGCGATAAGTGGTTCAACGATGCTGGCAGGCGGCGCAAATATGCCTGACGCGACAAGCCCCAAAGTGATCGTATGGGCCACTGTGAAGGCCGAAATCTGCAACAATAAGGGCCGAAATCGCCGGGTTGAAAAGAAAACTGCCAGCACGAACAAGATATGATCCAAGCCGCCAGGCAGGATATGGCCAACCCCAATCTTGACGTAGAGCCAGAGCGTTTCCAAAACGGGGCGGTCAAAATCGATCGTTTCGGTTTCTGTGAACTGCGATGGGTCGCCGCCGCGCCCATCCCCCTGACCATCGGCGCGATCTAGGTCTTGCAAGGCCCTGCATAGTGCCGGGTCCATACCGCCATCGGCTGTGCAGAACTCATCTTCAGGGTGAGCATGGGCTGTCCCCGCGGCCAATACGGGTAAAAATACGATAAACGCCGCAACCCACAGCCAGCGCATCTTAATCATGCGCTTCTGCAATTGGATGGCCGTGTCCGAAATGCGAGTGGTCGTGGCCCGGCAGTGAAACAAGCGCCAGCGCAACAGCTAGCGCAATCCCAACCGCAAGCGCCGCGAGCCCACGTCCAGGCGGGGTATCTTTCAGCGGCGCCATCAAAGGCCCAGTCGCTACGAACAGGACGAGCCCGGCCGACAAGGCGAACAACAGTCCAACAGCCTCGCCCCCAAGCGCAAACATAAACGGCCCAGAGATTAACACGCCGAGCGGCGTCGTCGCCGCGGCTGCCAGAAACGCCCAGAAAAACGCTTTAGCGTTGGACACCCCGTGACGGCGTAAAATCGCAAAAGCGATCACACCCTCAGGAAACTCATGCAAAATCAGGCCAAAAGCCGCGAATACCCCCGCAGAAAAGCTCGCTGCAAACGTCACTGAGTAGACGATACCGTCAATAAATGAGTGGATCGCAATTGCTAAAATAGGCGTTACAGCCTCATGCGGGAGGCGCGAATCCTCTCTCTCAGGGAAAAAAGCGCGAACCATAAAATTTATTAATAGTCCGCTGAAAAAGCCAACGGTTAGCCAAAGCGGCGCATTTGGTGAGAGTGCGAACGCCTCTGGCAAAATGTGCAAAAACACCATCGTGCTTAGCATTCCGGCCGCTGCCAGTCCGAACAAGCCCGCATATCGCTGGCTCCAGTCGCTGCGCAATGACACGGCAAGCAAACCCAGCGTCGTCACAAATGCGGCGATCAATCCAAAAAACAGGGGTGCCTGAATGGCCTCTAGCATGTACGAGTGGTTTCCGAGTGGTTTAGCGGGGGCCATTTGCCTCCGCCGTGTATGTTATACTGTCTCATTGGATAGGGCGAGTTAGTCGTCGCACAACGCCCTGTCAAACAAAACATGGAGCCGGATATGAAGCTTCCGAGCAGACCAGTACACTACGGCCTTGCAAGTTTGTGGCTTGCGATTGCGGGCTGCCAACAACCCGCCACGGAAGCAACGCCAGAAACCGTTTCAGATATTGATGTCAGTGAAGAAATGACCCTCTCTCCCGCTTTGCCGCCGGGCTCTCTTCCTGATTCCATTGACGACTTTTCTGGCGAAATGCCAACAAAACTTCGTGAAGCGCAGCATGCTCATGGTCACGCTTCCCTGCGGTTACATATTGCGGGAGATCGATTGTCTGTGATGTTTGATAGCCCGCTAGCCAGCCTTGGTCTCGCAGAAGGCGCACCTGATACGATGCCGACCGATGATGAGATTAACACCCTTCAGGACCAATTTGTTGCAGAAGAACGTGTCGTACAGCTACCGGAAAAAGCTGAATGTGAACTGGTTTCTGTTTCATCAGGCACCCGCCTTGAAGGCGACCATAGCGCCCTGATGGTTGAACAGGATTTTACCTGCAAGCGTATCAAACGGGTGAAAAACGCAACGATCCGGCTGTTTGAGGCTTTCCCAGATCTCAAGCAGGTGAATACCACATTTAACTACGAAGATATGCGCCGGACAGTTAGCCTGACACCCGAAACTTCAGAATTGGACCTGAAACGCTAACATTATGCAGGCGCGGCCCCCTGCCCTATAGCGTCAAGTGAGCAGGTATCTTATCTGTGATGCCAGACATATGAAGGAGGCCCGCCAAACATGGCTATCGGCTTGCAAATCGCTTTTTATATCGCCTTGGCCGCCTTACTGGTCATTCTTGGTCTTGGTCTGGTGAATATCACGCGCAGTGATGAGGGACAGGCGAGCCGCTCGAACAAGCTGATGCGGATGCGTGTAATGGCACAGGCCGTCGTCATCGGCATTCTGGTCCTGCTCGGTCTGGTTGTTGGCTCAATTAAGCTGTTCTAGGCCCGTAGCATGGTCAAGCTCGACAAGATTTACACCAAAGCCGGTGATGGCGGTAAAACGAGGCTCTCAACAGGTCAGCCCGTCGATAAATGGCATCCCCGCGTGGCGGCCTACGGTACAGTCGATGAAACGAATGCCGCACTCGGTGTCGCGGCGCTGCATGCAGACGGTGATCTACTTGCCGCGATCAAACGCGTCCAGAATGACTTGTTCGACCTCGGCGCAGACCTCGCCACGCCCGATACAGGCCAAAAACTGGAGTGGACGCCGCTGCGCATTATCAGCGCGCAGGTTCAGCGTCTGGAAAGCGAAATCGACGCGATGAACGCCGACATTCCACCGCTGGATAGCTTTATCCTGCCTGGCGGCAGTGCGCTCGCTGCGCATCTCCATATCGCACGTACGCTGGCCCGCCGCGCCGAGCGGATGATGGCTGAACTCGCATCACACGAAAACGAGACAATCAGTGCCGAAGCGCTAGCCTATGCCAACCGTCTTTCAGACTGGTTGTTCGTGGCAGGGCGCGCCGCCAATAATAATGGCGAGGATGACATCAAGTGGGTACCCGGCGCTAATCGGTAACTAGTCGCCATCCATGCGAAGCGCAGCCACAAACGCCTCTTGCGGGATTTCCACTTTCCCGAACTGGCGCATGCGCTGCTTACCCTTTTTCTGCTTTTCGAGCAGTTTCTTCTTCCTCGTAGCGTCGCCGCCATAACATTTCGCCGTAACATCCTTGCGCAGCGCGGAGATTGTTTCTCGCGCAATGACTTTGCCCCCAATCGCTGCTTGCACCGGGATCTTGAACATCTGACGCGGGATCAGGTCTTTGAGGCGCTCACACATTTGCCGTCCGCGGCTTTCAGCTCGGTCGCGGTGAACCAGCATGGCGAGCGCATCAACCGGCTCCTCATTCACCAGAATATTCATTTTCACCAGATTCTCAGCACGGTGCCCGATAATCTCATAGTCAAAGCTCGCATAGCCGCGTGAAATGGATTTGAGACGATCATAGAAATCAAACACTACTTCGTTAAGCGGCAACTCATACTGCACCATGGCGCGGCCACCGACATAGGAAAGCTCCGTCTGGATCCCCCGGCGGTCCTGACACAGTTTCAGGATCGATCCGAGATATTCATCCGGGGTGTAAATGGTGGATTTGATCCACGGCTCGCGGATTTCGGCGACCTGCACCACATCGGGCATATCCGCTGGGTTGTGCAGCTCAAGCTCTGAGCCATCAGTCATGGTCATCTCATAGACCACGCTCGGCGCCGTCGCGATGAGA
This sequence comes from uncultured Hyphomonas sp., assembly GCA_964351695.1. Lineage (GTDB taxonomy): Bacteria > Pseudomonadota > Alphaproteobacteria > Caulobacterales > Hyphomonadaceae > Henriciella. The sequence goes on along the minus strand of CAYGPE010000024.1, from coordinate 13,924 downwards.
TCAAGATCGAACTCGCGACTTAGACGCTCCTGAATGATCTCAAGGTGTAATAGCCCAAGGAAACCACAGCGGAATCCCATGCCGAGCGCTGCCGACGTCTCCACCTCCCAGGTAAACGACGCATCGTTCAAGCGCAGCTTGCTCATCGCCGCGCGCAAATCGTCAAAGTCGCCCGCGTCCATAGGGAACAGGCCACAGAAGACAACTGGTTGCACGTCCTTATACCCCGGCAGCGCTTCAGTTGTGCCGCCTTTCTCAGTAGTGATAGTGTCACCAATCGCGCAATCGGCCACTTCCTTGATCGAGGCGACAAAGAACCCCACCTCGCCGGGGCCAAGCTCATCCGTGTCGGTCGGCTTTGGGCGGAACGTCCCGACTTTATCGAGTTCATATGTCGCGCCGGTCTTCAGCATTTTGACCTTCTGTTTCTTCTTCATCACGCCGTCAAAGACGCGCACAATGACGACGACACCAAGATACGCGTCATAATAGGCATCAACGAGCGATGCCTTTAAAGGCTTATCGGCATCGCCATATCTGGGCGGCGGCAAGCGTGTAACAATCGCCTCCAGAACATCTTCAATGCCCAAACCCGTCTTGGCTGAAATCTCAACCGCATCAGACGCGTCGAGCCCGATCACATCCTCAATCTGCGCTTTTACAGCCGGCACATCAGCAGCAGGCAGGTCAATCTTGTTGAGGACAGGGACGATCTCGTGATTCTGGTCAATTGCCTGATAGACATTGGCCAGCGTCTGCGCCTCAACGCCCTGCGATGCATCCACCACAAGTAACGAGCCTTCACAGGCCGCGAGGCAGCGCGATACTTCATACGAGAAGTCGACGTGCCCCGGCGTGTCCATCAGGTTCAAGGCATAGGTCTCGCCATCCTTGGCGGTGTAATCGAGCCGCACCGTCTGCGCCTTGATGGTAATCCCGCGCTCTTTCTCGATGTCCATCGAGTCCAGCACCTGCTCAGACATTTCGCGCTCAGTTAGCGTACCTGTCTGCTGAATCAGGCGGTCAGCCAGCGTCGACTTACCATGATCAATATGGGCAACGATGGAAAAGTTTCGAATTTTGTCGCGTGGAGTCATAAGCGCCATATAGCGAGGGTCGAAGCCCCCGCCTAGCGCCTTTGTCTGCGGCAGTTTCGGCCAGGGATCATCCAACCCCCGGCAGGGCGTACCGGATCGGCGCTCCAAAGCTGAGCGGCAGATCGAGATAAACCCAGGCAACGATCAGAACGAGCCCGGAGATCAGGATGCCGATCGAGTAAGGAATCATGATTGCGGTCAAACTGCCGAGGCCAAAATCGCGTTTCCAGCGCTGCGCAAACACCAGAATAAGCGGGAAATAGACCATAAGCGGCGTAATGATATTCGTCGCGCTATCACCAACACGGTAGACCGCTGTCGCCCCCTCGGGACTCACACCGAGCAACATCAACATTGGAATCATAACAGGTGCCAGAAGCGCCCATTTAGCCGACGCAGACCCGACAAACAGATTGATGAAAGCGGAAAAGATCATAATCAGGCCCAAAAGTATCGGCAGCGGAAGACCGGAGCTTTCAATCGCATTGGCGCCGTGAACCGCGGAGATCAAGCCGAGGTTTGACCAGTTGAACATTGCCACGAAATGCGCGGCTGCAAATGCAAGGACAAGATAATAGCCCATATCCTTCATCGCTTCGGCCATCATGCCGACAAGATCGCGGTGGTTCTTGATCGTGCCAGCTGCCGCGCCGTACGCCCAGCCAGCACTAAGGAACAAAATTAGGAAGAACGCGACGAGCGATTGAAAAAGCGGCCTATATTCAATGTACCACGCGCCCGCGCCCTCATCGATAAGCGGTGTTCCTGGCCCCCAAGTCATAAATCCCCAAGCCGCAAATGAGACCAGGCAAGCCAGCCCGGCGCGCCCAAGGCCTTTGCGCTGGGCCTCAGTAAGCGGCTGATCCTCTTCCGCGAAACTGTTCGCAGCGTCGCCCTCGGGTTGATACTTTCCCAGCCGAGGTTCGACGATTTTGTCGGTGACATACCATATGATCGGCAGGAAAACGAACGTCATCGCCGCAATGAAGAACCAGTTACCCGCGATATTTGTTTGATATTCCGGTGCCAGAATTTCTGCTGCTTCCTGGGTAATACCAAACAGTAGTGCATCCAGTTGGCCCGGGAATAGATTGGCTGAAAATCCACCGGAGACGCCCGCAAACGCGGCTGCAATGCCAGCCAATGGGTGGCGTCCCGCCGACGCAAACAGAGCGCCGGCAAGCGGTATCAGTACGACATACGCGGCATCTGCTGCATGGTTTCCAACCATCGCGACGAGCGCCACAAGAGGGGTCAAAAGGAATTTCGGCGCGCCGCTCACCGCTGAACGCATGGCACTCGAAAACAGGCCAGAGCGCTCTGCAACACCCGCGCCCAACATCACTGTCAATACCAATCCGAGAGGGTGGAAATGGGCGAATGTTTCGGGCATTTCCACCCAGAGCCGCTGCAGGTTTTCTGGAGATAGCAAGCTAATCGCGGGAATCAAGCCATCATCACCGATGGAGAATCGCGTCTTCTGCGACTCAGCCATGCCGCCCAGGACCTGCGCGTCGAGCGTCGCATTGGCGCCCAAGAGCGCTGTAATGACCGAAACCGCCATCAGCCCGATGATCAGATAGAAAAACAGGAATACCGGGTCGGGTAATTTATTCCCTGTTCGCTCTACCCAACCGAGAAAACCCTTCGTTTCTCTAGCGCGTGCTGCGTCACTCATCCCATCTGTATCCCTAATTACGAATGTGTGACATTAGCCAACCATTCAACGAAGGCAATTCCTGTCATGTTCAAGCTCTACAAACGCGATGATACTGGCCGCATTATTGCCTATCATGAGGCTTGGGCTGAACCGGACCGTCGCCGCATCGTCGAACATTGGGGCATTTTGGGTGAGCCTGGACAATCTGAAACCTACCGAATCAAACTGTTAGGATCACTCGAGCGCCAATTTGACGGCATATTAGACCCAGTGCGCGAAGAAGGTTTTGAAGAGCTGGAAGATAGTGACTTCAAATGCCTGATTGTCGAATACAAGATTGACGGGTTTGGCACTGAGGATGACCTCACTAAAAGACATGCGCTAGAAGATCGGTTGAATGAAATTCTCGGCTGGACAGGCCTCGGCCATTGCGATGGTGGCAGCAGCGGATCGGACAGTATGGAGGCCGCCTGCTTCGTCGTGGATGTTGACCTTGCCACGTCTGTCATCAAAGACGCTCTGAACGAAGGTGAGTTTTCCAACTATTCCCGTATCTATCAGGAATAGGTATAAGCGCGCCATGGCTGACACAACGTCCCTCATCGACAAGGCTACAGCTGCCCACCCCGGCCTGACCCCGGAAGGCTGGCTGACCGATAGCTGGTATCTCGCTGCAAGATCGGCCGAACTGATAGCCGGTCAGCAGACCCGCAAAATCATTATCGGACAGCCCGTTGTCGTCGGTCGCACCTCAAGCGGTGAGGCCTTTGCCTTGCGCGATATCTGCCCGCATAGGCTTGTCCCGCTCAGCGCCGGACAGCAAGTTGACACAGAAGGCGAAGCGACGCTCGAATGCCCCTATCATGGTTGGCGTTTTGGGACAGACGGCGTGTGCAAACACATGCCAAGCCTAACCGATGACAGCCCGTATGACCCGACCAAGACCAAAGTTCGTAGCTATCCGATCCATGAGGCCAACGGTGCGGTCTATGTCTTTGTCGCCGACAATCCGCGCTTTGATGGCGTCCCGGGTGTCCCCGTCCCAGATTTCGGTCCACTTCCTGAGAAACCCAAATTCGTCATTGAAGATGTCTTCAACGCCCACATGGATGACGCCGTTGTCGGCTTGATGGACCCGGCGCATGTCCCCTTCGTACACAATCAATGGTGGTGGCGGCCGCCTTCAGTCGGTCTGAAACTGAAGGAAAAACCGTTTATTCCCGCCGACCGCGGCTGGGCTATTGATCGACATAGGCCCAGCTCAAACTCTAAACTCTATAAATGGGTGTTCGGCGACGCGGTTGAGACTGAAATCATCTTCCAACTGCCCGGGTATCGCTGGGAAATCATCTCTAATGATCAGGCACGTTTATTGACGCTCACCTGTCTGACACCTGAAGCCCCCAAGAAGACGCGGATCACCCAGTTCACATGGTGGACAGGTGCGCCACTCCTCAATCTCGCCATCCCGTTTGCCAAACCTATGGCGCGCAAATTCCTCGCCCAGGACGGCGCGATGGTTGATCTTCAAAATATGGGCATGGCGCATCAAAAGGCGATGATGTGGATTGATGATATCGACGTTCAGGCCAAGTGGTATCAAATGCTCAAAAAAGAATGGGCTGCCAGCCGCGCTGAGAACCGCCCATTCGAAAATAAGATCAAGTCAAAAACACTCCGCTGGCGTAGCTAGCCTTCGGTCATCTCTGAAAAGACGCCTTTAATATGAGCCTTAGACATGCCGAGGGCTGCGCCAATTTCCGCAACCAGTTTTTGTTCCTCATCGGCAAAGTCGCCATCCGCGAAGGCGACAAGCAAGATCGCTTTCATGACAAGTTCCTGACCATCTGCATTCAAGCTGGAGCTGAAATTTCTGGCAATCTCGCTAGCATCATCTTCTATGCCGCGCGCCGTCTCGATCAGCTTCAGGATCACCTCGCGCTCGACATTGGCACCGGTAATCTTCGAATAGATATCGCGCATCGTGTCGACTTCAGCATCATCGATTACCCCGTCAGCCAGCGCCATTTTCGCCATGATAAGTCCGGATGCCCGCTCGAATTGCGCCTGAAATTCCCCGCCCGGTGCCTGATTATCAAGTACGCGCTCAATATAGGTATTGCGGCATTTCTTGCATTCCACGTAAGGCGGCATCTCCTTCATCGGAATCAAAGGGATCCAGTACAAATGTCCCCATTGCTTGACGCGGCGCTTTTCATAGGGCGTCATTTCCTGGCATTGCGGGCACCCAAACTCGCCCTTGTCGAGAAGCTTCTTGGTAGTCGTCGTGCCGAAAATAATCATGTGCTGATCCCCTTCTGTTGCGCTGACGGTAGCAGTCCAACCAAAAGAGTCCAGCAAAGCTAGATTACGAATTGTCCAAGCGGCCTATCGCGTCGGCACGGGCACATCGCCGCGATAATCGTAGAATCCACGCCCGGATTTACGCCCCGTCCAGCCAGCTTCAACATATTTCACGAGCAGCGGGCATGGCCGATATTTGGTGTCGGCAAGACCGTCATGCAGTACTTGCATGATCGAGAGACACGTATCGAGACCAATAAAATCACCCAGCTCCAGCGGCCCCATTGGATGGTTCGCGCCCAGCTTCATGGCCGTATCAATGCTCTCAACTGTTCCGACGCCCTCATACAACGCATAGACGGCTTCATTGATCATTGGCACCAGGACACGGTTGACGATAAAGGCCGGATAATCTTCGGCATTTGTCGTGGTCTTGCCAAGGCGCTGCGCGAATGCCAGCGCCGCCTGATACGTCTCATCATTGGTAGCGAGGCCGCGAATGATCTCCATCAACTTCATGAGCGGAACAGGGTTCATAAAATGCAGGCCAATAAAGCGCTCTGGCCGATCCGTCGTCGAGGCCAGGCGCGTCACTGAGATCGAGGACGTATTGGTCGCAAGGATCGTGCGCTCAGGAACCACATCGCACAGACCAGCAAAGATTTTCTCTTTAACCTCGCGCTTTTCTGTCGCCGCTTCAATGGCCAGATCGATCTCAGACAGGGCGGCAATATCTGTCACGCCTTTGATCCGGGCCTGCGCCGTTTTCATATCGTCCACGCTGATAATATCGCGCGAAACCTGACGCGTCATATTTCTCTCAATATTGGCGAAACCTTTATCCAGCGCGTCTTGTGAGAGATCATTCAGCAGGACATCATAGCCTGCAAGCGCGCAAACATGGGCAATTCCATTGCCCATTTGCCCGGCCCCGATAATCCCAATTGTCTTGATTTCAACCACGGCGCTCTCCAACCATAGGAATTGATATATTCAGCGCCACAGCTTGCTTGTGCAGTGCGGCAAAGCAAGCCCATACGTCTGTTGCATGTGGTCGCAGGCCTAACCTGTTACCTGCAGGCCACAATTGAAGCTAAGATCTATTATCAGCCTCTGCAGATGCACCTGCGGCTCGGATCGTATCCAGAAGCGAGCGACGCAAGGCGGAATCCGTAATCTTCTGAAACGCCGTAACCAATTCCATCGCTTCGCTATCAATTGTTGGTAGCGCAGGCGGGTGGTCATCCTCGCGCACAGCCAAGGGCTTACTCCCCAGCATTTCGTCAATGCCTTCAAAGAAATACGTGATCGGAACCGTCAGGACATCAGCGACCTCAAACAGGCGACCCGCAGAGATACGATTGATGCCCTTTTCGTATTTCTGAACCTGCTGGAAAGTTAAACCAAGTTGTTCGCCAAGTTGTTCTTGAGTAAGCTTAAGTTCACGCCGCCGCCAGCGAAGTCTTTGCCCGACGACGCGATCAATTCCACTTGGTGCCTTACTTTCCGACATTCCCAGCCTTCGAATTTAAACTCGATTTCGCGCTTAGCGCCGCCATGATACAAACGCTAGTCCGGAAAATAACACAAGTGTAAGCCAATAAAAAATTTCCCCAAACCGTTGATATAGCGTCAGCTCCAGCGATGCAGGCAGCCCCACGCGAACAACCGAGGAGCGCCACCCCTTGGGGTCATTCTGCGCCGGATTTCCGCGTGCGATCTCCCGCCCATAGCCATCCACCATCGCCGTAACTCCGCGTGTAGCGACGCGCGCCATTGGCAGGCCGCTTTCAATCGCGCGATAGCGATTTTGCGCATAGTGTTGCGCTGGGCCCAAGCCGCCACCAAACCAGGCATCATTGGATATGACAACGATCCACTCTGCTTTCTCGCGTTGTGGCCCAGCCAGGCGCACAATTTCCGGAAACAAGCCTTCATAGCAAATCAGCGGTATCATTGGCGGCAATAATTCTTCCTGCAATAACACAGTCGGCTGCAGCCCTGGCGTAAAACCAGAGCGGGCTGTGCGTGACACCGCCTCAGGAAGAATAGCGGCAATCGCTTCACCAAAGGGGATAATTCGGGTCGCGGGCAGCTCGCCAAATGGCACGAGGCGATGCTTGTCATAGAGTGATATCAGCGAGAGACCCGCATCAGTGACCGTGAATACTGCAAAGCTGTTAAAGTATTCACTGCCCGTTTCAGTTGCGGCTTGGCGCGCTGATCCGGCGATCAGGATGCGCCGCCCCACAAATTCACCCACAATGTCCTGTGCCTGCGTACTGCGCAGCAAGTCAAACTGGTTCGGTAAAGCGCCCTCTGGCCAGATAATGATATCGGTCGGCTCGCCCGGAACTTCCGTTAGCAACTCAATATAGCGTTTCAAAACAGGTTGTCCGCCATCATCAAATTTCTCTTTTTGCGGGACGCCGGCATCCATCAGAGCAACCGTGCGCTCAGTCATCACCGTATCATTGGCGAGGCGCTGCGAGCCCCACGCCCAACCGAAGCCAAGAATGGCGACGGCCATAACCGCAGGCAGTGCGCGCCCGATTACGGCCTTATCATCGCGCGTATCAACCAGCGCGGCGGGGGCAGCGGCGACGAACCAGGTCACCAGCGTCAGCCAGTATATCCCGCCTAGCGACGCAGCTTGTGACACGGCGCCGCCCGGTGTCCATGTCGTTCCGGCGAGGTTCCACGGAAAACCGCCAAATAATGTCCCGCGCACCAACTCAGCGCCGCCCATGAAGCCAGCCAGAATAAACACACGCGACGGCGACGAAGACCAAAAGGCGCCGCCTAAAGCGCAAGCCAATCCCCAGATCAAGGCCATACCGCCCGGCAAGGCAATCAGTGGCATCCAGAGAAAAATGGCGTGCTTCTCAGGCTCAACCAGGAATGGCAGCGCCGTCCAGTACATGCTGACCAGAAAGAACCCGAACCCAAAGGCCCAGCCGCGGGCAAAAACAGCCCGCCCCCAGCGGCGTTGGCCGCGTGCGCCATCCAGCATCCAGACAAGCCCGATAACTGAGATGAAAAACGCGGGCGAGAGATGGAATGGGGCAAAGCCAAGCGCACTGAAAGCCCCCAGCAAAGCGGCAAAGCACAGGGCCGTAACCCCGCGCACACGCGCGACGGCTTCGTGCATAGCTGTAAAAGCACCAAGGCCATGGCTGACGGCGGCTTCACTCATGCGGATGGCTCCTGCGCCAGTTTGCGAACGACAAGGCGATTAATGCGCCGTGCGTCAGCATCAAGAATTTCAACTTCCGCGCCATGCGGATGCGGCAAAACCTCACCGCGCACCGGGACACGCCCAGCCAGTGCAAAGGCAACACCGCCCAGTGTATCTACTTCGTGGTCAGGCAAGCTGAGGTCTAATCCGACTTCCTCCTGGAAGTCCTCAATTTCAAGCCGTGCATCGACTTCCCAGGCATTGCGGCCCCGGCGCACCAGCAGTGCAACGTCTTCATCGTGCTCATCTTCGATCTCACCGACAATTTCCTCGACCAGATTCTCCAAACACACCAGCCCGTCCGTGCCGCCATACTCATCGACAACGAGGGCCATATGGATGCGTGTGGTCTGCATCTTCACCAACAGGTCGGTAAGGCGCATACTCTCAGGAACGAAGAGGATATCGCGGCGCAGGCGCTCCAAAGGCTGATCATCTGGCGGCGGCGCATCGCCATTGCTGCGTGCTATCTCGGCCATAACATCTTTGATATGGACCATGCCAATCGGGTCATCCAGCGTCTCGCGATAGATCGGCATGCGCGAATGAGCCTCTTGGGCAAACATCTGAACCAGATCCTCAAGGCTCGTCGCCAGCTCGACAGCCACAATTTCAGCGCCAGGGATCATGACGTCTGTAACCCGCGCTTTCTCGAACTCGGCTATACGCAGCCGCATTTCCTTCGGATTCAGCGGCTCAGGCTCCGCCGAAACTACCTCGACAGATGGCTCTGGCGCGCCGCGCTTGAAGATATTTAGAAAACCGCTTGTACGCTGGTTCATGTCGCTGTTTGCGCGTCCTGTATTACGTGGCCGATTCGGCTCTCTAACTATATGGATCAGGCCACCCCAGAGAGGCAAGCGCCGCGACCTCAAGGGCCTCCATTTCCTCAGCTTGTGTGTCATCAATGTGATCGTGGCCAATTAAATGCAGGAAACCATGGATCAGAAGATGAGAAAGATGCTGATCAAGATCGGCTCCGCGCTCGCGGGCATCCTTCGCCGCGACGCCATAGCTGATCGCAATATCGCCCAGAAAAGGCCGCTCAGCCAGCGCCGCTTCAAAGGACAAGACATCTGTCGGCTTATCTTTGCCGCGCCAATCGCGGTTCAGCACCTGAATGGCCTCATCGCTCGTCAGTAACAGGCTGATCTCGCCGTCAATGCCGCCAACCCGCGATGCTGCGTCGAACGCGCGTTGGCATACCGCATTCAGGTCACCGACGCTTTGCCAGTTCTCATCATCCACACGCAGGTCGAATGTTACACTCATTTATTCGCTTTGGCGTCCGCATCGTAAGCATCAATAATTCTCGACACGAGCGCGTGGCGGCGCACATCTTTTGACGTGAACACGACTGAGCCAACCCCTTCAACGCCGTCCAATATCTTCAAGGCATGCGCGAGGCCTGACGGCTCGCGGTTCGGCAGATCGACCTGTCCGGGGTCGCCCGTCACCACCATACGGCTATCGCGGCCAAGACGCGTAAGCACCATCTTCATCTGCGCAACAGTTGTATTCTGCGCCTCATCCATGATGACAAAGGCGTCTTTGAGCGTTCGCCCGCGCATAAAGGCCAAAGGGGCGACTTCGATAACCTTCTTGTCGCGCAAGCGCTGGGCCTGATCAGCGCCTAATGTCTCATTCAGCGCATCCCAGATCGGCCGCAAATAAGGCTCGACTTTTTCTTCCAGATCACCCGGCAGAAAGCCAAGATTCTCGCCTGCTTCAACCGCAGGCCGCGTAATAATCAATCGCGAAACTGACTTGTTCTTCAATGCAGCTGCGCCCGCCGCCACAGCCAGAAACGTCTTCCCCGTCCCGGCTGGGCCCGTACCAAAGATCAGGTCATGCTTAGCGCCCGTCAGCAGATCGAGATATTTCGCCTGCATATTGGTCTGCGGCTTGATCAGCACTTTCAGCCCGGTCAACGCGCCATAGGACTGGTTCGGCGCGCGCGCCTGCTCAATCGCTCCCTCTAGCGCTGCAACGCCGGCCTGATCATTCTTGGCCAGGATCGCTTCAAACGCTGACAAGGCATCCTCAGCCAGCGACTCTGCCTCAGGCGAGCCTTTCAGGCGGATGCCCTCACCCTGGCTTTCAGCCGATAGTTTGCCGTCCCGAAGGGCCTCCTCGAGCAGTAGCAAATGCATATGGTTCGGCCCACAAATATAGGCCAGCAATGCCGGATCATTCGGCTCCCAAAGACGACTCAAAGCACGGCCTCTTTGACCCGCACCAGATCGCCGCTGATCGAATTCTGCGTTGCGTGATTAATCTTCAAGTCAACAATCTGGCCGTTCAGGCTTTCATCGCCGTCAAAATAAACTGATTGTAGCCACGGCGATCGCCCCGCCATCTGTCCTGGCATCCGGCCTTTGCCTGTGACGAGTACTGAAACCGTCTCACTTATCTTAGACAGGTTAAACGCGGTTTGCTGCTCCCAAAGCAAAGCCTGCAAACGATGCAAGCGCTCGGTTTTCACCTCATCCGGGACCTGTCCAAACATTTCTGCTGCGGGGGTACCCGGCCGGGCTGAGTATTTGAAACTATAGGCAATGCAGAACCCGATCTCGCGCACAAGATCCATCGTATCCTCAAAATCCTTGTCGCTCTCGCCCGGAAATCCGACAATGAAATCTGACGCAAATCCAATATCTGGCCGCGCCGCTTTCACGCGGGCCATCACATCCAGATAGTGCTCACGCGTGTGGCCGCGATTCATCGCCTTCAAGATAGTGTTTGAGCCAGATTGTACCGGCAAATGCAGAAATGGCATTAATTCGGGCGTATCGCCATGCGCTGCAATCAGGTCATCATCCATGTCGCGCGGGTGGCTGGTCGTGTAGCGAATGCGGTCAAACCCGCCAATCTTCGCAACATGCCGGATCAGCTTGGCGAGGCTCCAGTCCCCCTCGCCTTCCACTTTCGGCCGTGCGCCGTGATACGCATTCACATTCTGCCCAAGCAACTGCACCTCACGCACGCCCTGGCTAGCCAGCGACCGTGCCTCAACCATAATATCATCGACAGGCCGCGAGAGTTCAGCCCCGCGCGTGTACGGCACGACACAAAACGTACAAAACTTATCGCAACCCTCCTGCACCGAGAGATAGGCGACAGGCCCGTCAACACTGCGCGCCTTGGGCAAGGCGTCAAACTTTTCCAGCGTATCAAATTCAGTTTCGAGCCGCTCACCTGTTTCGCGGTGCACACGAGCAATCATTTCTGGCAGCTTGTGATAGGCTTGCGGCCCCAGCACCAAATCTACAATCGGGGCACGCCGCATGATCTCCTCCCCCTCAGCCTGCGCCACACAGCCGGCCACTGCGACAATCATCTTGCCCCCAGAAGCGGCCTTCATCTTTTTGACTTTGCCAAGCTCGGAATAGACTTTCTCCGTCGCTTTCTCGCGAATATGGCAGGTGTTCAGCACCACCAGATCAGCGTCCTCAGCCGTCTCAGACGGGCCATAGCCGATCGGCGCCAGCACATCTTTCATACGCTCGCTGTCATATACATTCATCTGGCAGCCATAGGTCTTGATGAAGACCTTCTTGGGCGCTTTTGAGGGGGTCGGTTTCGTCATTCGGCGGCTTATGCAACAAAACCGCGAAATTGGCTATATCGCCCGGCAGCCAGTGACAGTCTCACCAGCTACCGGGCCATAGGCCATTTATGCAAATATATTCCAGAAATTACCGAGCAAAAATGCGCCGACAACTCCGATGGTCGTGGCCGCAGCCAACGTCCCATATTCGATCCAGAGGTGGGCGGCATCATGCTCGCGGACCGTCTGGCTTTTACGACTGGCCGGGACTAGTCGCGTCTTATGCGTCATGATTCCCATTCAAGTCTCCTTTCTTTGCGCGCGACCTCAAAATCGAGAACGCACAACCGCCAAGAGAGGCGGCATGGCACTGAATGTAATATTACTGTCACATTAGAGCAAGGGATTTTGCGATTAAAATATCTTTATACGGACGTTTTAAGGCATTTCACCTTATCAGAAAATCCAAACTGAAAACTTATGTTTTATCGCACTCTATGGCCTATTAACTACGATTTCAGAGGCGAAACAAGATGCATTTTGTATGACACGAACTTGCCATATTTCAGCATGTAAAAAGTTTCTGAAAAACCCATCAAAAACTCTCCTGAAAAGGGAATTATCGCCCTAAACGCGCTTTTGTCATGCCCACATGCGGCGTTGCCTGCGCCGGATTATCGGCCCAATCATGCTTGGGGTACCGCCCGCGCATATCCTTGGCCATGTCCAGATATCCACCCTGCCAAAAGCCGGGCAGATCACGCGTGGTCGCCACCGGCTTGCCGCCCGGCGAGAGAAATTGCAGCGTTACGGGCACGCGGCCCTGCGCCACGCTTGGATGCAGCGTAAGGCCAAACACCTCTTGAATCTTGCATTCGAGCAGCGGCGCACGCTCATCGAGCCAGTCGATCCGCGCCGCCCGGCCTGATGGCAGCTTCAGCGCGAGCGGCGCTTGCGCATCCAGATCCCGCGGTAAAGGCCATTCCAGAGTGGTTTTTAGCGCCGCCTCTATTGCGCTCTGCGATGGCACTTGAAAGGCCCCGCCGCCAAGCGCGCCCGCAAGCCACTCATCGGCGCTTGTCTGCAGGTCCGCCACGCTCAAGGCTGGCCACACCTCACCAAAAGCCTCACGCAAACACGCGGTCCGCGCCACGAAACGCGCCACACTTTCGCTCAAGCCGATAGATTCAAACCCATGTTCAGCGACATAGCGCAGGAAACCCTCCCGCGCCGCCGCGCCTGATGGCTTGGGCAAAGGCGTCTCGCTGAGTATAATAGCGCCCATCGCTTTAATACGCCGCCCTTTGAACCGCCCGGTCACCGGATCAAACACCGCATCCTCCCGCACCTCGACTGCGCCGCACGCCAGCGCCGACGCCTCGTCCAGCGCCGCTGCCAGCGTGATCCGCCCCCCTTTCGCCGCGCCGACCATGTCCGCCACGACCAGCCAGTCAGATTTGGCCAGCGGTGAAGCCTCGTCCACCTGCCCAGCGCGTCCAGACGCCATCAAATAGGTCACGCTTCCTGGTGCCCGCCGCCGTGCAATCGCATCCGGCCAGCCCTTGGCCAGAATGATTGCCGGGTCGCCGCTCGGTTTTGCCCCGCCGCTCCAGCTGTCGGCTTGTCTTTGCAGCGCCTTGGCACGCGGTGATCGCTCATTGGCAAACCGCGCCAGCCGCTCGGCCAGATCGGCGCTAGTACCGCCCACTCCGCGCTCGCTCGACAGCGCCGCAATCCGCGCCGCCAGCGCTTTCTCACCCGGCGTCTCAGCGCTCACCACAAGCGCCGCCATACGCGGGGCCAACGGTAGCCGCGCCATCGCCCGGCCCTTGTCTGTCAACGCGCCATCGCCCGCCAATGCACCTAGCCCGTTAAGCTGCGCCCGCGCAGCCGCCAACCGCCCCGCAGGCGGTGTATCCAGCCAAATCAGCCTCTCTGGCTGCGTCTCGCCCCATTCGGCCAGCGTCAGGACGAGGCCGCTCAGGTCAGCATTCAGGATTTCCGGGCTTGGCGCGGCAACCAGTCCGCGTGTTTCAGCCTCGTCCCATAGCCGATAACAGACCCCCGGCCCCAGC
>CAYGPE010000023.1:28342-40651 GCA_964351695.1 uncultured Hyphomonas sp. | reverse complement strand
TGGCTAGAGACGTGATGGGCGCGAGTTAGCGGATGTCCGCTTTCGGCGTCAAAGCTGACACAGATGGTCAATATAAACTGATCGTTCTCTTCAGCGCGTAGTCAGGCGCCTGTTATAAATTTTCCTCGAGAATGATTCTGATTTTTGTGACCTGGTCCGCCCAAGGAACGATGCCAAACCTGTTGATGACTGAACTGTATCGATTCATGTTAGCTGCGAGCGCGTTCATCGCTGCGCGGTTTTGGGAAAACGCTTCGGCATCGCACGTAGTTTCTGTCGTATAATAAATGCGATCTGGTGCATCCTTGAGCTCCGCGTTAATTGGCGTTTTCTCAAATAGCTCCGGGTGCATTGACATGATGTCGTAATTCGATGTTTCCGCGACACCCATGATCCGATCGAGCGATTCTCGCTTTTGAGTGAGCGTTGCTAAGCCTCGTCTCAACTCTGCATTTCGAACAATGTTTGTACGTCCCGCATCGCGCAGCGCGGTCCAGGATGGAAGGCTCGTCGCAACAATGCCAGGGGAATGCGAAGTTGAAATAGCATCACACTCGAACTCCGTCACATCACGCCATTCCACCTTGCCGAATAATATATCGGATGCAGCCCCGATTGCTTTTAGTTCCTCAATGCGCAGCTCGATTAGTTCTGTAGAGTTCTTCTCTAGCTCGATGACGTCTTGATATAGAGCCTGCAAGAAAACTGCTTCTTCCGCGCGATCAATGCGAGATTGGTTCCAGGCATTCACTTGCAGACCTAGGAAGATACCGATCATGACGATCAATACTTCCAACGAGACCGTGAACCAGTCTTGCCTCCGAACCGCTTCCGCGATCTTTCTTAAAATCATCCGTTGTACCGCCTCATTCAAATCGCTTCGTACCAATAGAGGGCAGAATGAAGTGTCGGCACTGGAATGGCAAAGTCTAATATCTCCTCCTGACCCAAAGCAGCCATCATTCCCGGTCATTCGCCTTGAAAAGAAAAGCAAAATAGGTCTCCCGTCCGACACCCCCTCAACCGGGTCTATACTCCCGGCATGGAGATCCGCTTCACACTTGCCGCTGTGGCCCACGTCCCGGTCTATTTCTGGCCGTGGGTCTGGTGGCAATTGTTCTGGTTGCGCGGCTGGGCCGAGGCGGCGCGGCGCGAGGTCTTGTTTGAGATTGCCGCCAATGGCCGGGTCTCTGTCAGCTTTATCAGCGACGACAAGGCGGACCTGCGCGCCTGGCTAAACCGCCAGCGCAAAATCTACCGCGACCACTGGACACCGATGCACGACGCCTCTGGCGAAACGCACCTCGGCGCGGTGCACTATTGGATGGGCCGCTTCATGGCCTGTGGGCGGCGTGTGGTCTGGGCTTGGGTCCGCGTGGTCTGGCGCGCTGTGCCACCGGTTCAAGATAGTTCCTAGTTTTAGGCCTCGGTTTTTATTCACCGCGCTAAGGGCTTACGCCCACGCGGTAGCAGCAGGTTCCGTATCGGGCTTCGCCCTCACTTGAGCCAGGCTCAGGGCTGCACATCTCATTTTCAAAGTTCGCCCGTGTGGCGAGCGCGGAACCCGCTTCGTCCAGCGTTGGGCGGAGCCCATTAGCGCTGGAGCAAACTCAGTGCTTGCGCCGCGCCTTGTCGGCATAAGGGTTTGCCCCCTGCCGCACGATCAAGCGGATCGGCACGCCGGGCAAATCAAACGCCTCGCGCAAGCCATTCACCAGATAACGCCGATACTGTTCCGGCATCTGTTCCCCGCGCGACGCCATTAGCACAACCGTCGGCGGCCGCGCCTTGATCTGCGCCATATAGCGCGGCTTGATACGCTTGCCATTCACGCTCGGCGGCGGGTTGCGCTCGGTAATATATTTCAACCAGCGGTTCAGATCGCCTGTCTTGATCCGCGCGCACCAGTCATCATAGGTCTTGGCAACCGCAGGCATTAGCCGCTCAACCCGCTTGCCCGTCAGCCCCGAAAGCGTCACCAAAGGCGCGCCTTTGCATTGCGGCAAGTAGACTTTCAAGCGCCGCTCAAGCTCTTTCATCGCCATGCCGTGATTGGTGATCGTATCCCACTTGGACACCACAAAAACCACCGCCCTGCCCTCACGAATGGCCAGATCTGCAATCTGCAAATCCTGCTTCTCAAACGCATCTTCAGGGTCCATCACCAACGCAATAACGTCTGCATATTTCAGCGAGCGAACCGTTTCCCCGGTAGACATTTTCTCCAGCCGTTCTTGAACCTTGGATTTGCGGCGCAACCCTGCCGTATCCACCAGCCGAACTTCCCGCCCCTCCCATTCCCAAGACAAGGTAACGCTATCGCGCGTAATCCCAGCCTCCGGCCCGGTCAGCATCCGTTCTTCGCCGACGATCTGATTAATCAAGGTCGACTTTCCAGCATTTGGGCGCCCAACAATGGCCAAGCGAATGGGTTTGGTTTTGGCCGCCTCTTTGGCGTCTTCAATCGCTTTTGTCTCTTCGACTTCATTGATTCCGGCGCGCTGCAACGCCGCTTCAAGTTGCTCGTCGGTAAGACGCGAGTCATCCATATCGAGGCCCTCAAGAGCCTCCAGAATGCCATGATTAAAACTATCGCTGGCCTCGGCTTCTTCTTCCTTAAGCGCCTCTTCAAACGCCTCTTCGCCCAAGGCTTCACGGATCGCAGCATAGAGATCAGCCATGCCTTCGCCATGCGCGCCCGAGAGACCAACCGCCTCACCAAGGCCGAGGTTCCAGGCTTCAAGCATGCCATTATCACCCGCTTTACCTTCGGCTTTGTTGGCAGCAAGCACGATCGGCATATCAGCACGGCGCAAAAGCTGCGCAAAACGTTCATCCATTGCAGTCACACCAACGCGCGCATCAATCAGGAACAATGCGAGCTGTGCTTCGCGGATCGCGATTTCCGTTTGCGCCCGCATCCGCGCCTCAAGCGAGCCATCATTGACGTCTTCAAAGCCTGCCGTATCGATCAGGATGAGTGGCAAATCTCCAAGCCGACCAGACGCTTCCTTGCGATCGCGCGTAACACCTGGCTGGTCATCAACCAGCGCCAACTGCTTACCAGCAAGACGGTTGAACAGCGTCGACTTGCCCACATTGGGCCGTCCCACAATAGCGATTTTCAGCGGCATAGCGCGTATCCAGTCAAAAGGTCGCCGAGCCGCGTGTCAGTGGTTACTGAATAGCGATCAGGCGAGCATTATCCGTCAACACAACCAGTTTGTCCTGTACGGCAATCGGCTCGATATAGACTGCATCACCAAGTTTCAACCGATCAGATTCTTCACCCGTCTGCGGATCGAATGCGATCAAGTCCCCGGCAGACGATGCGACAACGAGTTTACCAGATGCAATCAGCGGTCCAGCATAGGTAATGCGGCCCTTTTTCTTCTCGGCCTTACGGTACTTTTCAAGTTGCTGAACCCAGACAACTTGCCCCGTTGAAGCGTTGATACACGCCAGCTCTGCCTCAACGCCCATCACGAACAGGTACTCTCCTGCGAGGGCTGGCGCTTGTGTAGAGCCGATAGGTTGTTGCCAAATGCGTGTCCCCGTCCGGCCATCAATCGCGGCGAGAAGACCAGACTGGCTGGCAGCGAAAACCAGACCGCCACCAAGAACTGGCCGCGCGCCAATATCATTGATCGCAGAAATTGGCGTGAACTGGCCCGGACTGACCAAGGCTTCAGTCCAAAGACGACGGCCATTGGCCGCAAGATAGGCAATAATTTCCCCTGAAGAATACGGAGCCACCAGAATATTCTCGACGGCGGCAGGACTAGGCGACCCAAGTACGCGCGCCGATTCTGCAATCGCCTGATCAGACCAGACAATACTGCCATCATCTAGATCGAGTGCGATAACTTCATTATTGTTTGACGCAACAAAAACACGGTTGTCCTTGATTGTTGGAGATCCAATCATTGGCGCTTCGGTCTCGCGCCGCCAGATCTCTGCGCCATTGGTTGTATCGAGCGCTGCAACAAAACCGTAGCCCGATGCAACGACAATGGTCCCGCCTTCGAGCGCAATCCCTGAACCAAAACCGATGCCATCACGGCGATTGCCGGATTCCAATCTTTGCGACCAGCGTTTCGCACCATTGGCTGCATCGAAAGCCGACACGACCTGACGGGAGTCTATCGTGAAAATAGTATCCGCGTTTGCGATTGGCGGTGTGGTCAAAGCTGACTTGTTATTTGATCCTTCGCCTGCACTGCTGCGCCATGCGATATCAAACTGACTGCCAGCTGCGACATGACCAACCGCCTTGCTGGCGCGGCTACCAGCTTGCGCCCAGCTATCGACCACTCGCGGCTCTGGCAGCGTAATTGTTACGCCCGCAAGACTAGGATCAGGCACGAGCGCCTCATCTGTTAGCACCATAGTGACACGGCCAGCCTTGTCTTCTTCGGCTTCGGCCTCGCGTTCTTTTTTACCCCGATCAAGGATGGAGCAGGAGGCCAGCGCCGCGACGCTGGCAAGCACGAGTGCGAATTTCACGGGTTTTATCACAGTCATTCGCTTGTCTCCTCAGCGGGTGTCTCGTCGGGCACGTCGAGCGGATCAATCTCATCAATAGAAAGCGGCGGTAATGCGGCCAAGGCACGGTCAGCACGTTGCGCTACGCCAGTTGGTACATTTGGTGCCAGCCGTAAGTATGTGAACTCACTTCGGGCAAACTCGACATCACCCTCGGCAAGCGCTTTAGCTGCGATCAATTCTAAGGCCATTGCACCAAAGGCAGTTTCTTCTTCACGTAGCGGAGCCAGTTTAGCTTCAAGATCCGACCGGGACATATCGTCGGCAACCAGATAAGCTGATTTCAATAGAGCGAGTTTTCCAGTTGCACTCTGCGAAGCTTCGCTTGCATCCGTCAGAACGCTCGCCGCTGCCGCAGCATCGCCATTTCCTTCCAAACGCACTTGCGCAAGATAATGTGCCGCAACAGGCGCCAAGCGCGCATCAGAGCCAGCCAGTTCGGTCAGTGTTGCGCCTGACGCTTCGTAGTTGCCCGCATCCAAGCTTTCCAAAGCGCCTTCCAAAATCGTTGTCTTGGCCGCGATTTGCTCTTGATTCTTGACGATCAAATACTGTTGCAAAGCGACGCCGCCAATAATTAGGGCTGCTGCAAGGTAAGCGAATACGCCGTACTTGCGCCAACGCTCGGACCATTTGTCCTGCGCCAGGCCCTCTTCGACTTCCTCGAAAATATCTGCCACGAACGATTACTCCACATCTGAATCAAGTCGATTTTCGCGCACCCTAGCCGCGCCCGCCAGCGCCCGCAACGCGGGAAGTTAGTTGCCAGGTGGTTTGGGTAAAGAATAGGTCTCTGCATCACCGGGAAAAGACCGTGAACGGACATCACGCGCATAGGCCTCAACCGCGTCGCTGACCTCTTTTTTGGTGTCCCCATATTTACGAACGAATTTCGGCACCCAGTCAAACATGCCCAGCATGTCATTGGTGACCAGTATCTGGCCATCACAAGCCGGGGATGCCCCGATGCCTATCGTTGGGCACGCTACAGACTTCGTGATTTGATCCGCAAGCTCATGCGCGACACCTTCAATAACGATGGCAAATGCGCCAGCCTTTTCGGCCGCGATCGCTTCTTCTACCACCCTGTCCCATTCGGCGGTCGTGCGCCCCTTGGCCCGGAAACCGCCATCGACATTCACCGCTTGCGGCCGCAGCCCAACATGCCCCATGACCGGGATGCCACGCGCCACCAAATGCTCAATTTGCTTGGCCGCATAGGTGCCGCTCTCAATTTTTACCGCCTGACAGCCAGTTTCCTTCATGATCCGAGCCGCATTCAGGAAAGCCTGATCAGCATTGGTCTCGTATGACCCAAACGGCATATCGACCACCACAAAGGCCTGTTTAGCGCCGCGCATCACGGCCTGCCCATGTAGGATCATCATGTCCATTGTGACGCCGACAGTCGATGGCAGGCCATGCACAACCATACCCACACTGTCACCGACCAGCAGGATATCGCAATGTGGATCAAGCATTGTTGCCATTGGTGCGTCATAGGCCGTCAGGCAGACAAGTGGTTCGCCGCCCTTGGCTTTCGCAATATCCTTGACCGTCTTGCGACGAAGTTGAGTTTGAGCCGACATGCGCAGTGTCCTTCAATATTTCTACAACGCCTTAGCAGGTGCAATGCCAGCTGGAAAACGACGAATGTCACATGAAATCTCGGACAGACCGATTGTCAGTATAACATTATTGTTGATCGATAATTTTTTTGTGGTAAACAACATGTATCAGCACGCAAAGCCCTGGAGAGTATTATGCCCATTCTATCCAAAACCGCCGCCGCTCTGTTTATAAGCGCAACATTACTCAGCCCGCTCGCCTTCGCATCGGCATGGCAAATCACCGACAATCAAACCGCTGAGGCCCCAACTTACGTGTTTGCAGAAACCGATACGGGTGCGGTTTTGCTCGCTTGCGCAGAGGGCAAACTGAAATCCCAGATCAGCAATGATGGCAGCGACTTTGCAGCGCGCCTGAGAATGACAGCGAAGTATAGTCGCGGTGTCGATGTAGGTATCAATTTTGGCGATGCCGATGAAACATCCTCGCGCTGGAAGCTATACCCGGCTGTCGATACAATTTACTCAAACAGCCACAGCCAGTCGGCCAAGCTTTTCAATAGCGTTGTTCGCGGTGAGAAAGTATCCGTCACTGTTGATGGCGAAGCGTATACTGAATTTACGCCGCCAGCGGTTGATGAAACATTCGCAGCGTTTGCGAAGACATGCAGAGGCTCCTGAGACTAAAAGCACATCGCATGAGCTCAGCCGATTACGGCAACGCCAAATAGGATGGGGTGTAGCCAGAATGCCAAAGCGCCCCAAAGCGCAGCGCCGACAGCAACTGATACGATATCCATCGTCAGAGACGCAGCCGCCTCTGGCCCCGGCCCGATGTCCCCACGTTTCTTGACCATGATCCTGTCAAATACCGCGTAGGCGAGGAAGCTGCCGAACAGGATGACCGAATTATACTCACCATTCGCCAGCAAATGCCCCACCGCCCAAATCTTCACCGCGACCAGCATGGGGTGTTTGAGGGTTTGCTTGATTTTTCCTGTGGGTAATTGCGATGCGGTTAGAATGATCATCGCGGGTAGCATCAGCAATAGATTGAGATGCCGCGTCCAAACCGGGGGATCGTAGAGCAATCCACTTCCACGCGTCTGCGAGAAACCGTAAATGATCAGGCCAAAGCCAATCAGCGAGGCGAGACTGTAAAAGCCCATATACGGCCCGTAGCCAAGCCGTTTTTTGATGTCTTTGTCCGGATCGCGCGAGCGCAGAGCGCTATACAGATGAACGCCGAAGAATAAAGCCAACCCCGCCAGAAAAATTGCCATCCGAATCCTCTCCCGTCATTTGGAAGGATCTTATTGCAATTTGTCATAAAAAGCACGCTAGCGGTCGAAACCGCTTAGTCGGCAGCCACGGGGATAATCGTGACGCTTTCACCGCAGCCACAGGCATCCGTTTGATTTGGGTTTCCGAAGGTGAACTTCTCGTGCAGCAAGGTCGTCTCGTAATCAATGACAGAGCCGAGCAGAAATAAAACGGCCTTAGCATCGACGACAATCTTCACGCCCTGATCCTCGACGATCTCGTCCAGTGGTTCAGGCGCTTCAACATAGTCCATGACATATTCCATGCCCGCGCAGCCGCCATTGGTTACGCCCACGCGCAGATAGCCCGCGCCCTTTTCGGACATGATCTCTGCAACACGCGCCGCAGCTGCGTCCGTTAGTGAAACAAGTTTGGGTCTTGGTCGTCTAGCCATGGCTTTTAGATAGGGTTCCGTCGTGACAGCTGCAACTAAAGCATATTCAGCGCGAGACGCGCTTCGTCTGACATGCGTGAGGCATCCCATGGCGGATCGAAGGTCAGCCGTACTTCGACATCCGTAATACCCTCGACGGTCCGGGCGGCATTTTCGATCCAGCCTGGCATGTCGCCCGCCACCGGGCAGCCCGGCGCGGTCAGAGTCATGTCAATGTCGACTTTCCGGTCATCATCAATATCGACTTTGTAGATCAAACCAAGCTCATAGATGTCGACCGGAATCTCTGGATCGTACACAGTTTTGAAGGCGGCGATGAGGTCATCCGTAATGCGATTTAGCTCAGCCTGCGGAATCGCAGACGGCTTCTCCTCAGTTGGAGCAGAAACGTCGATGACGTCGCGTGGTGTAAGATCATCCGCCATTGTTTTGTCTATATAAGCATCCCGCGCGCTTTGTGTAGCGCCTCGATGAAGACATCTACTTCATCAAGCGTATTGTAAATTCCAAAACTTGCCCGCGCCATGGCTGTTACGCCCATTTCTCCCATCAAAGGCTGCGCGCAATGGTGACCTGCCCGGATTGCGACTCCATACTTATCGAGGATCTGCGCCACATCGTGAGGGTGCGCCCCTTTAAGGGAGAAGGACATGACGGCGCCCTTCCCAGGCGCGGTGCCGTGTACAGTGATACCGTTGACGCCGCGCACCCCCTCCAAAGCCCTTTGATACAAGGCAATCTCGTGAGTTTCGATATTGGCGCGGTCAAATTGTTCAATCCATCGGATCGCTGCACCAAGTGCGACGGCTTCGAGAATGGCGGGCGTGCCTGCCTCAAACTTGTGCGGGGCCGTGTTATAAGTGATCCGGTCGCGTTCAACGATCTCAATCATCTCGCCGCCGCCCTGCCATGGGCGTAACTCGTCCAACTTGCCCGGCGCGCCATATAGCACACCGACCCCGGTTGGACCGTAGAGCTTATGGCCGGAAAAGACGTAAAAATCGCAATCTAGCGCCTGAACATCAACATTGAGGTGAACCGCAGCCTGACATCCGTCCAGCAAGACACGGGCGCCGACTGCCTTGGCCATACGCACAATCTCGGCCGCATCCGTCACTGTGCCAAGCACGTTGGACATATGCGTGATCGCGACCATTTTCGTCTTCGGGCCGATTGCATCCGCAAGCTTAGCCATATCGAGCGCGCCATCGTCGGTAAGCTCAACCCAGCGCAAAACAGCGCCATAGCGTTCACGCAGGAAATGCCATGGCACGATGTTGGAGTGATGTTCCATCACGGTGAGGACGATTTCGTCGCCGGGCTGAATCTCTTCGGCGATACCATTCGCGACGATGTTGATCGCCTCGGTCGCGCCTTTTGCAAAGACGATATTGTCAGTTGAGGGCGCATTTAGAAAGCGTCGCACGTCCTCACGCGCGCCTTCATACGCATCGGTGGTTTCATTCGCCAGCGTATGTAGTCCGCGATGAACATTGGCATAGGCCGTGTGAGCTTGCGCTGTTATCGCATTCAGTACCGCGTCCGGCTTCTGCGCGCTTGCCGCATTATCCAGATAGACGAGTGGCTTGTTATTGACCTGCCGTGACAGAATCGGAAATTCAGCGCGGATGGCATCAATATCAAATGGGCGTGCCATCACGTCGCCTCCGACAAGAAGTTGCGGGCAGAATCCAGCAAGGCACCTGAAACACTATCGCTAGCCCCCTCAAGCGCCTCGGCGATAAAGGCCTCGGTTAGCATGGCGCGGGCCTGCGCGAGTGGTATGCCACGTTGGCGGAGATAGAAAAGTTGCTCGGCATCCAACGCACCAGACGTATTGCCGTGGGCGCATTCCACATCATCAGCGTAGATTTCCAGTTCCGGCTTTGCGAAAACCTGCGCCCCTTCCTCAAGAAGCAGGGCCTGATGCTGCATATCGGCATCTGTAAACTGGCCAATAATCCGGGGGACATGAAACTTGCCCTGAAATACGCCGGTACCGCCCTTTAAAACGGCGCCCTTGGTCGTTTGGCGTGTCACGCTTGACGGTGCGCCGTGGCGGACATGTGTCGTCATGTCAGCGTGATAGCCATCAGCGCATAGGTAGGCGCCGTTCAGTGTCGCGGTGCTACCGCTTTCCTGATGCGTCACACGCGTCTCAATGCGTGACAGTTTCGCTCCAAAGCAGAGCGCTGTTTGGATATATTCTGACTGATCACCAAGATTTATCCGCGCCGTTACAGCCTGCGTCTCATCTACGCTGCCGCGTTGCAGTAGTGTCCGCGTGACCCGGCCGCCTCCCTGCATCCCCACTTCGAGCAGGAATGAAGAAAACCCCGCGCCGCCAAGATGGCTTTCGATTATATCGAGGGTTGCGCCGGGGCGCACGACAATTGCGACACGGGCAAAGTTCATCTCGTCGCGATCAGCCGCGCAGACAATATGGAGCGGCTGAGAGACCTCGCCCGTGACCTCAATCAGGAGCGTATCCAAGCCGCCGACATGTCCCGCCAGCGCGGCTGTGAGTGCGCCCAAGGGGACATCCTCTGCATCGCCAAATGCGGGCGCTTCCGTTTTGGGGTGAAAGACCAAACCGTCTGGCACAGTTTCTGGCAACTCTGCGCCATGCGCGGTAAAGCGAATAAGCGTCGCTCCCTCAGGCACAGGTAAAGCCTCTGCAGACGCGCTATTCTTGGTGCTCTCTACCGTCGTCAGGGCCGCGCGAAAATCACTCCATTTCCAGGCCTCCATGCGGCGATGCGGCAGGCCCGTTTGAGCAAAGGCCTCAAAGGCGCGTTCACGCCGCGCATCTTCTGGTTGCATGGCATAGCGCGCGATGAGCTCAAGCTCGGCAGCGCTTGGGTCCTGGAATTTCGACTTCAGATCCGCGACAGTGGCCGCCATTATGCCGCCTCGCTGATGACGCCATCATAGCCTTCAGCTTCAAGACGCAAGGCCAGCTCTGGGCCACCTGTCTTGATAATCTTACCGCCTGCGAGAACGTGGACTTTATCCGGTTTGATATAGTCCAGCAGGCGTTGATAGTGCGTGATAACCAGCATGCCGCGGGCCGGGTCGCGCAGCGCATTGACGCCGTCTGCAACAGTGCGCAAGGCATCAATGTCGAGACCGGAATCGGTTTCATCAAGGATAGCGAAGCGCGGCTGGAGCATCATCATCTGGAAGATTTCGAGGCGCTTTTTCTCACCGCCCGAAAAGCCAACATTCAGGGGGCGCTTAAGCATATCGGCGTCAAGGTTCAGCTTGCCGCCAATCTCGCGTGACAGTTTGATAAATTCCGGGGCGGAGATTTCATCCTCGCCGCGCGCTTTGCGCTGGGCATTCATTGCGGTGCGCACAAAAGTCATCACAGGCACGCCGGGTATTTCGACCGGGTACTGGAAAGACAAGAACACGCCTTTGGCGGCGCGGTCTTCCGGGTCCATATCCAGCAAGTCCTCGCCGTCGAGCTTTGCAGAGCCACTCAGCACCTCATATCCCGGACGTCCCGTCAGGACATAAGACAGGGTGGATTTGCCCGCCCCGTTCGGCCCCATAATGGCGTGAACCTCGCCCGCAGGCACCTCAAGCGACAAGCCATTTATAATGGTCTTGGCTTCGTCGTCTTCGCCAACCTGGGCGACAAGATTATCAAGTTTCAACATGGGGCGCATGTAGAGACGAAATGCGTAATTTCAAAGGCCTAATCGCCGCAGGGGCGCGAAAATCAGCTGGCTTCGTCGCGCTTGTCGAGGCCGTGCATGCTTTGGCCGCTCAATGCTTGCCGCATATCAATCTTATCGAGCAGAAGCTGGCCGATATAGTGCACGCTCTCTTCCTTGCCGCTGACAACGCGTTTCAGGGCCGTATTGATTGGTGTTGCCACGCCTTGCGGCCCGGCCAGAACGAACGTGTCCAGCCCCGCCTCGGTGCCATAATGCTCAGCAAAAAATGGGTTTGCGGTGAGGAAGCGATCAAACCGCTCCCATTTCCAATCCAGGTCAGAATTGGCGCGGATCACTTCGCCGAGGTAGAGGCCAGCAAAGGTGACTGAGTTATCGCCGCGGCCATCACGCATAAGCGACTCGCCCGCTTTGCCTGTGCCCGCCTCAAGCTTGTTGATTGTGTGGATCTTGGCGAGCCATATATCCATGAGTTGCAAGCTCTCGACGGAGTAATCAAGCTTTGATTTGTCGAGATGATTGGGGAGAAGGATCAGCGCATCGCCTTCAGCGCCCATGAATGTGGCCAGCGCAGCGGTGATATCGGTGACTTCAATCGCCGGAGCCGCGTCGCGCGCCACTCGCGTATCACGCGATATTTCAGTCCCAGACTCAACCACTGGCACACCTGTGCTCGCGCATCCGGTGATGAACAGCGCCAAAACTAGCCAAAAACGGGACATTTCACTCACTTTTCGCCTCAGACACGAACCTTACGATGAGTATACAGCAAATCCCGTGCCGATTTGAGTTAACG
>CAYGPE010000023.1:8328-28242 GCA_964351695.1 uncultured Hyphomonas sp. | reverse complement strand
AGACACGAACCTTACGATGAGTATACAGCAAATCCCGTGCCGATTTGAGTTAACGCTGCTATTCGTTAGTAGCGCCTAATATTTATCCAACGCTCCCCTCCAAGCTCACCTTCAGTAAGCTCTGCGCTTCGACGGCAAATTCCATTGGCAATTCCTGTAGCACTTCGCGCACGAAGCCATTCACGAGCAGCGCTACGGCCTCTTCCTCGCCAATGCCGCGTTGGCGGACATAAAACATCTGATCTTCGGACAGTTTGGTCGTGGTCGCCTCATGCTCCAGCTGGGCATCGGCGCGGCGGTTTTCGACATAGGGCACGGTATGGGCGCCGCAGCGGTCGCCGATCAGCAGGCTGTCGCACTGGGTGAAGTTACGCGCCTTGTCGGCATTCTTGTTGATTGAAACAAGGCCGCGATAGGTATTGTCGGACTTACCCGCCGAGATGCCTTTGGAGATGATCCGCGACTTGGTGCGCTTGCCGAGATGGATCATTTTAGTGCCCGTATCGGCCATTTGGCGACCATTCGTGACAGCGATAGAGTAGAATTCGCCGACGCTATCGTCGCCGCGCAGGATGCAACTTGGATATTTCCAGGTGACAGCGGAGCCAGTTTCAACCTGTGTCCAGCTGATCTTGCTGCGCGCTTCGCGGCAATCGCCGCGCTTGGTGACGAAATTATAGATCCCGCCCTTGCCATTCTCGTCGCCCGGCCACCAGTTCTGGACGGTTGAATATTTGATCTCGGCATCTTCCAGCGCGACCAGCTCAACGACAGCCGCATGGAGCTGGTTCTCGTCACGCATCGGGGCGGTGCAGCCTTCAAGATAGCTGACATAGCTGCCCTTGTCGGCAATGATCAGGGTGCGTTCAAACTGGCCCGTATTCTCGGCATTCATGCGGAAATAGGTCGACAGCTCCATCGGGCAGCGCACGCCCGGTGGGACGTAGACGAATGTGCCGTCAGAGAAGACAGCGCAGTTTAGCGTCGCAAAGTAATTGTCTGACTGCGGGACCACGGTGCCGAGATATTTTTTTACGAGGTCCGGATATTCATGCACGGCCTCTGAGATCGACATGAAAATGACGCCAGCTTTTTTCAACTCCTCACGAAAGGTCGTGGCAACAGACACGGAATCGAAAACCGCGTCGACGGCGACTTTTGGGCGATCATTCTCGGTACGCGCCTCGATGGCGGTTTCGGCGGCGCCTTCAACGCCGAGCAGGACTTCAGCCTCCCTCAGCGGGATGCCAAGCTTCTCAAAGGTCTCGAGAATTTCCTTGGGGACGTCATCAATCGAGGCGTATTTCGCCCCGGCCTTGGGTGCGGCGTAGAAGTAGATGTCTTGGTAGTCGATCTTGTCATAGCGCACCATCGCCCAGTCCGGCTCTTCCATGGTCAGCCAGCGCGCATAGGCTTTCAGCCGCCATTCGAGTAGCCATTCAGGCTCGCCTTTTTTCTCGGAAATGAAGCGAACAATGTCCTCATTCAGACCCTTTGGCGCATACTCAGTTTCGATCTCGGTCGAGAATCCAGCCGAATAGTTTTCCGATTCCAGCGCCTTGGCCGCCGCAACCGTGCCTTCGTCAATGCTGTCTTTGACTTTCACTTCCACGCAATCATCCTCGTGTTCGTCCATTCCGCCGCAGCAATCCATTATGCGCTTTCCTTCAATACAGTCCGCCGGGCCGCTTCGAGCCAGACGTCCGCTGTGCGTTCAAAGTCTTCTACCACAGACTTCCAGCCATAGCTGGTACGAATTGCGGATTCTGCAAGTGCGTCATCGACGCCCATCGCGCCGAGAACGAGTGAGCGTTTGACCTTGCCGCTTGAGCAGGCTGAGCCGGAGCTGACCGCGACGCCGCCAAGGTCCATCGCCATGACCTGTGTTTCGGCGCGAAAGCCCGCGATGGCGAAGTTTGACGTTTGGGCAAGGCGCGCCGCGGTTTCGCCAAATATCGTCACACCTGCTTCGGACTTTAGGCGGGCTTCCATCGCGTCGCGGTGGGTGGCAAGCGCCTGAAGCTTGGGCATGTCCCGCACGATCGCCTCAGCTGCTGCGCCAAATCCCACAATCCCGCTCAGGTTTTCTGTCCCTGAGCGCAATGACCGCTCCTGCCCGCCGCCAAATAAGGCTGGTTTAAGCGGTGCGCCAGATCGCAGCCAGAGCGCGCCGACGCCTTGTGGACCGCCGACCTTGTGCGCTGACAAAGCGAGGTAATCGACGCCGAGTAATCCGACATTGACCATGACTTTGCCAAGCCCCTGCACCGCGTCGCAATGGATCAGGCCGCCCGCTTCGCGCACCATTGTTGCGGCTTCAGTTACAGGCTGGATCACGCCTGTTTCGTTATTGGCCAGCATCAGGACCAGGATCGGAATACCGTCGCGCGCCATATCCCAGCGCGCGAGACGATCGCGCAACCAGTCGAGATCAAGCGCGCCAGAGGATGTGACATAGGCCGTCTCGATGGGCACACCTGCATATCCGGCATTTTTGGCCACAGCCTCATGCTCAATCGCCGAGACGAGCAAAGTGCACTTGCTGTCGAGCTGCGCCACAATGCCGTTTAGAGCTAGCGCATTGGCCTCGGTGCCGCCGCTGGTGAACACAATATCCTGCGCCCGCGCGCCGATTGCGGCGCCAACCTGCGCGCGCGCTGTCTCAAGCAGCTTACGCGCGGCGCGGCCCGGCCCGTGGACACTGGAGGGGTTTGCGCCCGCATCAAGCGCCGCGAGCATCGCTTCACGGGCTTCAGGCCGCAGTGGAGCGGTCGCGTTGTAATCGGCGTAAATCATATGCGGGATATAGCACTGCCGATCAGAATTGCACGGATTGAACGCGGTTATTGCAACTCTGGCATTACGGGATTAGCGGAAGGCCAGTCAGTTCCACCAACTCGTTTAAGCGTCATCTCGAAGATTTGCCGGGCTTCTCCTGTATCAGGCGTGTAGGCCCCGGTTTGAGTCCATGTTTCATCCTGCACGATAGCAGTGTATACCATGCGTGCGTTGGGACCTGCCGGAATACTCCATTCAAAACCTAAATCAGTGATTTCAAACTGAAAGGTTCCCGCTCTGCCATCACTATAAGAGCGAATTTCCCAATCTTTTGAAATAGGGTCTTTTGAGATAATGGCGAGTGCGTTGAACTTAGCGTCGCCACTCACATCATAACCTTGCCCCTCGATTACAGTAATACTGCCAGCGAGCATTGGACCAACGCGTTCTGTTTGTGTCAGCTCAAAAGGCTGACCATCTGGACCGATGCCAGATGCTTCACCGACCCACTCACCAAAAAGGAAACTTAGCTCACTCTCAGGCAATGCCTGTAGTTTGGATTCAAGCGATAACGGTGTTTGCGTAGAACAACCAGCAATTGCGATTGGTAACAAGCTAGCAGCAATTTTATACATAAGGCGCATAGGGTTCTCTCTTAGCTAAAACATGCTTTGTATAACAAAGTTATTTGCACAATTGATAGGCTAAATCAAATATGGAGGCGCCTCTGCAGAAAAATTTGCATTCTATGCATCACTTCGCCTAAGACCGCTCCTTACGCTCAAACATTAGCCAACTGCGAGACCCTTTACGCCATGGCCGAACTCCTGATCTCTGGCCCTGAAGGCCGGATCGAAGCCCGTTACACACCGCCGCCCCATGAGGGGGCTTCGATTGCCCTCATTCTGCATCCTCACCCGCGCGCGGGCGGGACGATGCAGGACCCAATTACGATCCGTCTGTATCAAATGTTTGAATCCAAAGGGTTCGGTGTGCTGCGTTTCAATACACGCGGCGTTGGTCGTAGCCAGGGCGTTTACGATCAGGGTATTGGTGAGCTTGAAGATGCAGCTTTTATTTTGGATTATCTCGAGCGCATGGTCGAAAGCCCGCGTTATGTCTGGGTTGCGGGCTACAGTTTTGGCGCGTGGATTACATTGCAATTGCTCATGCGCCGCCCGGAAATTGACGGCTTCCTCGCAATTGCCCCACCCGCGAACCACTATGACCTGAGCTTCCTGGCCCCCTGCCCGGCCTCTGGTTTGATTATTTCAGGCGAAGATGATGCCATTTCAAAGCCTGCAGATGTTGAACGTGCGTTGTCAAAAGTCCGTGTGCAAAAAGGCGAGTTGATAGAACGTGAGAGTATTGCTGGCGCGAACCACTTCTTCGCCAAAAAGCATGATGAGCTTATCGACATTTGCGAAGCCTATGTGGATCGTCGCCTGATTGACGATGAGGAAAAATTGCGCCGAGAAGCTGAGGCTGCTGAAGCAAAAGCCGGCTCGCGAAAGCCGCCCATTCCGCGCGCACTGCCGCTTGATCAAATGCCGGACGCCGATGATGACAGCGATGAAGACGATGACGATTCTAGCGACGACTAAGGTCGGTCTCCTAATCTTCTGAGTCTGGATTCGCCATATTGATTCTCAGTGCCTTCTGTTCGGCATCGCGGAAGACTTCGACTTGGTGTGGATAGGGTATTTCGATGTTTTCGGCATCGAAACGCTGCTTCACGGCTTTCGTAATATCGGCCCGGACTTGTATGAAGTCAGTAGTACGTACCCATGCGCGCAAACGCAGCGTAATTGCCCAATCGCCAAGCTCGTGGACGCCCGTCCAGATATCCGATTTCAGCAGGATGAGGCTGTGATCATCAGCAACCGAGTTGAGAACGCCAAGCGCCTTGTCCAGGTCAGTATCATAGTGGACTCCAAAATAGAGATCGAACCGCCGACGCTGCATTTTCGTATGGTTTACAATCGCCTCACCCCAGACACGATCATTGGTGAATGAAACAACCTTGTTGTCGACCTGCTTGATTGCCGTCGTGAAAGGCGTGATTTCGGCCACTTCGCCATCAAAGCCGACAATGCTGACCCAATCGCCAATCTTGAAAGGACGGAAAATCGCCAGCATGAAACCAGCGGCAACGGCTTTCAGCGTATCTTGAAGCGCCAAAGCAATTGCCAAGCCTGCAGCACCGACAATTGCAATCAACGATCCCGGCGCAAAGCCAAACTGAATAAGAGCGGTCAGGACAGCAACACCCAGAATCGCATAGCGTATCATTGATGCTGAAAAATTGATCAGCGTATCATCGACCCGGTTTCCGGTATGCGCACGCTCGCCATAAGCCCGCAACGATCGATTGGCCCATGATGAAAGCATCACGGCCCCCCCGATAATGATCATCGCCGCCATCGCCTTTGGCCAAAAGCCCGTGAGCATCCGTCCAACTTCCAACCCGAAGGCCTGCAGCACACCCGTTAAAGCAACCAGGAATACAAGCACTTGCATGAGAGGGGCAGCAAGATCCCAGCTCGTCCCGACAAACCTGGCCTTATCCTCATATGAACGTCGGGCAATCTGACGAATGGCAACTTTCACAAGAAAGCCGAGGAACCAGGAAATAATCGCAAGCACAGAGACGAGGGCGACCATCCACAGCTGCGGCATGATCTGTACCAGCCACTCTGGCCAACCCTGCATCGATAGCGGAAATGTGGTTAAATCTATCATGCCTCTTGCGTGACACGGGTTCAGCAAGTTGCAAGGAAAATTTTTCTCAGAGCCGATGATTAGTCTGACGGCACCGTAATGACGCCGCCAGAAATTGGCTCTGGTACGCCAGTTGTACCGGGCCAGCTAATAGGCAACTTGCGAAGCGTTCGAACGGCAAGAAAAGCAAACGCCTCGGCTTCAATCGAGTCGCCGCGCCAACCGGCCTGCTCAGCGGTATACAATGGACAAGGCAACACCTCTTTGAGCCGTCCCATCAAAACCGGGTTGTGACGCCCGCCGCCGCAGGCAATCACGCGTATCGGCCGCTCAGGCAATTGCGCAATCCCGGCAGCAACCGCGCGGGCAGAAAAAGCTGTGAGAGTGGCCGCGCCATCTTCGAATGACAGCCCGCGCGCCATGCTGGCATTAAAATCGTAGCGGTCGAGTGATTTTGGCGGCGGATCCTGAAACCATTTATGCTCCATCAGGTCCTGTAGCAGTCCTTCATGCACACGCCCTACACCTGCAAACTGGCCTCCAATATCGGCAGCGCCGCGGTCATGCCCCGCAACCCACTCATCAATCGGCCCATTTGCGGGGCCAGTATCAAACGCGACCAAGGCACCATTGGAGAGACGCGCCGTAATGTTCGCTACGCCGCCTAGATTCAAAACAACTGCTGGATCGTTACCTTGCCGCTCCAAAAGGGCGCGATGATACACGGGGGCGAGTGGCGCGCCCTCTCCGCCTGCGGTAATGTCAGCGCTGCGGAAATCGTGTGCAACGTTACAAGCGGTGGCATTTGCAAACGCCTGGCCATTCATCAGCTGGAGGGTTGCCCCGGGAATGTCGGCTTGCGGACGCCGGTGCAGGACAGTCTGCCCATGCACTCCCGTAAGTGCGATTTGATTATCCGCTGGAGATTTGTCGGTTGAGGTTAGATATTCTGCATGAGCCCGAGTGAGCTCCTTCCAGGCAGAGAGATGCGTAGAGATAACTGTATCGCGGGCCGCAGCGAATTGCGCCTCTGGACGAACGCCCTGCCAATTCCAATCCCTGGCGGCATCCGTAGCCTTCTGCAAAACGTCCCGCTCGTCAGGTGTATATTTGCGCTCAATAGCGGCGCCGAAAGCCAGAATTTTTTGACCATCCGTTTTGATCAGCGCAGCATCAACAGCATCAAGCGAAGTACCTGACATGAAGCCGGCAACCCAGATTGGCTGAAATTCGTCTGACATCACGCTTCAATCCTTGCTCGACCCGTGCTAACCGCGCCGGACCTTAAAGAGGCAGGCCCGATGAGCGAATACAAGTCCGACTTCATGCGCACGCTAGACACGCGCGGCTATATCAAACAAGTGACGCACACCGCAGAACTTGACGATTACTGCGCCGGAACTCCGGTTGCCTATATCGGATTCGATGCCACTGCCGATAGTCTTCATGTCGGTTCGTTGGTGGGAATCATGATGCTTCGCCGGTTTCAGCAAGCTGGCGGTAAGCCGATTGTTCTCATGGGCGGCGGCACGACCAAAGTTGGCGACCCGACCGACAAGGAAAAATCTCGGCCGCTGCTGACAGACGAACAGATCACCGCGAATATTGCCGGAATCAAGAGCGCGTTTGAGCCCTTTCTGACCTTTGGCGATGGCCCCACAGATGCTGTCATGGTCAATAATGATGACTGGCTGAGCGGGCTTGGTTATGTCAGCTTCCTGCGTGATATTGGTCGTTTTTTCACAATCAATACAATGGTCAAACAAGACACCGTAGCGCGCAGATTACGCAATGAGCAGCCTTATACATTCCTGGAGTTCAATTATCTTTTGCTGCAATCCTATGACTTCCTTGAGCTAAACCGCAGGTATAATTGCGCTTTGCAGATGGGCGGTTCTGACCAATGGGGTAATATTGTTGGCGGCGCAGACCTCACTCACAAAGCCGACGGGAAACAGGTTTTTGGGCTGACATGCCCGCTGATTACCACTGCGTCAGGTGGCAAGATGGGCAAAACGGCAGATGGCGCTGTGTGGCTGAACGCTGAAAAGCGCAGCCCATATGAGTATTGGCAATTCTGGCGCAATACCGAAGACGCGGATGTCGGGCGGTTCCTGAAGCTGTTCACAGAGCTTCCTTTAGATGAAATTGCTCGACTGGAAGCCTTGGAAGGCGCCGATATCAATCAGGCGAAGATCGCTCTGGCGAATGCGGCAACGACAATGCTGCACGGCGCTGAGGCCGCGCGCGAGGCGGAATCGGCGGCGACCTCAGCCTTTGTTGGCGGCGGCGTCTCCGCCGATTTGCCTACGTTCGAGATCGCGCGCGCTGAGCAACCGGACGGGCCGACCACGATGGCGCTGCTTCGCGCGGCTGAACTCGTCAAATCTAACGGAGAAGCGCGTCGTAAAATCGCCGAAGGCGCCGTCCGCGTGAACGATATGAAAATCGCTGAGGATACATCCCATGCCTGGGCCGAAATGCTGAGCGATGTTGAGGCGTTCAAAGTTCAGATCGGCAAAAAGCGAATCGCGCTTGTAAAGCCGACCTAACCGCCGCCGCCCGGTTGCGGTGGTATAAACTCGTCATCCGGAAGCTCTGGCAATTTAGCCGTCGGTGGCTTCAGGTTTGGATCAACCGGCAGCGAGCTTGGGATAGAGGTGTCTGATGGGTTTTCGAATATGCGGCGCAAGATGCCGGGCGTGACAGCAGATAGCGGGTTCACCGCGACTTGAGCCTTCTCAAGCGTTCCACTGACCGAGTAGGTAATTGAGAAAATACCCTCGCCCTCGCGGCCGACGAACAGATCCCCAATTACAGGCACGCCGCCGAGCATGGAGTTAACACCGAAACTTGGCACCAGAACGCCATCAAGCTCAATTCCATCGCCTTTGGAACTGACCCAGCCATTCACAGTTAAGCCCAAGGCCGGGCCACTTGCGCGCCCGCCATCAATCACATAGCGGCCACCGCCTACAGTCACCGGGACTTCAATTTCGGTCAGCAAAACGCCCTCTCCCGACAAGGTGTCAGCCATACCGCGGAGCGATGCGAGCGACAGAATTTGCGTGAAGAACGGCGCATTCACTAGTCGCGCGTCTTTAACTGATACTTGCAAACGCATGGGATCGCGGCCCCTGGCGAGTGTCCCTGTCAAATCGAGTATCCCGCCTCGAATGTAATCAATATCCAGGAAAGCGGCGGTTACAAATCCTGCGTCGCCCGTCTTGAGGAATACTTTTGGTGCACTGTCTGCGCTGCCCTCATAGCCAGCCTGCAAATCAGCACCTGACTGCGTTGTACCGTTTGCAGTGATCGACTGAAGTCGCTCTTTTGTGCTCACCAGCGCAAGCTCGGCATCAGATAGACGCAGACCACGGCGCAGCTGCAAGCGATCCACGACAGCATCAAATTGCAGAGCGAGATCAAGCCCCTCACCTGCCCCGCCGACGGCGCCAATATCCTTCAGCAAGGGGCTAACGTCTAAATATGCGCCATTGAGGGACAAGGCGACGACATCATCTGGCAGGCGCCTGATTGTACCAGCCACATCCGCAATATCCTCAATATAGAGCTTGCGCAGTGTGAGTGTTTGTAAACGACCATCACTGCCAAGGGCGACATCGCCGTCGAGTTCCGCAGTCTCGCTTAGCAATCGCACAGCCGAAACGCGCGTATCCCGGTTACCGGAATAACTCAATGTCGCCCGCGCGCGATCACCAGCCGGTTTGACCCAACCGATCTCATTGATGTCGATCCGTGCCTCATCCAGGTCAAAAGAGAATGTTGCGGCACCAAGGCCTTCACCGGTAATTTCGCCCTGCATCTCAACCGGTATTTCGCCAGATAAATAAGCCCGCCCGACAAGCCCGAAACGGTTCAATACATCGGGCGTGACAATCGCGGTTGCGGAGAGGTCGGCAGGGTCGCCGGAATCATCCAGCCCGTCGCGCCATGTGAATTGCACGGGCGCATTTCCCATTTCGCCATAGCCCGTGATGATTAGGCGGTCTTGTGTCATATCAACCTGAGCGGCGCCTTCAGTCAGATCAAAATTACCGACTGCATTGGCTAAACCGGCATCCGTGATGCGTCCCGTCACTATCATTTCGATATCTTCAAACGGTACGTTGTCTAAAGCCGGGCGGCTCATCTTGAACGTGGCATCTGCATTTCCTGAAACCCGCTCAGGATCAAAACCTGTACGTTCCTGCAGTCTTAGCCGCGAGGCAGAGAGGTTTCGCAGCACGGATACAGCCGGACCGCTGCCATGGGCCTCAACGGTAAAATCCTCCCCCCTTGGATTGAAGGCGGGAAACTCGACGAGTACGCGGTCCATTTTCCAATCGTCATAATCCGCTTCAGTTGCGGTTATTGAGAAGCTATTGCCCGTAAGCCGCCCAGTTCCAATGGCATTTGTGGCGGCTGGAACATCGCTTAGGAAGCGCACATCGATATCACGAAAACTAAAATTGACGAGCAAGTCCTCGTCACGCAAGAAGCCTTCCGCCAAACTATCAGGGCGCAGAGTCAGATTGGCGTCGGCGCCGGTAATGGTGCTGCGCAGAACCCGGTTCACGACGAAGCGCCGCGCACCATCGCCGAGCGTTTCAGGCCAAAATTTCAGCAGGGTTTCCTTGTCGAACTCGCCAATTGTTTCAACGGTTACATCAGCAGAAAAGGGAATTTCGTCTTCAGCCGCATCGACATCAAGGTCCAGCTCCGCGGTAGCTTGGAAGTCCACATCATCAATCCGTGTCTTCAACCGACTAAACGAAATGATAGAGAAATCATCCGACAATTCGGCTTCAACATCGAGATTGGTTAAACGCCATGCTGTCGGAAAAAGCTCGCTCATATCAAGTCGGATATCTCTGGACTTCAGCTCCAGCTGGCGAAGGGTATTTTCAGACAGCACGTGATCGAGCCTGCCTGTAAACAGCCCGCCCAAACGATCCGTTTCAAGCGACAGCGTATTTATGTCTATTGCATCACTCTCAATGATATAGCTGATGTCCAAATACAGATCATTTAAGCGCTCTCCTGCAAAGGGGAGTTTGAGAGTTCCGTCCTTACGAACAATGTTGATATCTATGCGCTGGACGCCATCCGAGCGCGTCACGCCTGATCCCAGGGTGATATCGGCAGTCAACCCACCATCATTCAATCCCGTCCAGCCAATCCGGCCCGCCAAATCAGTTACAGGCCAATCGCGAACCGTCAGGTCGGCCCGAAGCGCATTGACCTCATCAGCTGTTGATAGGGCCAATTCGATCTGCCCGGGAAGCCCAACCCCGCTACCTTCGCCGCTTAGCGCGAGGGATATTTCACTAGCAATGCGCGCTAACTTACCGCTGGTATTTGAGATCCTCGCGACCTCATCACCGTTAGTGGTCAAATACCGTACTTCCATATTATCGAAGCTAATCTGCTCAAGCTCGAAATTGGCCTGAAAAACGTCAACCGCCCCGAGCAAGTCGCCCAGCACTGCGTTTGTCCGTTCGAGCCATTCACGCGGTGTCTGGGGCAGCACACCTGCCTTGATTTCGGGCAGCAAATAACCGCCAAGCTCAAACCGGTTGGGGGCCGTATTTTGCAGATTCATCCAGCCATCTTCGAAATGCAAACGCAGAACTTCCGCCTCGCCAAGTAGAATCGCACCTGAATCCAGTGTTACGTCAGCACGGCTAGCAATGCCGGTCTCCTGACCCTGGGCATTCTTGAAACTCATGCCGCTCGCAACGACAAATAAACGTCGTTGGCGCGGGGACCACTCAAGCGTCAATTTGTCGATTGTTACAGCCCGGCCATCGCGTGTATTTGTAAGTGCACGTTCAACATCGTCGCGAAACATGCCAAGTTCGACAGGGCCGCTTATCAGCATGAAGGCAAGAGTCGCAACAGCCGCCATCAATAACAGCGAAAGCACACCCAGTACTTCCAGAATAATGACTTTTGTGGTTTGGCGAACCAAAGCATGTTCTCCACTTACGCAACCCAGCAGTCGTTTGGCGACGACAAACCCAACAGGACCATGACATGACAAGTCGACTAGAAAAAGGCGCGACTGCACCTGATATCTCATTGCCAGCAACTCCCGGAGATTCCGTTAATCTCGGAAAACCAAATCGGCGCGGGCATGTCGTATTCTTTTATCCAAAGGATAATACGAGCGGTTGCACGACCGAGGCAACCGACTTCACAGCCCTGAAAGAGGCCTTCGACGCCTTAGATGTCGACATAATCGGGGTTTCACGCGACAGTTTAAAATCACACGAAAATTTTCAAGCCAAGCGCGATCTCAACATGCCTCTTGCATCCGACGAGGACGGCACGGCCTGCGAAGCCTTTGGCGTTTGGGTCGAGAAGCAAATGTATGGCAAAAAATATATGGGGATCGAAAGGTCTACATTCCTTATTGCAGACAATGGCGATGTTATCGAAGCCTGGCGCAAGGTGCGCGTTATAGGGCATGCGCAATCTGTTTTCGATGCAACGCAAGCGTGGATTGAGGGTTAAGGATTCAATTCAGAGACGAGCTTTAATGCGAACTTTACACTTCATGTGCGATTCTACATGTAAAATGGACAGATTGGGGCTTTTCGTTCGCTCACGAATAAGGTTATTGTGCAGCTTCACCAGTCATTACTGAAGTGCCCCCTTGCTTCAGTCTGTGTTGCGGATAGGTGCGTAGAATGAAATCAACGTCAAAAGTCTCAGACTTTGTACGAAATGCGTTCCCAGAACGCCAGATTTACCACCGAAGCGGTGGGACCGTTCGGTACTTTACAATTTCACCCTTCCAGCAAATCATGCTTGCCATAGCTGCTGCCGCGATTGTTGGTTGGTCGGTTTTCGCTACAGGCTCATTCATGATGAGCGCCGGCAAAGAGAACGGCATCGTCGCGGACGGCGAGGTCCAAAAGCTACAGCGTTGGGTTCAAGACCTCCGCGCCAAAGAGGCCCTTTCGAGTTCGCAACTCGCCCAGCGTACCGAAGCGTTCCAAGATGCCACGCTCGATTTTGAGCAACGCCACAACACGCTTACGACAATGCTTGAGGCCCTGCGCACGGGGGGTGAGCTTGAGGTTTCGGCGATCCGCGGTGACTCAGCATCCCTCCTCGTTACCGCTTCAATCGACGAAGCTGATGCCCGCCAGTCCCAACGCTTAACGCAAACCGCGCAAACATTGCCGCAAGTCGGTCTAAGCGGACAGGTCAGCCGCATCAGAACAGAGCAACAAGTTTTCCTGGACGATATTGAAGAGCTTGCCGTAGAGCGCGCGGAGGCGGCTCGCGGCGTGCTGCGCCTGACAAATGTTGGCGCGGGGCGCATTACGAGCGGCGCTGAGGGCGCGAATATGGGTGGCCCTGAGGTTTCGTTTGCCAGCCTCCTTTCGGGTGAATTCAAAAGCCCTGAAGAACAAGAGTTCGCCATTCGTGTAGCGCAAGTCGCCGCCCGGATGGAAGAAGCTCGCCATTTTGAAAATATGGTCGATAAGCTTCCACTGGCGACACCGATTGGCATTCCCTCACGCATCACGTCAAACTTTGGACTACGTACTGACCCGATCAGCAAGCGCCCCGGCTGGCATGGCGGCATCGACATGGGCGCAGGCTGGAACGCGCCAATTGTGGCAGCTGGACCTGGCACAGTTATCTATGCTGGAACCAAAAGTGGCTATGGTCGTGTCGTTGATATTGATCACGGCCAAGGTTTTGTCTCGCGTTACGGACATTTAAATAAAGTTCTCGCAAAACGAGGACAAGAAGTAGCGATTGGTGATAAGATCGGACTTATGGGCTCAACCGGCCGCAGTACCGGACCGCACCTTCACTACGAAGTTTTGTTTCACGGAAAGACTTACAACCCAGTAGATTTCATCAAGGCAGGAAAACATGTTCACCAAGACTAAAGACGAAACAGGCCCAGCATTCTCGCCCGCTCAGGACGCAGTGCGCGGGGCGTCTTCGAAGCCCGCCTCGCGTGTAGGCGCCTCGATCATCTGCTCCGACATGGTCATCGTTGGTTCGATTACTTCAGAGGGTGCCTTGCAGATCGATGGTAAAGTTGAAGGCGATGTTGCGGCTGGTGACGTCACAATCGGATCAACTGGAAGCGTGCATGGCGAAATCAAATCTGAAACGCTGCGGGTCAAAGGCACTGTCGAAGGTTCAATTCGTTCGAAGAAGGTTGAGCTTGAAACTGGCGGACGCGTAAAAGGCGACATTATTCACGCCGCGCTGATCATTCAGCCTGAAGCTTCGTTTGAAGGCCAAGTTCGCCGCGAAGACAATCCACTGACAGACTCAGCGCCTAAAGCTGCTAGCTCGTCATCATCAACGCCGTCCACTTCAGCTGGCCTTGGTGTCTCCTCACCGCTTGGACAGACTGGCAACGCATAAAAGCGAGCGCATTTCACAATTCAAAGTATTCTAAGGCCGGGTGCATCAAGCGTCCGGCCTTTTTCTATGCATCTTCAGGCTCAGACTCTCCCAAGGCAAAGGATAAAGCCGCGCTTAAAAAGGGCGTCAGATCCCCGTCGAGAACACCAGCAGTATCAGATGTCTCGTAATTGGTCCGAAGGTCTTTTACCATTTGATACGGCTGTAGAACATAAGAGCGAATTTGATGCCCCCAGCCGATCTCCGTCTTCGAATCATGGCTGTCGCGCGCAGCTTGCTGACGCTTCTCAAGTTCCACTTGATATAGGCGCGACCGCAACATGTCCCATGCTGCGGCACGATTTTGATGCTGCGAACGACCGGACTGACAAGCTACTGCGATACCTGTCGGTTCGTGCGTCAACCGCACCGCAGAATCCGTTTTATTGACGTGCTGCCCCCCTTTACCGGACGCGCGGTAAGTGTCGGTGCGAACATCTGCCGGATTAATATCAACCTCTATACTCTCATCAATGACTGGCGAGATCGCGACTGATGAGAAAGATGTATGGCGCCGCGCGGCACTATCATATGGCGAAATGCGCACGAGGCGATGGACCCCCTGCTCCGATTTTAGCCAGCCATATGCATTGTCGCCCTTAATCTGAAGGGTTGCGGACTTGATTCCAGCCTCATCGCCCTCATGGCTTTCAACCTCTTCAACCTTGTAGCCCGCTTTTTCCGCCCAGCGCACATACATCCGGCGCAGCATTGCTGCCCAGTCCTGGCTTTCTGTACCGCCTGCACCAGAATTGATGTTGATGTAGCAATCATTGCCATCAGCTTCACCGGATAACAGGGCCTCAAGTTCAGCAGTCTCAGCGCGCCTCAGAGCCGCAGTCAGAGACGTGAGAACATCGGCGAGCATATCATCATCGCCGTCTGCAAGCCCCACCAATTCAAGACCATCCTCAGCCTCCTGCTCGAGCTTACGCACCGTTTCCATTCCCGACTCGAGCTTTTGACGTTCGGCCATAAGCTTTCGGGCGGCTTCAGGATCATCCCAGAAGTCTGGGCGTTCAGACAGGGCGTTTAGCTCGTCCAGTCGTTTCTCAGCAACGTCCCAGTCAAAGACGCCTCCTCAACAGCGCTGCTGACTGTTTAATTTGATCGGCCATGGCCAAAATTTCTGCAGACATTTCAGACTCTTTTCGAGTTTGGTGTGACGTGTGAAATGACGATCTTTGCCGAAAGCGTCAACAGGTGTCGAACTCGAAATCGCAATCGTTCGGATCTTCAGTGATCGGTTCGCCAGTCACAGGATCAATCGCGTTAGGATCGGTGGGCACTTCGGGCACCCTCTCAAAGACTGAACTTCCAGAACCAAACAGATTGAAGTCGTCATCTTCCTCAAAAACCATTCCGGGTTCAGTCCCCGGCCGGAAAGCTTCAAGGATAACTTCCCCGGATCCGAAGGTCGGCAATTGCCCCGTATTTGCATCAATCGAAACAAGCCGCACGCCGGGCGGAATTCGAAACGGAACGCTTGGCTTGTCTTCCAAGGCGCGTTG
The DNA here is from genome assembly GCA_964351695.1 of uncultured Hyphomonas sp. Taxonomy (GTDB): domain Bacteria; phylum Pseudomonadota; class Alphaproteobacteria; order Caulobacterales; family Hyphomonadaceae; genus Henriciella. The sequence goes on along the minus strand of CAYGPE010000023.1, from coordinate 12,787 downwards.
CATGAATTCAGTGAACACAACGCCGGCTACGGAGCCGCCGCCTTCATTCAAACCAAGTGTCTTTGGCGTATCGAACCCCATCCAGATACCGACAACCAAGTCTGGCGAAAAGCCGTAGAACAAGGCATCGACATAGTCGTTTGTTGTGCCTGTTTTACCCGCTAGAGGTTTGCCGACACGCAAGGCGCGCTTGCCTGTTCCGCGCTCAACAACGCCCTCAAGCATATGGACAATCTGATAGGCGATAATCGGATCGACAAGTTGCTGGCGGTCATCTGGCAATAGCGGTGGGCCTTCGCCATCCCATGTTTCAGCCATACAGGTTTCGCAGGCTCTCTGGTCATGCTTGTAGAGCGTATCACCATGGCGATCCTGAACACGATCGAGCAGAGTTGGGGTAACTTCCTTGCCGCCATTTACAAAGGCAGCATACGCTTTGGCCATGCGCCAAGGGGTCGTTTCACCTGAACCGAGAGACATAGCGGGATAGGGCGGCAAACGATCATAAACACCGAATCTTTCAGCGAATTCCGAAACCGCTTCCATGCCGATATCGGTCGCGACGCGCGCTGTCACCTGGTTGTAGGACTTCTCAAGCGCAACCCGCATGGTGACCTCGCCATAGCTACGTCCTTCCGCATAGTTCTCTGGTTTCCACTCATCACCGGTATGCTCATCGTAATACACGTACGGGGAATCGAGTATGCGTGTGGCGGGTGTGTAACCACGCTCAAGTGCTGCGCCGTAAACGAATGGCTTGAAGGAAGAACCGGGCTGGCGTTTTGCTTGCGTGACGCGGTTGAAAGGGCTCTTGTAGAACGAATAGCCCCCCATCATCGCCAGCACGCGGCCTGTGTGTGGATCGATTGCGACTAAAGCGCCATCAATCTCAGGTACCTGCTTTAACGAAGACATGCCGGTCGGCACCAAAATTGGTTCCGGCGCGAGTTGGACAGTGTCGTCATCTGCAGGGGTGCCTTCGACGCTATTGCCACTTTCTTCGCCGTTGAGGCGTTTTCGCGTGACCTCAACCAAGATGACGTCGCCGGGTGCGAGGCCCATATTTCCGTTTTGGCGTTCAAAGGTGGCCGCCCACTCTAAGTCTTCAGTTGGGATGGCCGTCTCGGTTTCATCGGAGAGCAAAATTCGCGCGCCAGCTTCGCCAATACTCTTGACCATGCCGCGTTCCCATGTCCCGTAACCGCCGGGCAGTTGAACTTCGTTAAGCTTCTCAACGACATCGTCGGCCTTGGCGTCGAGAATTGCCAAGGGGCCACGATAGTCGTGACGCCGATCATAAGTCTCAAGCCCGATCTGTAGCGCCTGCTGCGCGGCCAATTGCAGTTTGGTGTCGATTGTAGTGCGGATCGACAGACCGCCCTGCTCCAGCACGGTTTCACCATCCGTCTTGATCTCACCGGCTGCATCATATTCTGTATATAGCTCGATCAGTTGCTTGCGCAGTTCTTGTACGAAATATGTTGCGGCGGCGTATTCAGGCCCGCGTAGCCGCTTGGTTGTCGTCAGTGGGCGTTCAATGGCTTCGTCAGCTTCTTCTTGCGTGATGTATCCGTCTTCAACCATCCGGTTCAGGACATAGTCTCGCCGCTGCACCACGCGCTTGGGATTATTATAGGGGTTAGACCGGCCTGGGAATTTCGGCAGCGAGGCAAGAACAGCGGCTTCGGATAAGTCCAGCTCAGGCAATGATTTATTGAAATAGTTCAGAGCTGCGGAACCAACACCGTAGGAGCGTCCACCGAGATAAATCTCGTTCAGATAGAGCTCCATAATATGTTCTTTTGAAAAGGCCTTTTCCATTCTTTGCGCAACAATAGCTTCCTTGGCCTTGCGAACGACAGTTTGATCGCGCGAGAGCAGCATATTCTTGGCAACCTGCTGGGTAATTGTTGAACCACCCTGCATGCCCCCGCTACCACGGAGTTTATTCTTCAACGTGTTCACAGCACCGCGCGTCATACCCACATAATCAAGGCCGCCATGGGTGAAGAATTTTTTATCTTCTGCAGATACAAAAGCCTGAACCACATGCTCCGGTATCGCCTCATATGGCACGAAGACCCGGTGCTGATCGGCGAACTCATAAATAAGCGTTCCGTCGCCAGCGTGAACGCGTGACGTCACAGGCGGGTCATAATCGGCAAGCGCTTTAACGGACGGAACAGTGCGCCCCAGCGCAGCCATCCAGAGCAAGAACGCAATGATAGCCAGAATGAATACAGCCACACCAGCCAAGACGGTCCACATAAGAAATTTCCAAGTGAATACGCGTCGTTTGATAGCTTCCCACATACAGGCGGACCTCATCATATTCAGAACATCAATAGCAGTGAATCACACGCTTTCGGGGCAACACTAAGGCGCGAATGGTGCAGTAGGAAGACCGTGGAATCAGTTTGTTGCGAGCCGCAAGTCCTGACGGTCGAAATAAGCGTCTATCGCCCGGCGGATAGCCTGCGCAGATTTCTTGCGCCCGCTTGAAGATTTCAAGCGTTTAGCATCGGCTTTATTGGTTAAAAATCCAATTTCAATCAACACAGCCGGTACATCTGGCGCGAGTAAGACAAACAGGTTTTTTTGCCGATGGGTATTGCGTAATAGCGGTCCGGCCTGCGCCAATTCGGGCACAAGAAACTCAGCAAAAACTGTCGAGTTGGATTTGGTTTCCCGCTTGATAAGGTCTTCCAGAATATCCGAAACATCATCGGGCGTTCCGTCTTCAATCGGTAAATGCCATCCATACTTGTTAGCTGTATTGTTAATGCGCCGTTCGCCCGTTGTGGAAATTGTATAGACAGACGCACCAGAAATGTCAGGTTTTACGGCCGCATCAGCGTGAAGTGAAATAAACAGATCGGCTCCCCAATCGCGGGCCATAGATACGCGGTCCTCATGCTCTATATATATGTCGGTATCGCGCGTCAGACGTACATCGTAGCGCGGTGATTTTTGTAATTCTGTCATGAGCGCAATAGCGGTTTTCAAAACGACATCGCTCTCTTTGCCGCCAGTTACGGCAAGAGCGCCTGGGTCATTACCGCCATGTCCGGCATCAATCACGACAGTATAGCGGCGCGCCTCAACAGCTTTGATCGCCTCTCCAAGCCCCCAAGGTTTGGCAGATGGTGGCGCGACCGCTGCGGCGGCTGTTTCAATCGCTACCGGTTCAGCTTCGGGCGCTCGGAAACGCGCCAAACGCACCGCATCGCGCGCAGCGGCCTCATCAAATCTGGTCTCGGATACGCGAGACAAGTCCAATATGAAACGGTGTCGTGTTTCACTACCGGTGGGCGGCAAATCGAGCTCACGAACGATCATCATTGGCATTTGTAACTCAAAACTGATGCGATCCGTGTCGAGTGTATAGGCTTCTACGCCGCCAGTCGGTTGGCCCAAATAAGCCTCTGGTGCGAGTGAGAAATATTCTGGAATTAGCTGGAAGACCCGGCCATTTTCTCCAATCTGTGTGAAAACTTCAGCGTTTAGCGCTTGATCAGACGTAATTGTGATTCGCGTAAACTCGCCGTCGCCCGCGATGCCAACAGAATTGACCTGAGCTGCCGCACTTGCTGCACAAAACAACATAGCGAAAAGCGTTATGAGCCTACGCATGAACACCATCTGCATTCCCGATTCCCGTGTCACACGAGAGGTTTCTTATTTACCTCAGCATACTGCCAGACCCAGTCTTAATGGCAAATTTACTGACAGCAGGTGAATATTCATCTCTCTGCACGCACTTTGGGTCTTTCAATTCACCCCTATAAGGGGCATGTAGGAAAACACACCCCAATTTACCGGGGTCACAGAATCCCCGATGGGCTAGTGAACAGGCAAAACCCCCTGCACAGTGCCCGCACCGGAACGGATAGACTATGAGCTTACAGGCTGCGGCAACACAATCCATTCGCCAACCTCTTACGGGGTATTGGGCGATTGTAGAGCACCCTGTCCCTACACACACACTATCTGGCGTGCTTGGCCATGACTCGCGACCGTCGCGAGCCTTAGCGCCGCCAGTTTCCAAGGCATATCAATATGAGCAAACAAATGCTGATCGACGCGGTCCACCCGGAAGAGACCCGTGTCGCACTCGTCAACGACAAACGCGTTGAAGACTTCGATTTCGAGACAACTGGTAGCGAACAACTTCGTGGAAATATCTATCTGGCAAAAGTGACGCGCGTTGAGCCGTCATTACAGGCCTGTTTCGTTGAATATGGCGGCAATCGCCATGGCTTCCTCGCGTTTAGCGAAATCCACCCTGATTACTATCAGTTGCCGCAAGCTGATCGTGATGCCCTGCTTGAAGAGGCTGCAAGAGAAGCTGCTGAGGCTGACGACGATATCGACGATGAAGATGATATCGATAATGTAGATGATTCTGATGAAGTCGAAGACGAATCGGAAGAGACCTCAGAAACTGCTTCTGAAGCAG
>CAYGPE010000023.1:0-8228 GCA_964351695.1 uncultured Hyphomonas sp. | reverse complement strand
TCTGATGAAGTCGAAGACGAATCGGAAGAGACCTCAGAAACTGCTTCTGAAGCAGCTGATGACGAGGATACAGAGGATGCCGAAAAGGCTCAGGCCAAGCCTGCGCGCCGTAAGCGTCCCGCTCGTAAATCCCGCTCCAGCGCCGCCAGCAAGCGTTACAAAATCCAGGAAGTGATCCGCCGCCGGCAGGTACTCTTGGTTCAGGTCGTCAAAGAAGAGCGCGGTAATAAAGGCGCCGCGCTTACCACCTATCTGTCACTTGCTGGGCGCTATTCTGTTCTAATGCCCAACACACCCCGCGGTGGGGGCATCTCTCGGAAAATTCCAAACGGCAATGACCGCAAGCGCTTGAAGTCAATCATGGATGGCCTTGAGCTTCCGAAGGGTATGGGCCTGATCGTTCGAACGGCCGGAGCGAAGCGTACGAAAAGCGATATCCACCGCGACTATGACTACCTTCTCAATCTGTGGACAAAAATTCGAACTAAAACCATGGATTCCATGGCCCCTGAACGTATTCATGAAGAAGGCGGTCTCGTGCACCGTGCCATGCGCGACATGTTTGATCGCAAGATTGAAGAAGTCATTGTCCAAGGCGATGACGCATACCGCGAAGCCAAAGATCTCGCGAAAGTCCTGATGCCAAATCAGGCTCGTAAAGTCCTGCGCTGGACATCCCCTGCTCCACTATTTGTATCTGAAGGTATCGAGGATCAACTGGACTCTGTGTTCAATCCGACGGTGCAAATGAAATCGGGCGGGTATCTGGTTATCAATCAGACCGAAGCCCTGGTCGCGATCGATGTAAATTCCGGCAAATCCACCAAAGAGCGCAGTATTGAGCAGACAGCACTGCGTACCAATCTTGAAGCAGCTGAAGAAGCGTGTCGTCAGATGCGGCTGCGTGACCTGGCGGGCCTCGTCGTCATCGATTTTATCGATATGGATGAAAACAAGAATAATCGCGCCGTTGAAAAGAGAATGAAAGAATGCCTCAAACTGGATCGGGCACGGGTTCAAAATAGCCGAATTTCGCAATTCGGCCTTATGGAAATCTCACGGCAAAGACGACGTGCAGGCGTCTTGCAAGCCACATCGGCGAAATGCGAGTCCTGTGATGGCACAGGCCGCAGACGATCCATATCGTCTTCAGCTCTACAGCTATTACGAGCGATTGAGGCGCGTGTCGCAGGCGGCGGGCTACGCGGCTTATCGATAACAGCCCCGACTGATGTGGCGCTGTATTTGCTGAACGCAAAACGGGACGTCATTACTGAAGTTGAGGCAGACGCTGGTTTTACCATCGCGATAAAGTCTTCCGCCGCAATGATCCCTGGTGACTTTGAAATGCATGCCGAAAAGGCTTCAAACTCACGTCGTCGTAAGAAATTTGATCGCGCGGCAGCCTTGGTCGGTGACGAGGATGACCACTTACTGCCAACCGACGATGAGGATGAAAATGATGTCATCGAGACATCTGAGGGACAAGACGAGAGCAGCCAAAGCATCTCAGGCGATGACGAAACTGACACGGGTGGACGCAAGCGGCGGCGGCGTGGACGCCGCGGTGGACGTCGGCGCAAACGCGATAGCGATAGATTAGACCCAGGAGCACCACCAAGCGATGGCGGCGCCTTGCTGGATGGTCTCGCCGTCAGTGTCCCGAACCTACTAGGCGAAGAACCACCAGAAATGCCTGCCGCCTCCGAAGGCGGACTTTCAGCCTCAGCTGTCGCTATGCCTGCCGCTCAAACGGCAGAGCCAGTAGTCCCTGAAGAGGCGCCTGAGGGAAAAAGCGAAAGTGGCGGCGAAACCCGAAGCGATGCTGAAGGTGAAGACACTGGCCGCAAAAAACGGCGCCGTAGACGCCGCCGACGTGGCCGAGATGATGGTGAAACTGAAACGCCAGCACATACCGAAACACGTGACACACCAGTTGAAGCTGCCGCCGAAACTCCGCCGGATGTTACCCCTGAGCCTGTCGTCGATACGGAAACACCAAAACCAAAGCGTCGACGTACACCTAAGGCAAAACCCGAGCCGGAACTGGTTGAAGCAACGACGACAGACGTGCCGCCGGAGCCCGAAAAAGAGCTGACTAAAGCGGCGGTATACAAGCCAGATCAACCGATCGCGAGCGAGCCCGTGCTTCAAACCTCAGAGAAGCCCGCCAAGAAAAAACGCGGCTGGTGGTCACGCTAATCATGCATATCGGTCGATGCGTTATCATTAACGCGCATCGACCGTTTTCATAAACGTGAAAATGCACAGCTTCAGGTTGACTTTCTATAGCACCATTCGTATTTGAGCCGCTGACATGTAAGCGAACCACGACGAGCCATGATGGCTGTCAGTACGGGGGAGCCAATTGTCTTCACTTTCAACACCGGCTCCACCGGTCTTGCTTTGCGAGGATACTTGGATGACCTACCCTGCGCTCGCTTCTGCGACCCTGATTAAAAAAATTGACGTGGCTTTTGACACGACAACTGTGCACAGGACTTTTGCCAAGGACGCCGATTATATGGCTGCCGTGGCTGAACTTATAAGGCTGTAGCGGGCGCTTTAGCCCGCCAATCCGTTTACGCCAGACGCCTAACAGGTGTGTCTGACCTATTTATTGCGCGGTTTTCCGCACATCCGGACTTTTTTACAGCCATGTTCAATTCATCTATCTCACGCCTTGCGCAACCCGCCATTATTCCAGATTTTGATCGCCCAAATGGTCTACCCGTCTTCAACACAGTTGCAGACGCGATCAACGCCTATGAAGGCGATGATGCGATCTACGTCCTATACCCAAAGAAGATTGAAGTCGCGGCAGAAACCTTCCTGAACGGTTTCCCAGGCAAGACGCTTTACGCCGTCAAAGCCAATCCTCATCCTGCTGTCCTGAAAACTCTATGGGCGTCTGGTATTCGCGCGTTTGATGTTGCTTCGATCCGCGAAATCGACCTGGTACTCGCCTCATGCCCAGATGCAGAACTCTACCTGATGCACCCGGTCAAGTCGCGGCAGACTATCCGCCACGCCTATGCGCGTGGTGTCCGTAACTTCGCTTTTGATTGCGCAGCCGAGCTTGGCAAGATCCTCGTCGAGACTAATGACGCGCAGGACCTTCATCTTCACCTGCGTCTTGCCCTTCCGACAAGCGGTAGCGCGAGCATGCCTCTGCGCGGAAAATTCGGCGCGAAGTATGATGAGGCTGTGGCTCTGCTGAAATCTGCGCGCCCGATGACTGCTAAGCTTGGTGCCTGCTTCCATGTCGGCAGTCAGTGCATGGACCCCGCCGACTATATCCGCGCCCTGTCTTATGTCTCAGGCATGATCGAAGACGCTGATGTGCGCATCGATAGCATTGATTGCGGCGGAGGTTTCCCTGTCGCCTATCCGGGCATGACACCGCCCCCAATGGCTGACTATTTCGCGCGCATCGACAAGGGCCTCAAAATCTTTGGCTTCGATAAGCTAGAGGTCATCGGCGAGCCAGGCCGCGCGCTTTGCGGCGAAGGTGGCTCGACTTTGGCACGGGTTGAGCTTCGCAAAGGCAAAGACTTATACCTTAACGAAGGCAGCTATGGCTCGCTTTTTGATGCCGCTAACTGCGCATGGAAGTATCCTGTCAAATTGCATCGTGCGGGCGAAAAAGATCTTGCAACATCGCCGTTTCGTTTCTTTGGACCGACATGCGACAGCCTGGATATGATGGCCGGCCCGTTCGAACTTCCTGCCGATACGCACGAGGGCGACTGGATCGAGATCTGCCATCTCGGTGCCTATGGTCAAGCCTTGGCAACGGATTTTAATGGTTTCCAGTCTGAGACAACCATCGCCGTGCTTGGCTAGCGTGACCGTTTCCACAACTCACGCTAAACATGCGGTATGAGTGATTCCGCGACGTCCAATTTACAAGAGCAAACCGTCTCGGAATTGTCGGCAGCGCTGAAGCGTACTGTGGAAACGGCCTATGACCGTGTTCGCGTACGAGGCGAGCTTGGGCGCGTTACGATCGCACGTTCTGGCCATATGTATGCTGACATCAAGGACGATAAAGCCGTCCTCAACACGATCATGTGGAAGGGTCAGGTTAGCAAATTGCCATTCCGGCCCGAAGAAGGGTTGGAAGTCGTCGCGACAGGGCACCTGTCAACATATCCGGGGCGCTCCAATTATCAACTGATTGCGTCATCCCTGCGCCCTGCCGGAGCCGGCGCGCTGATGGCGCTTCTCGAAGAACGTAAGAAAAAGCTTGCTGCTGAAGGCCTGTTTGAACCTCAGCACAAGCAAAGGCTTCCATTCTTGCCGAAGACAATTGGTGTTGTGACCTCACCTACAGGTGCGGTTATTCGGGATATCCTGCATCGTATCCAAGACCGTTTTCCCGTCACGGTCATCCTGTGGCCCGCGCTCGTACAGGGCGATACTGCTGCAGCTCAGATAACAGCCGCGATTGAGGGCTTTAATGCCCTGACAGGCCTAAACCGGCCAGATGTCCTCATCGTGGGACGCGGGGGTGGCTCTATTGAAGACCTTTGGCCCTTTAATGAAGAGAACGTTGTTCGGGCGGCTTTCAACAGCAAAATTCCATTAATTTCTGCCGTCGGGCACGAAACTGACACGACCCTGATTGATTATGTCTCAGACGCGCGCGCACCGACACCGACAGGCGCCGCAGAAATTGCGGTGCCCGTACGTAGCGAGCTTCAGCTCAATTTGAATGAGTTGGAGCAACGCCAAAAGCGCGCTTTGACACAACGTGTGCAGCGCGGTGAGCAAAACTTGCTCTCTGCCCGCCTACCCCGCCCCGAACGTTTGCTGGAAAATAAAAGCCAACGCTTTGATCATGTTTCAAATCGACTTGGCCAAGCAGCAACGCGGCGGCTCGAAATTGCCCGGGCGCAGCTCAATGAAACAAGCGCCAAGCTGCGCAGACCAGATCAGGTTTTAGTACAGAAACGGCAATCGCTTGAGACACTATCGATGTCTCTCAAGACGGGACTCTCACTGACTGTAAATACGAAACAGCTTGTCTTTACCCGCACATCATCACGGCTGAGGTTTGAACCTTTGCTTGCAGACTCAAGACGTCACAGAAGCCACCTGCGTGATGTTGCGATCCGCGCGCGGCCAGCTCTTCTTCGTATTACCGATCGCAAATCGAACTCACTCGCCTCAGAGGCGAAACTTTTAGAGACACTCTCCTATCAGGCGACTTTGAAGCGGGGCTATGTCCTCGTCCGCTCAGCAGATGGCAAACTTGTACGTACGGCAAAAACGGCAAAGAAGATCGAAAGCGTTCAGCTTACATTTCATGATGGCGACGTGGAAGCTTCAATTGGTACCGGAAGCGCCAAAACTTCGAAACCCAAAACGCCAAAATCTCGCCCACAAACAAAAAAAGCGGCAAGCAAAAAGCCCGCCGCTCCTAAAAACTCTGATCAGGGATCGCTTTTTTAAACGACCCGCACGCGCAGCTTGTTGCCTTCGGTTTCTTCGACCCGAACACCTGTGCCAATTGCCGGATTACTGCCATCAATGGTCTCAGCAGACCATTCAGTGTCGCCAAGCTTCACCCGGCCCATACCGCCTTGAAACGCAGATGCAACAAGGCCTTTAGAGCCAACAGTACTTGCCATACGCTTATTCAGAGTTGGGTGCTCGGGTGTGCCGTCACGGATGCTTCTAAACACCGTGCGTCCAATTACGACCATGATGGCAGAGGTAATGGCAAAGACAATAAGCTGCCCCTGCCAACCGGTCATCGCATCTGGCGCAAAGGCGGTGAAGGCCGATGTGATTGCCGCAGCGATGGATATCCAGAGCAGGTCAAATGTTCCGACACCCATCTCAATCGCGATAAGCAGAAGGCCAATCGCCAGCCAATGCCAGGCGGTTGGTGGCCATAGTGTGAGGTCAAACATCTCCATGATCAGTCTCCCCGCCGACCTACTGGCGGAACAGCTGTCGGCGTATTACGCGCATCCTTGGCAGCATCTGTCATGCTTTTAATACCCTCAATCGTGCCGAGGATCGAGCTAAATTCAGCCGGGATGATGACCGTTTTATTGCCGCCTGCAGATGCAAGCTTTTCAAACGCAGCCACATATTGCTGGCCCAGGAAGTAATTGATCGCATTGACGTCCCCCTGCGCAATCGCTTCAGACACGTAGGCCGTTGCCTTGGCTTCCGCCTCGCCTTCACGCTCGCGCGCTTCTGCATCCCGGAAAGCAGCCTCGCGGCGGCCTTCAGCCTCAAGAATAGCAGACTGTTTTTCACCTTCTGCCCGCAGGATAGCAGACTGCTTTTCGCCTTCTGCGGTCAAGATTTCGGCCCGCTTCAAACGCTCCGCCTTCATCTGACGTGCCATAGCTTCAGTAATATCGGCCGGTGGTGACAGGTCAGCAATTTCGATCCGTGTGACTTTCACGCCCCACGGGTTTGTCGCCGCATCAACGACGGACAAGAGCCGTGCGTTAATGTCGTCCCTGTTCGATAGGACCTCATCGAGGTCCATCGAGCCAACCACTGTACGAATATTCGTTAGCGAAAGATTCGTGATGGCATTCTGAAGGTTGTTCACCTCATAGGCGGCCGATACGGGATCAATGACTTGTGTAAAGACAACTGCATCACATGAGACCTGTGCGTTATCCCGCGTGATCACTTCCTGCGTTGGGATATCGAGAACGCTTTCCATCATGTTCATCTTGCGACCAATTCGATCAAAAAATGGAATGATGACACTCATGCCCGGTTGCAATGTCCGCGTGTAACGGCCAAAGCGTTCGACTGTGTAATTAAAGCCTTGCGGCACGACTTTGAATGATGACGAAAGCAGCACTAGCGCTGCGAAAGCTAATAGACCAAGTACAATAAGATTTCCGTCCATGTAGTCCTCCCTGAAAATAACCTCTAATTCACATGGGAGGTGAATTGCCGTTTTTCAATAATAATTCATCGAAAAACGGCGCATTCCCCATGGAACACACCATCTTTCGCTCGATTCCGTTACAAATTATGAAGACGCGGCTCGAGTTAGAGCTGGCCTAATAGATAGTCAGCGCTGGAAACCTCAAATGCGCCGGCCTCTTCCACGTTAAGTTCAGCCACTACGCCATCTTTAACAATCATCGAATAGCGCTGCGAGCGCGTCCCCATACCGAAGCCTGTTCCATCCATCTCAAGCCCAATGGCATTCGCAAACGCGCCATTGCCATCGGCGAGCATCCGAACGCCCTCAGCGCCTGAACTTTTGCCCCATGCATTCATGACGAACACATCATTCACGGAAGTACAGACAATCTCATCGACTCCTTTTGCCGCGAGATCAGCTTTTTTCTCAACAAAGCCAGGTAAGTGTTTCGCAGAGCATGTTGGTGTGTAAGCCCCTGGAACAGCAAACAATGCGACCGTCTTGCCGGCAAACACATCCGATGTTGATCTTGGCTCTGGGCCATTCTCAGTCATTTCCATGAAAGTTGCCTCAGGTAGCTTATCACCAGTTTTGATTGTCATATCGTGTCTCCTGTTTCGATGCATGAGAGATAGGCTGAGCAGCTGCCGAATACAAATGCTATCGCTTGCCACGCGTCGGCATTCCTGTAGCGTTAACACTACGGAGAGAGAATATGGAAGATCTCACGGGCAAAGTTTTGGTGGCAATGCCAAGTATAAGCGATCCACGTTTTTCCCGTTCTGTGATTCTGCTTTGTGCCCACCAAAATGATTATGCAATGGGGATCGTCCTCAACAAACCCATGGATGACCTGAAACTACCGGACCTGCTAGAGCAGCTGAATATCGAGCCGACCATTCAGTTACCTCCGCAAGACGTCTTGAATGGCGGCCCGATGGCGCAGGATCGCGGTTTCGTGGTTCACTCGAGTGACTATTTCAGCGACGGCGCAACGCTGGATGTCACAGCGGACTTATGTATGACAGCGACACACGACATCCTGAAATCTATTGCCTCTGGCGGCGCACCTGCGAATATGGCAATGGCGCTCGGATATGCAGGATGGGGCGCCGGCCAACTTGAAGAAGAATTGGCGGATAATGCCTGGATTGTGAGCCAAGCCAACGACGAAATTCTATTTGGCAGCGAGCATGAAAAGAAATGGGGTCAGGCGCTTGAAATTATTGGCATAAATAGCGCTCACCTGCATTCAGGTGGCGGCCAGGCCTAGTCGTTCTTGTCGATGCAAGCAGACTTATGGTGCGGCCGAGAA
>CAYGPE010000022.1:0-42741 GCA_964351695.1 uncultured Hyphomonas sp. | reverse complement strand
TGCATCCGACAATGGCTGAAGAGATCGTGACAATGCGGACAAAGTGGGAGGGGTAAGGTGGGGGCCTTAGTCTTCCGAAAGGTTCCGCAAAATCGTCATGCCGTAATTTGTGCTAGACGCCGGACAATGCGTGAAGCGATAAACCTCTTCGACACGATCATTAAGCGCACCGCGCATGATAAGCCACATAATTGCTTCAATGCCTTCCGATCCTGTCTCGCGCAGCCACTCAGCGTGCGTGACTTTGGTAACTTCCAAGGGATCTGCAGCTAGATCATTCAAGAACTGTTGATCAAACGCGTCATTGATGAGGCCTGCCCGTTGGCCCTGTAGCTGATGGCTAAGACCACCAGTGCCAACCACCATAACTTTCAGATCTTTGTCGTACATATCGATCGCTTTGCGCAGGGCTTTGCCGAGTTTGTAGCAACGAAGCCCAGTGGGCTGCGGGTATTGAACCACATTCACCATCAAGGGTATAACTTTGCAGGGCCAGGCTTCGGGCTGGTCGAACAAAATTGACAAAGGTACGGTCAAACCATGATCCACTGTCATCTCATTGACGATTGTAATGTCGAACTCATCCATGACAAGCGACTCAGCAATGTGCCATGACAACCGCGGATCACCTTTGACAGATGGAATTGGCCGAGGACCATACCCTTCGTCCGCAGGTAAGAATTCTTCGCATGTCCCGATTGAGAATGTTGATGTCGACGACAGGTCGAACGCATGTGCGTGATCATTGTAGACGATAATGCAGACGTCCGGCTTCTCTTTTGCAATCCACTCACGCGCTGGCTCAAATTGATCGAAAAGCGGTTTCCAGTATGAGGATCCACTTTTGCCGTTGTCGAGCGCCGCGCCAATCGCAGGCACATGCGAGGTGCCAATGCCCGCCACAAGCTTAGCATGGCTTTCAGTCTCCTTTGGCTGGCCAGATAACTCAGCTTCCGGAAGCCACCTATTGCCATCAATCGAGCGACCTCCGTCCAGCATCATTTTCCGGAACTCTTCTTCACTCATTCCATCAGCGGATTGGGCCGCGCCAGCAGCTTGCATAGAAATGCGATCGAACGCAGCAAGTTTCCAAAGATAATAGATGTTGCCCCCTAGATTCAGCATTTTAAGAAAATCGCGATCCTTGACCGCGCAATTCTGTTCATCTGTCATTGGAAAACCACCCAAATAAGAGGCTGGGTCTTCGGCGAACCGCTTCCGATTGTTCTCCACATCCAACGACTTGCAGAACATGTTCAAGTGATAACCTTGACGTGTGCGCTGCCCATCAAAGACAAATGTACCAGGGATAGTGTCAAAGTCTCTCATCTCACGTTCCATAATCAATCCTCTCACCATGATATTTATGGTACATTAGTACCCAATAAAGCCATTTTTAATGGATTTTACCGCTCCATTATGGTACTTTTCGGACAACTATCCGCTAGAGACTGAGTGCATGGACCAGCAAATTCCCCGTTATGCTCTTTATGGTGAAACGGCGCGCAACGATTTGGGCCTCGTCCATTTACAAGCACTGTTCTCCAATATCGAATGTCAGAATTGGGAGATTAGACCACATCGCCACTCTGGCTTGCACCAGTTCGTTGTCTTAAATTCGGGTGTGATCGAGGCCACAATTGAGGGCAAGGATACAACTTTAGTTGGTCCGGTTGTCGCTTCAATTCCCACCAATTGCGTTCATGGATTTGGATATTCGCCCAACGCCGCGGGCCATGTCATCACGGTTGCCGAAGAACTCATGATGCCGTTGGCAAAAAACTCCCCTACGCCGTCTACTTATTATTGGCTCCATGAGGCGTGCTTGATACCCTTGAGCGCCGCTAGATCCATTGCGGGACAGCGCCTGAACCAATGCCTGGATATAATCGATTTTGAACTAGGTCGCCGCGACATTGGAGCGTTTGATGCAATCTTCGCTGCGGTCCACATATTGTTGGTTACGCTTAGCAGAGCACGCGCAGGCGGTTTGGTAAGACAACGGAGCGAAGTCAGCAATCACTACCAAAAGGTCGGACGAAAGTTTCAGGATCTCGCTGCCAATCACTATCGAGAGCATTGGAGCATTAGTAAATACACCGAGCAGATCGGCGTCACCTCCAAACAGCTAAGCCGGGTATGCCAGGCCCAGTTTGGGCAGTCCCCACTGGAGTATATCCACGACTTACTAAACAGGGAGGCTCAGCGTCGCTTAATATACACCAACGCTAGTGTTACCGAGATAGGATACGATCTTGGCTTCAAAGATCCTTCATATTTTTCCCGTTTTTTTCGCAGAGAGAACAAGGTGTCCCCGAGCCAGTTCGCTAACTCAAAACGAAAAACCAAATAGCGTAAAACGCCGCTCAACCGACATTTGCATTCCAACTGGTTTCATCGGGGAACGTTAGCCCTGCCGCTTCCTTGGCATCAGTCTGGCGCTTTAGCGCAGCCTGAAACGTCTCACGAGCGCGCACACGTGCAATATGACTGCGAATCCCCGGATAGTTTTCAAGCGAAATGAGATCAGTCGAAAGGGCGGTGACCAAACCCCAATTCACATAGACGTCCAAAATCGACCACTCCACCCCATACCACCATCGGTCATCAGAAACTCGCGATTCTATGATGTCGAGAAGATAGATCGTATCCTCAATTCCTTTTTGACGAACACCGCTTACATCGCCATCTGTATATCGCAATGGCATACGCACTTGTCTAATCGTTGGATGCATACTCGCCGTACACCAGACAAGATCAGCATGATATTGCGCGCGATCCAAAGGCGAGCCTGATTCAGGCAATATTACGCCGGGAACGAGCGCATCAAGGTATAGCAATATCGCGACGTTCTCAGTGATCACGATATCATTGACTAACAGTGCGGGAACTTTTCCAAACGGATGGATCTGGCGATAGGCTGGGCTATTTTGCTCGCCTGAGCGGATGTCAATAACGCGATCTGTAAACGGCAATTCAAGTTCCATGAGTGCATTCACGGTAACACTTGAACAAGCTCTTAGAGGATACTGATAGAGTGTGAGTTCAGGCATGGCTTATTCCGTTATAGCTGAGATGATTTCTGTAAATAGTTTCATGTTCGTGCTCCCAGGAACAACTTACCCCCAGCGATCAATGTCACCAGCGTACACGCTCCAAAAAGACAGTAGATTTGCAAAATTGTTACAACCGTGGCGTCGTACGCGATAGAAACCATGAAGCCTGCACACGCAGCTACACCCGTTTGCATCATGCCGTGTATGGCAGAGGCGAACCCAGCTGTCGCTGGTAGTGGGTCAAGCGTCATCGCAATCGAATTCGGTAAAATCAATGCGTGCGCTACAGCGAAAACCGAAGCAATAACGATTAACAGCACGAGTGGTGTAAAGCCTGATATTGCACCAATTGCACTCAGCAGTATTCCGGTCGCACACATTATGGCAGCGCGCCGAAGAATGAACTTGGAACCATGTCTTAAAACCAAATGAGAATTGTACGCAGATGCCGATAATTGGATCAGAGCCACGAAAGCAAATAGTGGCCCAAAATACTCGGCAGGTAGACCATAGACATCAACAATGAGCGATGCACCGGCAGCGGCGAATATAAAGAATGTGGCGAAAGCAATCGCGCCTAAGAACGCCGCGCGAACCGATTGTCCAGACTGAAAAAACACCCTTAGGCTGTCGCGAAACTGAAGCCAAGGGTGACTGGTTTGCTTCTCGGCATGCATCGTTTCCGGAATAAACGAAACGGTCAGCCAAAACAAAACCAGCAAAAACACCGTGGTTACGGCCAACACATAGCGCCAGTCGAGAAGATACAACAAGTATCCAGAGAGGAGCGGTGTTAAGATTATCAGGACCGCGAGCACCATCATTACGCTGGATGTCAGTTTCGAGGCGAGACTACCGCTTGAAACATCCCGGATCACAGCCCTCGATAGAAGGCCCGCAGCACAAGTGGCGACGCCTTGTAGAAATCGTGCAGCGATCAATACTTCGAAAGTCGGCGCGAAAACCGCAAGGAGGGACATCAAACAGGCTACCGCAATCCCGGACAAAATGATGGGACGCCGCCCGAAGCGATCTCCAAGTAACCCTATAGGGATATGCCCTACCGCATACCCAGCCAAGAACAAAACAATAACTAGCTGCGCCTCGCCTGGAGTTACTTCGAAGTGCGAGGCAACGCTAGGAACGACGACCAAAGGACTGTCTAGCCCAACCGCGTTAGCAGAGAACAACCCGCCAAGCGTCCACACCGCGATGGGACGCTTCGCGACGGTCTCTGCATTGGAAGAAGGATCACCCATATGAGAATTCTACAGGCAGCCCTCGGCGCCACAATGTCAGCGGATGGGTAGCCAGAGTGGAGTTGGCTATAACCTCGACTAGATAGCGATCGTCACTGGAAACAATATGCCCCAAGTAACGCAATTTTTTTGACGCCTTAAACGTCTATCTGGCGAAAATGGTCACGGGTTAGCCTAAGACGGGCGCACCTACCGCGATACCTTATTGCGCGCTGACTGTTTGCGAGTTTTTATCTCGTCAATCATGCTTTGCATTTTGACAATCCGATCGGGAGACTCCTCACTCAGATTGTTTTCTTCGCGAATATCTATGTCCAGGTCATAAAGCTGAGGTACTGATCGTCGCCCAAGATCAATCCCTCTGAACTTGGTAACAGAGTTTTGTCCTTCCGCGCCAGGAACGGGAGAGATGTATTTGAGGCTACCGTGTCTGAGGGCGCTGGTGGCAGGCGTTTCCTTGAAAAGAATGTCGCGCCCATGCGTATCCTCGCCAAGCCAAGCGTCGATGAGAGCAAGGCTATCGATGGCAACATCGCTCTCCAATGGGTGACCCACAAGTTCTGCAAGGGAAGCGTACAGATCAACTTGAGATAAAAGGGCCGGGCTTGTTCCGGGTGTCACTTGTCCAGGCCAAGACACAATTGTTGGAACGCGAGCCCCTGCCTCCAGGGCACTGTACTTACCACCGCGAAACGGCCCACCCGGCAAGTGATCACCGTTACGTTCGACGGCATTATCATCGTACCCATCAAACAGTACCGGGCCATTGTCGCTGGTAAAGAAGACAAGCGTTTGCTCTGTTAAGCCGAGCGCTTCAATCTCTTCCATTACAGCACCTGTCATCCAGTCCATTTGGACAATCGCATCGCCCCGCGGACCCAGTTCTGTTGCTCCTTGAAAGCGCGGATGCGGCAGGCGCGGCACGTGGGGGTCATGGAACGGGAAGAAGAGGAAAAACGGACCATCTTGGTTGGCACGAATGAACGCTTTGGCTTTGTCGGTAAAAACCATTGGAAAGTCTTCATCAACCCATTCTGCATTTTGCCCGCCCGCCATGTAGCCGATGCGTGAGACACCATTGATGATCGTCTTGCCATGCTGCTCATCGGCACCAACACGCAGTAAGTCTGGGCGATCATTCCCAATTGGGCGCTCACCAATCCTGTCTGCGTAATCCACGAAAATAGGATCATCCTGCTCCACCCCCACGACGCGATCGTTCTCGACATATACGGTTGGTACACGATCCCCGGTTGCTGGAATCAGAAAGGCTGTGTCAAAGCCAATATCCAGTGGGCCGGGTGAGATCGAAGCATTCCAATCAAGATCGTCGTCTCCCAATCCCAGATGCCATTTTCCAATCACAGCGGTCGTATAGCCATTATCTTGAAGCATGCTCGGAAGTGTCGGTTTGCCAGGACGGATCAAGGCGGGGGCATCCCCGGGTAAGATGTTCGCTCTACTGCGGAAGCCATACTCTCCCGTCAAAAGCGAATAACGTGATGGTGTACAGGTCGCTGAAGTCGCATGCGCGTCCGTCAGCAAAAGGCCATGCTCAGCAAGCCGGTCGACATTCGGGGTTTGGATGGCTGTCGCACCGTAACGACTGACATCACCATATCCAAGATCATCGGCATAAAAGATAATGATGTTGGGTGGTGTTTGCTGAGCTTCCCGAGGTTGGCCATGACCTTCGGCACCATATGGTATGCTAGCACATCCAGCGAGCAGAAAGACGACGGCAGCTAGTACCCCTAAACGCTGATGCATAAACCAATCCTTTGTATGAACTTTGTACTTACGGTATCCGAAGTTTGTCGAAAGTCGAACCTACAGAAATTCGTTTCGACCCACGTTTCGTTCTATAATCACCTCAATTTAGACCGCCACATCAACCATCGGCAGACGTCCAAATCGATGAGAAAGGCCCCCCCTCAGAATGGAGTCAGATTCTAGCGGGATAAGGGCCCCAACTCCGTTCGGCGCTGGAGACTGGCCCACATTAGACTGATCGCACCACACAGTCAGTACAGGTCTCATTCGAATTCAAAGATCAGAGAGAAAATGCCAACATGGTCAGCACCTCCAACAGAATTAGCCACAAGATACAAATCATGAAAGCCTTCCATGGGTCTGGTGCGTTCAAGCGTGTTTGGCGTCAATTGCCATTTATCTTCTGCGTTCGATTGAAGTGGAAATACGCTCGTGGCAAAGACATCACCCTCACCTGATCCAAGCCTAATCTGTAGTTCGACATCACCATTCATATGTTGCCGCCCATCCAGAGTATTTGCGACAACGCTGGTTATATCAGTCAGATCAAACCGCCCAAGATTAACGAAGCTTCCATTTGCTTTGAGACCAAGTCCTTTTCGGCCTTGATCAGCCCAAACTTTGTTAACGCCATCGAGTGCGCCCTGATTAGGTGTATAGACTTCAAGGTGAAGTTCGTTTAGTGTCAGCACGACAAACGTAGTCGCCTCCAAAGAGGGGGCTTCTAACGTGCCCTCATCGACATAAGATGCTTTCATCTCAAGAAGCTGTAGTTCTGAAGCTATTGATGCAAAGTCAATTTGGCCCTCAACCGGCAAGGGCGACGACCCATCAAATAGACCTAAAACATAATCGACCATGATGCTTCGGACATTCTCATCCAGATAATCATGCGCTGGCATTTGATGATCGCCCCATACACCAGCACCGCCATTTTCAAGCACGCTCTTCAAATAAGCGCTGGCATCGTCGCGCTCCGAATAGTGAAAAGCGACATCCATGTAGCTCGGCCCAACCGATTCAGCATCGATCTGGTGGCACGTCGTGCAGTTATTTTCCGAGAGGAGAGCTGCTGCATTCAATGGCGGATTCTCCAAGTGTCCAATAACGTCATCGATTGGCTCAGTGAGCGCAAAGGACCGTGACCGGGCCGTTATCCGTTCTTTTAAAAACTCATCCGCCAGACTGCTACCATCCTCTGGATCTTCGGAGATGATCTGATAGTCGACCATGCCCCTTTCAGGCCAATAGAAGCTCTGATTTCCATTAAACTTGATGGTGACTTTTGGCGGTTCATTCCCCGCTTCGATTTCTTGCGCGGCATAGGCGTAAGCGCCATCTTCATCTTTTACTCTGGCAATGATGGCATGCGCGCCAGCCATGGTAATGGCTAAATTTGCGGTCTGACCAACGGCTTGCGGGGCACTAAATAGCTCATCGAGGTTGGTCAATTCTGCGCCGCGTTCAATCGGAACTACTTGCCAGTCGATGACAAGATCATCTCCTTCCGGGTCCATGGTTCCTTCGGAGGAAACGCTTACGTTCAAGGGTAGTCCCCCTGCCACCTTATCCGAGTTGAGGACGACATTCGGTAGACGGTTTCCGGCGCCTTGATATTCTAGCCTGATTAGACCGGAATCGTTATTAGCCGAATACCATGCTGATCCATAGTTCAGGACATAGAGCGCCCCA
The DNA here is from genome assembly GCA_964351695.1 of uncultured Hyphomonas sp. Taxonomy (GTDB): domain Bacteria; phylum Pseudomonadota; class Alphaproteobacteria; order Caulobacterales; family Hyphomonadaceae; genus Henriciella. The sequence goes on along the minus strand of CAYGPE010000022.1, from coordinate 34,961 downwards.
TCTGGTCCAAAACCAAGATCCAGAGGCGAGTTGAGCGGGGCACTTTCCGCTACGGTTTCAACGCGCTCAGCACGACCCGCCTGATCAATGGTGACAATGTTCAACTGGCGTCGAATGAAATCACCAATGATGAGCTTCCCTTCGAAATAGTCTGGCCAGGCAACTGTCGCTCCGGCATTTTTTGGACGGCGATAAACGCCTCCGGATAGCGCGTTTCGTCCGCCTTGCCCGAGAGCTGGAAACTTCTCTGACAGTGTATAGGGATACCAGACGAGAGCAGGTTGGGCAGGCGGTAGTACGTTGGCACCAGTGTTACGCGGGGACGAATTAACGGGTCGCTGCGGATTATAGAGCTTGCCGAGTTCACCTGTTTCCGGCTCCAGCTTTCGGTAAGGGGAATTGTCGCCAACGAAGAAGGGCCAACCGAAATTACCGGCTTCCGTAACACGATTAATCTCATCATACCCGCGGGACCCACGCTCGGCATCAGCATGCGCATCGGGTCCAACGTCGCCATAGTAAAGGTGTCCCGTGACTGTATCGAAACCGATTGTGTATGGATTACGGGTCCCCATTACATATATCTCAGGGCGCCCCTCATCAGGATCCTCGAAAAGATTTCCATCTGGGATGGTATACGTGCCATCCAGACTCGGTGAGATGCGTAGAATTTTACCACGGAGATCTTTTGTGTTTCCGGAAGATCTGCGCGCATCGCGAACTGTGTCATCCTCACTACGCGGCGAAAAGCCAGACAGCTCGAAAGGGTTGGAGTTATCACCTATTGCCAGGTAGAGATGCCCATCAGGTCCAAACCGAATGGCTCCACCCGTGTGGCAACACGTTTCGTCCATCGGGATGTCGAGATAGTTAAGGCGATTGTCCTGATCCAGCACATCATCATTCAGTGGGAGATAAGACAGGCGTTGAAGCACCTGCTCCTCAGCTTTCACATTGTACATAAGGAACAGGCCCTGCGGAGACTTTTTAAGGGGATAACTTGCGACACCAATCAAACCGAACTCGAGCCCTTCCGGTGAATAAACATCCTCCAAGAGACCAAAGCTCTCTACACCGTCAGTTTCTGACCAACGCTTGATGCCGCCTTTACGCTCCACGATCCAGACCGAACCGTCAGCTCTGATATCCATGCTTACCGGTTCACTAAGGGGGCCTGTAAGATCAACGGCTTTGAAGCGATCGGGATCCGGGCGATAATTCAGACTGTTATCCCGCTGCGACGTTCCAGCGGCATATGCAAGCCCGCCCAAAACATGATTCTGAAATGTTAAGTCACTGTATGTCCCGATCTTATGGCCAAGGTTTGTGTAGAAGGACCGTCCGCCATCATAGTCATGAAACCAAGAAATTGGCTCCAACCCAGTTGTCTTAGCACCACTGTAACTGTCGCGGTCGATCATAACGAGTGGATTGACCGAGCGATTGAAGGCCCGAAAATCATACCATTCATCAAGAAACTTGAATTTTTGAGGAATGAACTTTGTCGACAAATGGTCAGTACTCTTGACCGTCATTCTTGCCATTTGAACGTTTGAGGGGTCACCTGGATGGCCATCAAAGGACGCGCCGACCAGTTTCACAAACCATGGCCACCCTTTGGCTTCAGTATCTGTTGCGGCGTGAATGCCGACAAAGCCGCCACCTGACTGGATGAACCGCTCCATCGCGCGCTGCTGGGGGTCGTTTAAAACATCGCCCGTTGTATTCAAAAAGACAATGACGTCGAATGGAGCAAGGCGTTTATCCGTGAACATATTCGCTTCCTCACTGAAAGCGACCTCAAAACTATACTCACCGGCAAGCTCTCGAAACATGCTCTGGCCCGCTTCGATCGAATCGTGTCGCCAGCCAGCCGTTTTTGAAAAGACAAAGACGTTTTTTCCCATGAGCGAGGCGTCACTTTTTGGGAATTTGGCAAGCTGCATTTTCGAGAATGGAGAATCCGAGCTTGGTAGGTTTTGGCTCGGCGCATCTCTACCGCTGCAAGCGGTAACTCCAAGTGCCAGCGCAACCAGTAGGACGGTAATAATAGTTTTCATTTGACGCCTCCCAAGCGCTGAATTCTTACCTGACGCTCCTAACTATTGAGCTTCAAGATTCTGTTTTTGTTTGCGCGGACTTCGGTAGTTTTATCGAATACGTTCAGATCAGATCTAAATTGTCAACAATCTACATAACGACTCCTGGACTCTAGCCCTCTTCCATCAAAAACTACGAATGTCACAAACAACATCAGCTACCCATCAGAAACGTCGGGAAACCGTTGCAGCGATATTTGCCCCTGGTTCGGATACGCCGACGGCGAATGAATATTCGTTATCAGTCAAATTGGATAGATCAACGGACACGCGCCATTGCTCATTTGGACGCCAAGATACGCCAGCCGCGAGTCGGGCTGCACCATCTAACTCGATCAATCCAGTCGGAATTGAACTACTATATGTCGAAGAAGCGCTCGCAAAAGATATGTACCCTTCAACTGCACTGCTGGGCTTCCAGTCGAGTTTGAGATTGACTGTGGACTTCGGTCTGCTTCTAAGCGGTGGCTCTCCAAACGTCTCGAAGTCCAGAACACCTACTGAACCGCTGAGAGAAAAAGACTCCCCCAGCGGCATCAACCAAAACAGTTCACCCCCCGCTGTAGCCACCCTATTGCGGTTAACATTTGTAAAGAGAATGGGATCAAAATCGATCAGGTTCGCAAATCGATTTTGGAAGCCTCGTATTGAGAAGTACATCCCCTTAGACCCTGTCACGACAAAGCCGACATCTAGGCTTTCGCTGGTTTCCGGGCGAAGATCAGGATTGGCGATAAGCGGAAAATCAGTCGCAAAAATGCTAGGGAGCTTATAACTCTCAGCATAATTACCTTCGATTGAGACATGCTCTGAAATGGCATAGACAATGGAAAATCCACCCGTTGTTTTCGAGGATTGATCGTCAGGGTCGTCCCAGCGCAGCGCTCCGTTCAAACGCAACTCAGGAGTCGCCTTAAGACCAGCCTCGACAAACACACTCATTATCGAGCGATCTTTTTGAAATGAGGTTGGGAGCAGAAACCCTAAATCCAGCACCCCATCGCCCCTACCATCCTCTTCAACCAGGCTTGCGCCTGCGATAAGACCAAGCGTTTCGGTTGGCGTATAGCGAAGGTAGGAGAGTAGCTCAGAGCGCTCAAATACAGACTCGTCCGTACGAGCTGGGACCCCATTCAACACGCCAGCAGGTAGTGCCGGAATATTTGAAAATGCATTCTGGCGACTGAAATTGCCCGTCATAGCAAGAGAGATATTCTCTTTGATTGGAAGCTGGTAGGTGGCTCCCACTGCCCCTAATTTGGTTTCACGCTCTTCCAATCCCAGGTTTGGCGCAAACGTTTCAGCACCACTATCTTCTGGATAGGCAAATCGATCTGTCATTCCAAACAGCCCTGTCAGGCGCAGCGCTCCGACAGGGAAGTCCTGCTCAAGTTTCAAAAGCGCCAGATCGCGGCGCAAATCGCTCTCGCCACTCAGCGCACCTGTATCTCGGGCGGCGTAAGATACGATAATTCCTCCACTCCCCCAATTATGCGATGCTTGACCGCTGGCCGCCCACGCATTCTCCGATTGTACTGTCGCACTGACAGATGCGTTGAATACCTCATGTTCTAGGGGTGAGTTGGTTTCAACATGCAAAACACCGGAAAGCGCCCCGGGGCCATGTATGGGCGAAGCACCAAGTTTGTTCAGTTGCACTTTGGATATGATGGCTGGATCAAGTTGATTGAGGTCGAACGCACCGCCTGCAGAATTGCTCGGATCATTGACACGAATGCCATCAATCAGAATCAGAGTGAAATTGGGCTCCCCGCCCCTGACTGCAAAGTAACTCGATCCGCCTAAACCGCCATTCGAAAAGGCTATCACGCCGGGTAAGCGGCCGAGGCTCAATACCAAGGCAGTATCTCGAACTTGATCACCTGATATAAAACTATCGGGACTGGGAACCTCATCTAAACGGCTCGATGTCACAATAACTGTATCTAACGAATCTGAGTAGCAAACCTGTAGTGACACTATCGCCGTTACCACTCCCAAAGCGATGATTTTAAGCGTCATAGTAGGTGTCCAGATTTTCATAAATGACTCATGTCCGAATTAGACTGAAAGCTGACGCGAGGAGTCTCGATTAACCAGATCATGGGGCATGATAATGGTTGAAAACTGAGAGGTCCCCGCAGAATACGCCATCTGAGGTGCCAGGACTATTTCGACGGCTTTTGCAGCCATCTTGGCAACAGGCTGTGATAGTGTGGTGAGCGGCGGCCAAACAGTCGAAGCCAATGGGGAATCATCAAATCCAACAACAGACAGATCGGATGGAACCGACAATCCGCAACGCCCCGCAGCAGCCAAGACGCCTGCCGCCATATCATCATTGCTGGCGAAAACGGCGCTTGGCCTGTCGCCCATAGACAGGAGCTGCATTCCGGCTTCTTCCCCTGAGCGATAGGTAAACAAGCCTTGAGCGACATAAGCTTTGCGCTCTGCCAACCCGCTCTCTCTCAACGCATCCGCATACCCCTGATACCTGAGTGTGCTTACAGTTTGATTGGGGTGCCCTTTGATAAAGCCAATCTTGCTATGACCCGTCCCTATCAAGAACTTAGTCATTTCGTAGGCGGCTAGTTTGTCATCAATTCTGATCTCGTTGGCGCGGCCAGGTTCGGTTGCGCTGGAGATAAAAGCAGCGGGGAAACTATGCTTGTGAACAAGCGCACGAATACCGGCAATATCGCTCATTGGCGGCGGAACAATGAGCGCATCCCAGTCTCTGCCAAGACGTTCTTCCAAAGTGCCGGGATCAAGGTCCGGTGTCGTACGCTCAACAATCAAATGAGCGCCAGCTTCGCTTGCAGCCTCCAAAGCGCCAAGCAATAGTTCGCCTAAATAGGCCGATGATGGATTGCCGTATAGAAGACAGATGCGGCGGATCTTACTACCCGCAAGGCTTCGTGCCGCTATGTTCGGTGAATAGTTGAGCTCAGCGATAGCCATTTCGACTTTTTGTCTCGTGGCAGATTTTACATTTGCATCGCGATTGACGACACGAGACACTGTCATCGAAGAAACACCAGCATGCTCAGCCACATCAGCTATTGTTATACGGCTGGTAGTCTTCCTCTGTGGCATTGCCGATCCTTCTGGAGATTCTTGAATCGCAGGCTTGCTGAGTTAACTCAGTGATGTTAGCGCTAACATAGTTGAGCGTAAAGACAAGTAATCTGTTTGGGAGGACAGCGTGTTTCTGGGGATTGATATCGGCACATCTGGCGTGAAGGCGGTTCTCATGTCGCCATCAGGTCGGATCGTTGAGAGCTCTCATGCACCGCTTTGCGTTTCGAGGCCTCATCCCGGTTGGTCTGAACAGGATCCTCTAACTTGGTGGAGCGCGACCCAGGAAGCCGTAGCCAAGCTAACACATATGCACCGAGAGCAAGTGCTGGGGATAAGTCTCTCAGGCCAAATGCACGGTGCAACATTACTGGACAAGAATGACATACCTCTACGTTCTGGAATTCTGTGGAATGATGGACGCAGCCACAAAGAGTGCGTCGCATTGCAAAGTGAGTATCCGGCATTTTTAGAAAAAGCCGGCAACTTGGTCATGCCAGGCTTCACGGCCCCAAAACTCGAATGGGTGCGGCGTCACGAGCCAGACATCTTTGACGCCACGCGCAAGGTTCTTCTACCAAAAGACTATGTTCGGCTGCAAATGTCAGGAATACATGCCTCAGACATGTCAGACAGTGCTGGCACCTTATGGATGGATATCGAGCGCCGCGATTGGCATGACCCTTTGCTTGAAGCCTGTGGCCTCACACGTGAGCAAATGCCCAAATTGCACGAGGGCGTAGATCAAACTGGAGAATTGCGCGAATCCATTGCCAAGGCGTGGGGCATGCAGCGTGTTCCGATCTATGCTGGGGGCGGTGACAATGCTGCAGGCGCGCTGGCGGTTGGTGTAATAAATGCTGGAGATACGTTGGTATCGCTCGGCACATCGGGCGTGATTTTCACGGCCTGTGAGGCGTATTGCTCAAACCCTAAATCTGCAGTCCATGCCTTTTGCCATGCTATTCCAGATCGCTGGCACCTTATGTCTGTCATGCTGAGTGCGGCGAGCTGTCTGGATTGGGCCTGCAAACTAACGCGCACCGCAACAGTAGCCGATTTGATTGAGCTGGCTCAAGCAACGGACGGGTCTGAAGTATCAGAAATGTTCCTTCCCTATCTTTCGGGTGAGCGGACACCGCACAATGATCCATCCGCAACTGGCGTTTTCTTCGGTTTAACCCACGATACCGGCCCAGCTGAACTGGCTCAGGCCGTGTTAGAAGGCGTAGCTTTTGGCCTTGCAGATGGGCTTCAGGCTTTGGTCGCTGCCGGCACTAAAATTGACGCGCTGTCGGTCATAGGCGGAGGTAGCCGATCGCCTTACTGGGGCAAAATTCTGTCGAGCGCATTCGACCGCCAACTTCTGTATCGAGATGGCGCAGACGTAGGGCCAGCCCTTGGCGCCGCACGTATTGCGGCCTATGGCGTGAATGGCGGCGCGCTCAATGATGCCTTTGCGCCCCCAGCCATCACTTTAGAAGTCGCACCAGATCGTCATCTAACCCAGCGCTACATTGAGAAACGCACGCAGTTCTCGGCGCTCTATTCCCAACTCAGACCCAATTTTGCAGGAGTTGCTCATGCCTGATGCGCCACAGCACGCTCAGTACGCCCCATTCTTTCCAGACATTGATCGGATAAAGTATGAAGGACCAGCATCCGAAAATGCGCTGGCCTATCACTATTATGACAAGGACCGAATGGTTCTCGGCAAACCAATGGCGGAGCATTTAAGGCTAGCCATATGTTACTGGCATACCTTCTGTTGGGATGGTTTTGACATCTTTGGCGCTGGACCATTTGACCGGCCTTGGCACACGCCCGGCAATGATCGCAAAGCAGCCGATATGAAAATGGCGGCGGCTTTCGAATTCTTCGAGAAACTGGATATTCCGTTTTACTGTTTTCATGACGTGGATGTCGTTGAAGCTTCCGAAACGCCAGATGCGCTTTCCCAGAACCTGAAACGGGCATCTGAGCAGCTCGCACACTATCAACAGAAAACCGGCAAGAAGCTCCTTTGGGGAACAGCAAACCTGTTCAGCCATCCGCGCTATGCAGCGGGCGGTCTCACTAACCCGGATCCAGAAGTCGCCGCATGCGCGATCCGCCAGATCCGAGACTGTCTGAACATTACGCACGAACTTGGCGGCGCGAACTATGTCCTTTGGGGTGGGCGCGAGGGATATGACACACTCCTGAACACGGACCTTACTCTGGAGCTCGAGAATTTTGGGCGCTTCCTTAGCATGGTTGTCGAGCACAAGCACAAGATCGGCTTCAAAGGCAAAATCCTGATCGAGCCCAAGCCACATGAACCGATGTATCATCAGTACGATTTTGACACAGCGACAATCTATGGGTTCCTGAGACGCTTTGAGTTACTTGGCGAAGTGCATGTGAACATCGAACCCAATCACGCAACCTTGTCAGGGCATAGCTTTGCGCATGAAATTGCAACAGCCGTTTCATTGGGCATGATGGGTTCCATCGACATCAATTGTGGGAATGCCCAGAATGGCTGGGATACCGATCAGTTCAATCTGGACATCCGAGACATAACCCTCGCGCTGGTTGAGCTACTTCCTTCTGGTGGCTTGCACACAGGTGGTTTCAATTTTGACGCGAAGGTAAGGCGCCAAAGCAGCGATCCGATCGATTTGTTCTATGGCCACATTGGCGGAATTGATGCACTCGCACGAGCGCTTCTCAGCGCAGAAGACCTAATAGAGCGACGACAGCTCAAGGATCACAAGGCAGAGCGCTATGCTGGCTGGCAAAGTGAAGTTGGTAGAAAACTTCTAGGTGACGGCGCCAGCCTGGACAGCATCGCCGACATGGCCGCCCAGAGCAATTTCAATGGCCAGCACCGTTCCGGACATCAGGAATATCTTGAAAATTTGATCAATCGCAGCCTGGTTTAAAAGAACCAACGCTATGAAACTTCAGTCCTTTCCGTCTAAGGTTGGCTTAGTCGGGCCGTCTGGCTTGTTTAAAGTGCATTTGAAATTGAGGTTATCGATCAATGTCTTATCAGGCTTCGACACAGAAAGTTAAGGGGCGCGCTCGCGACTATTATCACAGGCTACACCCCAAAGCAGATGGCCGCGCATTGCACCTTTATGGCTATGAGCCCCATGTCGGAAATCCAGGAGAAGAGTTTTCGGACCCCGTCGCGACCGGGTCGGTTCTACGGCATCATCCGCTGCTCGATAGCTGGACGATTTGTGCACCTCACCGCCAAAACCGAACTTTTAAACCTAGCGCCGCAGACGATCCGCTTGCACCAGCCCGCGTGGGCGCACCGATAACAGAAATTCCATTTGAGGATTTCGAATTGGCGATATTTGATAATCGGTTCACCAGCCTGCATGCCGCCTCGCCAGAGCCTGAACCCGCTACGCCCTGGCGCGAAGCACGCGCTACCGGTGCCTGTGAAGTCATCGTGTACGCACCAGAAGCAACAGGAAGCTTAGCCACCCTATGTCAAGCGCGCCGTGTACTCCTGCTGGAAGCTATCATAGATCGCTACACTGATCATTTCTCGCGCGGCGCGGCTTATGTCCTGCCATTTGAAAACCGCGGTGAGGCGGTCGGCGTGACACTGCATCACCCGCACGGCCAACTCTATGCCTTCCCGCATGTTCCCCAACCTCAGGCAACCGCCGCCGCAGCCTTTGCTCAAGGCTATGATTTGGCGAAAGAGCAAACGCGCTGGGGCTCCGATTTTGTGATTGCATCGGCTGGTGGCGCGACATGTTTTGCGCCGCCTTTTGCGAGGTTTCCATACGAAACCTGGATCAGCGTCGACTCCGCCCCTCAAGGTCCTTGGGAAATGACAGCCGAAGAATTGGAGGGACTTGCCACGCTAATGGGGGATATGACCCGTCGTTATGATGCGCTGTTCAGCGAGCCTATGCCTTACATGATGAGCTTCAACGCAGCGCCCAACATGGGGGCTAAGAATTACCAGTTTACGGTTCAGTATTTTCCGCTAATGCGTAGCGCCGGACGGATAAAGTATCTAGCCGGAGTTGAGCAAACGACTCGCATATTTACTGTCGATGTCATGCCTGAGCAGGCCGCAAAAATTTTACGAGACATAGGATGACTGATATTTTTGAGGCCAGGTTTGGCACCAAGCCTATGCGCAGTGTGAGCACACCCGGGCGCGTCAACTTGCTCGGTGAATGGGTTGATTTTAGCGGAGGGCTCGTTTTGCCAATGGCGATCCCGCATCAAATTACCGTCTCAATCGGGCCGAATGGGGGGAGTGAAGATGTGCTTGTCTCGGCACAGTTTGAGGACGAGGGACGCTTCGATTTGGATGCTCCGGCTTCGGGTCACTGGTCTGATTATGTACGCGGCGCGCTGCAAATAGGACGCGATACCGGCGCCATTGAAGGTGGGTTCAATGTAGCATTGCGCAGCGATATACCCCACGGTTCAGGACTATCATCTTCTGCGGCGGTGACTGTTGCAGCACTTCTTTGCTTGGAAAACGAGTCCAGCCACCCCAATCTCACTGAAATCGCAAAAACGGCTCGTCTTATCGAGAACGAATTCATAGGTGTGCCTTGCGGTATCATGGATCAAATGGCGGTTGCTATTGCAAAACCAGGAGAGGTTCTGGCGCTTGAAACAGGCGATTTGAGCTATCAAGCGATCGCGCTGCCCAAAAACTGGAAGGTATCCATTATTCACTCTGGGGTTAGCCGCGAGCTAGCTGATGGCCGATATGGCGAACGCCGGGACGAGTGTTTACGCGCCGCCGATATGTTGGGGGCAGAGCTGCTCTGCAAGGCAGATCTCGATGCAGCCTCTCATCTTCCTGAGCCGCTCAACCTCAGAGCGCGTCATGTAATCTCGGAAGATCACCGCACACGTCAAGCATTCGAAGCCTTGCTGGTAGCTGATCAAAAACGCTTTGGCGATTTGATGAATGAAGGGCACAGATCAATCCGCGACGATTTCAAGATTACTGTGCCAGCGGTAGACGCGCTTGTCGCAGATGCTGTGAAGCTGGGGGCCTATGGCGCTCGCCAGACTGGCGGCGGCTTCGGAGGGTGCATAGTTGCCCTGACCGCGCCGGATAGTACTCAGGACTGGTGGCGCGCACTAAGCTCGCGCCATCCAAATGCGCATTTGGTGGTTTAGATTACGCAGATCATTCAGCGGCGAAATGATAAATCAGACACGTATCTGGATGCATGAGCGGCAGCTGCGCACCATGCTCAAGCAGAGCTTCGCCAGAGAAAACACGACCAGCTGCCCCAAGCTGCGCTGTATCAACGATTGAGGGCGAGGTGACAGAAATCGTTCCCTGCGGCCAGATCAGGCGCATCCGATAGCGTTTGGCCGGGTCGAGGCCTGCAAACCTGAAGCGCCCCGGAAGGATCGACTTGTGTTCAGATATCTTTGCACACGAGAACAATGCTTCTGATTTGTCCTTAGCCACGACACCGATCATGTTGAGATAATCTGACGAGTCTAGCCGGTAAAAATCTCCGTTATGAAGCAAGTTGCGATGACGCTTGTACAGGGCAATGGCGTCCTGCAGGATGCTTAAATCCTCGGGCGACTCGTCAAGCAAGTTCAGCTCCATCCCCATATGTCCGAAGAATGCTGTTGCAGCCCGGTAGGCCATCGTGAACGTACGCCCGGTTATATGGCAGCGTTTTGGCCCAACATGTGCGCCCATAACGCTCAACGGAAAAAAGTAGCTTGCGCCTCTCTGGATGCGCTGGCGATCATGTGCGTCATTATTGTCTGAGGTCCAGATTCGATCCGTGTGGCTCAGCACGCCATAATCGGTTCGAGCGCCGCCGGAAGCGCAGCTTTCTATTTCCAATGAAGGATGCTCGTCGCGAAGTCGCCGCATAAGTGCGTAGACTGCATGTGTCTGGCGATGAATGGCCCCGCGTCCGGCGCTTCCTGGGTGATGTATATCCCGGTTCATGTCCCATTTAATGTAAGCGACGTTCAGATCATGAATAATCGCGCTCATCCTGTCGAACAGGTAGTCGGAAACCTCTTTGCGCGTCAGGTCGAGCGTATATTGCTGGCGGGAAGGCACTTGTGCAACGCCTGCTGCCTCAAGTATCCAATCGGGGTGAGCACGGTAGAGATCGCTGTCAGGGTTGACCATTTCTGGTTCGAACCAAATGCCAAACTCCATTCCAAGCTCGCGCACTTTTTTCGCAAGCGGTGCAAGTCCATTTGGATAGACATCTGTGGAGACATACCAATCCCCGAGTCCTGACGCATCGCTGCGCCGCGATCCAAACCAGCCATCATCCAGAACAAATCTCTCTGCGCCCACCGCCGCCGCCTTTTCCGCGAGCGCCATGAGTATCTGCTCCGAATGGTCGAAATAAACAGCTTCCCATGTATTGTAGTGAACCGGGCGCCTGCAGGCCTTGGCGCGACCATCCATGACTTTGTGCAGCAGATGGTTTTGAAACTGCTGCGATAGTTCGTTCAGACCATTGGACGACCAAGCGGCAAAAAGTGTCGGACTTGTGTAACTCTCCCCTTCCGCCAGTTCCATCTCACTCGGAAAAAACAATTCTCCCATTTGAGCAAAGGAACGGCCATCGGTGTGGCGGTCTACACGTACGCAACTATTGCCGCTCCAGCCCAGATGGAAGCCTGAGGCAGACCCGGATTTTTCACTCGCGTCGTTCGCCATAGCTATCAGGCCAGGAAAATTGTCGTGGCTCGTGCGTCCGCTTTTGTTTTCCCGAACATAGCTGCCGCGAAAGGCGGGAATTTCTTGTAGTTGAAACTCACTCGCCCAACGTCCTGTGAAACCCATCAATCGAGTCAATCGCCTGTTCAACGGAACACACAGTGCCGCGCACCAATCAATCGTGACAGGACATTGGCTCAGGTTTTCAATTCGTGTCGTTGCTTCCAGAACGTGGGTTTCTGGACAGAGTGACAATTCATAGATGGCGCGAATCTGTGTGTTGGCATCTTCGCATATGATCCGCAGACTTGAATCGTTTTCTTGGTGCACATCAGTGACGGTAAAAATCGTCGCCCAGTCAGCCCCCTGTCGACCGGCAATAAACCCCGAAGGGCCCGCCATCCCGGCTCCAAGTTCGTTGGACAAGGATGCGCCAATATCGATCTCAGGCCCTCCGTGGGCCCATTGTCGAACTGATAGCGCTGCAAGCTCTTCAGGCGTCGTTTGCTTAAGAGCCTTGCCCCAATACAGAATGCTTGGCCTATGTCCCTGACTTACGTCCAAAACCAGTTGCGACGAAGCGGTTTGCAAAGACACGAAATTTGATTGCGAGGTACCGGCTGAAAAAGAGATGGCTTTAGTCCTTTTTCGATTTCCAACACGAGCTTCCCCGCAAAACGTTATTTCGCTTCCAAGGGTCAGCTTGTAGCCGTGATGCATACAATCAGCCGATTACGACAAGCTATCGTCCTTAGCCAGCCAGGAAAAGAGTGGTTGTGCTACTCCGTGCTCAGCGTGCTCAGCGACTGAATGAAGGCCGTGACAATGGGCGGGACACGCGATGAAAAGACGCGGCTAATACGGCCAGCGCAGACGTTGCGGTTTAGACTTACGCCATATGCGCGCCATCAACCAGCGGACAAGCCTTCCAATATCGTGTCTATTTGCCGCTTACTTTTTTAGCTCGACGAAATAGTCGAAAATTTCCGGTACATTGCCATTACCCATACCTGCATCAACCGCAGCTTGAAGGCTGGTCGATGTCGCTTCGGCTACCAAAGAGCGTGACCCCAGATCAGAAATCATTTTGACAAAATAGCCAAGATCCTTGTTGGCATTGTTGATGGAGAAGCCCAGATCGCTGACACCGTCGACGGCGTAGTGCTTGCAAAACTTCATGAAGGGTGAGCCGGACGGCCCCGTCGACATAATGTCGTAAAGCTGCTGGCGATCCACCCCGGCAAGCTCTGCTGCAGCGAAAGCTTGCGACATGGCGGTGACGGTGGTCATGCCCATGAAGTTGTTGATCAGCTTGGTCGTGTGACCTGCGCCGAGCTTGCCAAGATAAAAGACGTTCTCTCCCTGCTCTTTGAGAAGCGGTTCATATCTGTCAAAGGTCGCCTTATCGCCAGCTGCCATGATATTGAGCAGACCATCCTTAGCATGAGCTGGCGTACGGCCGAGCGGTGCGTCAATCATGCCAGCGCCTTTTTGGGCAATGTCCGCGCCAATTTTTTGCGTAGACGCCGGAATAGACGTCCCGAAATCGATCAGTACGGACCCCTCTTTGATCCCAGCCAGAATACCATCGTCGCCATAGACAATCTTCTCAACAACGGCGGACGTTGTTAGGCAGAGCTGCACGACGTCGCTATTTTCGGCCAGCTCTTTAGGGGTACTTGCTTCGGTGGCATTTCCCCGGGCAAGAACGGCTGCGACGGCATCCTTATTTAGATCCATCACATTCACGGTGAACCCCCGCTTTTGCAGGTTTTCCACCATGTTCCCGCCCATCAGTCCTAGACCGATGAAACCTATGACTGGTTTTGACATATTTATACTCCTAATTCAGTCGAATCTTATCTGTATCTTACGCTGCTTGAGCAACACGAGGTGTGAGGGGTTTTATGGTTCCGCAGAGCACCCACACTGCCGCAATCGCAGTCAGAGCCAGTGCCGCGCCAAGGATAAAGACCGGTGTGTAATTCGCGCCCATAGTCAGAACAGGCACAAGGTAAGTCAGACCCGCCGCCGTCAGCTTGGCCGCCATTCCGGCCAGGCCCGACAGGGTTCCCACCGTTTTCCCGCCATAGAAGTCACTCGGCAAGGTTTGAACATTCCCGATCGCTGTTTGAAAACCAAACAGGATGATAAACATCAGCGTGAGCGCAAGTGTCGGCGTCACAGCGGCTGACATGGCCAATAAAGATGGCAACATGATCAAACAGCCCAACGTGATCGTAAATTTCCGGGTCTTATCGACGCTCCAACCCGCCTTCAGGCGGTTTTGTGCCAGAAGGCCACCGAACCAGGCTCCGAACATGGCGCCGACATATGGAAGCCAGCCGGACATAGCCAAGTCCTTCACGTTGAAGCCGTGTACTTCATAGAGATAGGTCGGGATCCAAACAATAAACAGCCACCAGATCGGATCGATCGCGGCGGAAGCGATGATCACGCCCCAGCTCTGCTTGCGGGTCAAAAGCTCGCCTGTAGACGGGTTGTAGCCACCATCCTGCGTGCCATCTTGATCTAGATCTTCGTTGGCTTGCCCGGTCAGGATATAGTCGCGCTCGTCATCGGTAAGCCACGCGTGAAACTGCGGCGGCGCCTTAACAATCACCAACCAGGGCACAAGCCACAAAAGACCAACAAGGCCAACCGCGATAAAGATAATTTTCCAATCCAGGAATATCGCCAGATAGGCAATAAGCGGAATTGAAATGATACCGCCAATCGCGGCGCCGGAGTTGAAAATACCCTGCGCGAGAGCGCGCTCATTAATCGGGAACCATTCAGCGTTGGCTTTCGTAGCACCAGGCCAGTTACCCGCTTCGGCAATGCCCAGCATGGAGCGGAAGATGCTGAAGGACACAACGCCTTGAGCGAAGGCATGAAGCGCGGTGGCAATAGACCAAACACCGATGGAAAGTACAAATCCCAAACGGGTCCCGATCCAGTCAAATATCTTGCCGAAAACGGCCTGTCCGATGGCATAGGAAAAGATGAAGACGACCGAAACAATCCCCAGGATATACTTATGGCCATCAGCATCCATATCCGGGAACAAATCCGGTGCGATATGCGCGGGCCAAAGCACATTAAGTGTTTGGCGGTCGATGTAGTTGATAATGGTCGCAAGTGCGACGAGGGAAACAACCCACCATCTTAAACCTTTGATTTTCATGACAAACCCTCGGCGCCAGGTAAAAAGTCTTCCCGGGTCGGACTGAAAATATCGAGCAAGATACCCGCCTCGAGGCAGACGGCGCCATGATCCGTGTTTGGCGGGACGTAGAAACAATCATCCTGCCGCAGGATTTTCTTCTTGCCGTCAACTTCAACTTCAAACACGCCTTCAACAACGTAGGTTGTTTGTGTGTGGGGGTGGGCATGAACCTCGCCAATCGCACCCTTCTCAAACCAGACTTTGACCAGCATCAAATGCGGATCGTGGCCAAGGATAACTCTCCGAATTCCCGGAAAGACTGGTTCGGCTGTTTCAGGACCACTGGTCATGAAAATATCTGAACGGACAATTGTGTCACTCATTGTGGGGCCCTCCCATGGGACTTTGTTGTTTCTTGATTATCGTGTTGGACATGGACGGCACCCTGCCAGCTTGTGCTGGCACCATTTAGGTCGATCATGTGTTGCGCTGTTTTGCTCGCGTCGGTCGCAACGAAAATTGAGAAAGCATCACCATTCTTGGGCTTGATCTCAAATTGACTGGCAACCTCCCTTTCGTGAATATCTATCTGCTGTATGGAAGACCCATTGAAGACGGTAACTTCATTGTCGCTATCGTAGCGACCGTGGCGCTCATAGACGGTCACGAAACTGATCATATCTGTCTCCGAGCGCAAAATTACAGCCTGCTCACGCCGCAAATTGTTATTGGGGTCATTGGCGCCGAGCTCAGTGAAAACAGCTTTGACCGGATCACTCACAGCGAATGTCATTGTGTAAAACTGGTCGCCGAGCAGCCATGACAGGTCATTGGTTCCGGTCAGTTGGTTTGATCGCGCTCGGTCCCAGAGATGCTGGTAGCCATTTTGCGCCCCGAGGGGGCGCAGTTCTGTGGTCGAATTTTCAACATCGAACCCCGTTTCGATGAGTTGCCCCTTAAAATGAATGGGTAGATCGTACTGGCGCGGCTGGGCTGATGCAGCTTGTACGATATCAACAATGTAGGGGTTGTCCGACCCTGCTTTTGGAACCATCGCAATCGTACGGCGGAAGTTCACGCCGCCATAGGCTGTCGAAATCTCTGCTGATGCGACCTGAACGCCACTTTGCTCACCATATGCGAGAACTGTTGGGCTAAACTTCTGGCCGGTTCTCCAGTCGCCGCCGAAATGACTGCGTTCATCTACGACAAGCGTGTTATGCGCGACGCTTTGCTTTGCCCAGGTCTCATTTTCTGGAAGATAGCGCCCACCATTCTTGGGTTCAACATTCAGGAAACGCGCCGCACCATAATCTGCAACCACCTCTTGGCCATTATCATAATAGAGTAGGCCAAGCTTATCGAAATGGCCGTGACCGAGACCTTGCGTTGTCGCTTTCATGATAATAGCGGCGTCATCGACCTTTGGCCCAGAACGCAAGACAATTAACGCCCCTTCTGTGCCGTCTGGTCCATCACGCAGCATTTCTGAGGCGAACTGATAAGGCTTGGCCTTGCCTGCGGCTATGCCCTCGAGCAGGGCCTTGCCGCCCGGCGTAGGGACGACGCCATTCTGCAACTGTGCTGCACCAAGAAACTCCGGGTCACCGGTTTGCTCATAAGCAATCGCGAGCCCATATTTCAGTTCGACCGTATTGATGCCTTTCTCGCGGATCGCATCATTGATCGGGAAAAACAGCCCCGCATAACTCTGCTGAACAGTTGAGCGGATGGCTTTCAAGACAATGCCGTCCCGATGCTCAAATATCTTTCGCTCTGGTTCGTTTTGTTCAATCGCCTGACTGAACAGCACGAAAGGCATCAAGGCGTAGCGCTGATAATAGGGACCTTCGGCATAATATCCGTCAGGAGAGAATAAGAGATCCAACTGTCGCAAGAAGCCAGCCTTGCCTGACTTATCCAAGCCATACAATGCCTGTTCCACGCGTTCTGGTTGACCCAAGGCATACCCCGTCATGCCGACCCCGGCCGTCGCCCATGTGGCATGATTGTGAATACGGTCAAATGTTTGCGGCGATCCAGTGGACAGGAAGTCCGCCATTGGATTGAAAACGCCGTCTTCGATTTTCAAGCGATCTGCATCGCTTAGGTCCGTACGGACGGCATCATAACCTTGGATAGTGTAGACCAACCACCAGGCTTCGTTCAGGCCTTGCCAAAATAAGCGCCCCTTATTGGAGCTGGTCGCTTCTGGATGCAGCGTCAAATCCGGATAGAGATCAGCATAGTCAAACAGGATATCGCGGATCAAAACGCGGTACTTCGTTGCCCCCGTTTGTTGATACAGCATACCAGCTTCATAAACCGTCTTGGCGTTTTGCTTATGCTGTTCGTGGGTGTAACCGCCGCCCGCATCTGCAGGAATCGGAACAGGGATACCAGCCATCGCCCGCGCCTCTACACGCGCGGCCAACTCGGTCATCATCGCTTCGAACCCGTTTGTTTCTGCTGGCATCGTAGCGCTGGCGGCCTGGCCTTGCGTTTCCGATAGCTCAATCACACTTGCCGCGCATCCACCCAAGGCGAGCGTAGCCGCGGCGCAGATAGCGGCCCTCAAAGCAACGTGTGTTTGGGAGACTGGATCGATCATTGCACTATCTCATATCCGTCGTGACAAGGATAACAGGACGCTCGGCACCGCTAATCTGATTACCCGAAAGAATAGGCTTCGGCTTACCGGTTGTAATGACGAAACGTATAGGCGCTGCACCACTGACGGCATTGCCTTCGATGCGTACGTGCTGCACGCCGTGCAACAGCATGAGAGGCGTATCGGCGCTTCCGATATTCGCAAATGTCGAGTTGAGGAATGTTACATGCGGACCAAACGTGCTTTCATCGCGCCCGCCACGATAAACTGATGCGACCGGCTTTGCGATATTCGCAAACGCACTGTTTTCAACCGTTAGAAACTCAGCGTTGTAAATACCAAAATCATCGGTCTCCGAATCCAGTTTAAAGACAGAACCGGATGTGTTGGCAAACGACGATCCAGTGACATGAATCTTGTCATAGAATGTTCCTTTTGTTGCCTCAACAACAGAGAAGCTGCGGTTCACCGTGAAGTTCTCGAACTGACTATCGATGATCTCAAGCACATGATTGCCGCCCCCACCGCGCGACGTCGTCGAAATGAAGCTGTTGCCCACACCATCTGGCGCTTTTTCGCCCGAAACAGAAACGCCCTTTAGCCTCAATGCGCCATTCGAGGATAACAGGAAGAGATTCTTACGCTCGAATGTGAGGTGCGGTGTCGCCCCGGAATCGGCTTCGATTGTGACCGGAATCTGCAAATTGATGATGATCGACTCATTATAGTCACCCGCAGCAAGCACAAGCTGATCACCCGGTTCAGCCTTACGCAATGCTGAGGAGATCGCATTTTCACCCGGCGCAACCGCAATTGTCTTGCCACCTGAGAAAGGCGAATCGTGGCTTGGCTTGGGATACCAGTCGACACCCGTTTTGCTACGCTCAACCCCGTAAGCGCTGGTGTCCCGGTCGAAGACAGGCGAGCTCTCAACTGCGAAACCAGCGCTAATCGCATCTGGAACAGGCTGCGTCACAATATTATCGGCAAAAGCAACACCACTAAGGTCATCATACAAGTTGAAGGGGTTTGAGCCGTCTTCATTGATGATCAAATTATTCCTGAAAGCTGAATTTACAGGTACAGCGCTGCGCTCCTTGTCCGATCCTTCTCCTAATTCGATGGCGGATAGGTTTTGGAATGTGTTATCTTCAATGAGGACTTCATCGACTTGATGATAGCGGTTGATCGGTGAATTCGGGACGCCGTTCATGACAACGAGGCCCCCAGAGAAACGCTCCCCAGTCAGGTCCTTGAAATAGTTATTGCGGATAGTCTGGCGCGCGTTAATGACCCGCACGCCGCCAGAGTAAAGTGCGCCATTTCCGTCAAACAGGTTATTCTCGACCAGCGTTCCATTGCCATGGCGAAGTGTCAGCGTACCACGTGATTCAAAGAACGTATTTCCACGGTACGTATTGCCGCCTGACTTATTCGAAACGATCTCAACCTCGCCGCTGCACCGGTCAAAGAAATTGTTTTCAACAGTCGTATTGGAGTTGCTGAGCGAATACTGGCTCGTCCCAATACGCAATGTCTCGCCACCATTAGAGCCGAACACAGGTCTCGGACCAAAATAGTTGTGATCAATCCGGTGGTTATTATCTTGGCTGTCTTCCGTGTTCAGCCGTACCGCCATTGTCGGACCAGCGTTGAGTTTGCCAACAAGATGATTGTGGTCAAACCGGTTATTCTGTCCGTACATGACAACCCACATGTCGCGCTGGGTGCGATCTGGGTTGCTATAATTCTCGATCACTGTGTTCGTAACGCGTGAGTTCATGGCGAGCGTTTTACTGTCACGACGAAAGCTGATGACCTCGTTGCGCGGGGTAAACCCATCGCGAAAAACCAGTCCCGAAACGATAATATGATCGCCGCCAAGCCTAAGGCTTGATTGCCCCGTCAGCACAACACTTCCGGGCGTCTCACTTGTCACCAATATCGGCGCTTCAGCAGTACCTGTAGCCTCAACGGCCATATCAAAATCTGCCCACGTCCCGTTGGCCAAAACGATTTGGTCACCTGGCTGCGCGAGTTTGATCGCGGTTTTGAATTCAGCTTGCGTTTTGACAAAGACCTGCCGCGCCGAATCAGCGACGCTGACCTCAGCCGTGGAGACTGTTTTAACGGCGGCGTTTTCAGCTGGAGCAATAGTTTGACAGCCCGCGAGCACAATCAAAGCCGCCCCAACAGCTGAAGTCGACAGTCTCATGTATTCCTCCCAACGCTCATTTATACGGCGTATGAGGGGAAGCTATTCATGCATACATAATTGTCAACCACTTTTACATACCAATTTATATTTATCTGATAAAGCCAACACTACGCAACCGATGCATAAGCTCGTGAGTGTTGCCAATTCGTCACTAGTTTCTAATGAAACGCAATTGGTCCTACCAATTATTAGCATTTAACTAGTCCAATTGGTTGACTCATATCCGCAAATTGATAGGAAAGCAAAAGCGTAATTCAAAAAATCAAACGCTCAATATACATTCCGAGGGAGGAATCTACGGTGACCAAATCAAACAAAGGGGCCAATGGGGCTTCAAATACAGGCTTTCTGAAGCTTCTACTGCTCGGCACGGCCGCCTTGACCTACACTGGCGTCGCTCATGCACAAGATGCAGGCGATACACAGGATGAAGAAGCAAGACAGGATGTTGTGACTATCACAGGCACACGCCAGGTCATTCAAAATACAATCGACATCAAACGCCAGGCCACAACGATTGTAGATGGCCTGTCAGCCAGTGATATTGGTGATCTACCAGCGCTCTCTATTGGTGAGGCTCTCGAATCGATCACCGGCGCAGCCTCGCACCGCGAAAATGGCGGCGCGACCGAAATCTCGATCCGTGGTCTTGGTCCATTCCTTAGCGCGACAACCTTTAATGGCCGCGAAGCGACGAATGGCTCGGGTGACCGCTCAGTAAACTTCTCTCAATTCCCATCCGAACTGATGAACAAGCTTGCGATCTACAAGACGCAGGACGCGAGCCTGATCGAAGGCGGCGTCGCCGGTTTGATTGCTCTCGAAACACTCAAGCCGCTGGAGTATGGCAAGCGTCGCTTCCAGGTTGACCTCAAAGGCAATTACAACCCGGATCAGCAAAACATTGAAGACTCTATGGCCGGAGACCTCGGCTTCCGAGCTACAGCAAGCTATGTGGACCAGTTCAAAATTGAGGGGCTCGGCGACTTTGGCCTATCAGTAGGCCTGCAACGCAGCGATATTTCGCAACCTGAACAGGAAATGCGGTCTTCAAGCCCAAGTGGTACTTCGCTGTTTGCGTGTATCGCTGATGCCAGCGATCCAGATTCACGCGGCTATGCTGGCGGTAGCGGCGATTGTGAAGACGTAGGTCCAAACTCTAGCAATAATGATGGCTATAATACGAGTATTGACCCGGCGACTGGCCGCGCCGTTGATGATGGTATAGCCTACGCGTGGGCGAGTAGCTCTCGCGGGTATCGCCAGAACGACACGCGCGACGAGCGCGACTCTGCATTCGTGGCCCTTCAATGGCAGCCAAATGATCGCCTGGACTTCAATCTTGACGCACAATGGTCAGAACGGGTTCAGTCAGAAGATCGTTACGATCTGAACTTCGCGAACATGAAACGCAACACAGACGGCAAGACGCTCGAAAGTCTACAATTCCAGCCCAATGGCGTTGTCCAGTTCATCGAGACGCAATCTGATATCGAGTCCAATGGCGAAATCTATTCACGCGCCGAAGATTATATCGGGTATGGTCTTAGCGGCTCATATGAAGCGACTGATCGGCTTACAATTTCAGGCGATTACTCATTCTCAGAAACGACACGCGAAGAACTGCAAGTTTCCTTGCGCGTTTCAAGCCAGGGTGGCCCCGGTTCAGGTGGCCGCGAAAATGTTGGTTGGCAGCGTGACGAAAATGGGTTTGTGCATTTCGGTGTCGTAGATTTCGACGTCAATGATATCACCAATTATACAGATGGCGTCCGCGCCCGCATCGATAGTGACGTGGATCGCACGAATACAGTTGAGGCTGTTCGCCTTGATCTAAATTATGATGTCGACTGGGGCGCGGTTGACTCGCTCGATTTGGGTGTACGTTCTTCAGAGCTGAGCTACGTCAATCTCGGTGGGACACGCACAACCGTGACCACGAGCGATCTTGATCCTACAGCCATTCCTTGTTCTGCTGGTTTCGCCGAAAGCGACTTCCTAAGCAGTGCAGGCGGCGCATTGGTGACCCAATTTGATGCCAGCGGTAATATCGTAAACTCAACAAATAGCTGGGCTACTTTCGACAATGCCTGTCTGGTTGATTACATTCTGGATGCAGAGGGTGTGAGCTTCGCATATCCAGATCAGGTGTATGGCAATAACAGCACAACCGACGTGACCGAGAAGACAAATGCCTTCTACGCGATGGCGAATTTCGACACCGAGTTTTCCGACACGCCAGTTCGAGGCAATTTCGGCGTACGCGTTGTCAACACGGACGTAGAATCACTTGGGTTCCGAAACGCGCTCAACATCGTCACAGACCCGACTGATGGCACCATCGATCTGGTCGAGGACAACTCAGTCGTCGAGAGAATTGTTGGCGGCGGCGACTATACTGAAGTGTTGCCAAGCTTGAACATCGTCATGGATGTCAGAGATGATGTGATCCTGCGGGCTGGTGTCTTCCGCGGCCTCTCACGCGCTGATCCAGCGGACATGAACTTCTCTCGTTCATTCTCCACGGATACAGGTGATGATCCGACGACACTGGCGGAGCTTATCACGGGCGTGAATGCCTCAGGTAATCCAAACTTCCAGCCTCTGACATCATGGAATTATGACATCGCCATGGATTGGTATCCGAATGACGATACGATTCTGGCGGCAACGATTTATGCCAAGGACTTCAAAGGTGGCTTTGAAAACGCCACAACCTCAGAGACCTTCACCATTGATGGCCAGCAGGTCACTGTACCTGTGACCCTGCTCTCAACCAATGAGGATACAAGTTCGCTGATTGGTCTCGAACTCACTGCGTCTCACCGCTTCCAGAACCTGCCAGATTATCTCGATGGTCTTGGGTTTAAAGTGAGCTTGAATCTCGCTGATTCAGACTTCGAATTCGAAGACAGCAGTTACGGCGATCAAGGGTTCCGCGATGCGAACGGTAATTTTGTCCAAACAGCGATTGGTATCGTTGAGCCAGGCAATATTCCAGGCTTCTCTGACACGACCTTCTCTGGACAGCTTTACTACCAGAAGGGTGATTTTGACGGGTCGGTTATCTACAAATATCGCAGCGACTATTTCCAGCCTTACACCTCAGACGGGACGCGCTTGCGCTATGTTGGGGATGTCGGTGTCTGGGAAGCGCAGGCTTCTTATCAGTTGACCAATAATGTCAAACTCACGGGCTCAGCGATCAACCTGTTTGATGCCCCCAAGGAGCAATATTTCTACACCGATGATAACCTTGGTGAAGTGAACTATTATGGACCGCGCATCTTCTTCGGTGTCCGGGCCAAGTTCTAGGAAAACTGCATCGCTCCATGGATTCATTTTTTACTTTAAATTGGCATAACAAATTGGTATACCTTTGAGTGAAGACTGAAAAAATGGAGCGATTGCAACGCAAATGGCAGATCAACGTCTATATCATAAAGTCGCAAATCTGATCCTTGAGATGATAGATTCCGGGGCCTACCCCCCCGGAACACGCCTCCCTGGCGAACGCGAGCTAGCCGCAAAGTTTGGGATCAGCCGCGTTGTCGTTCGCGAAGCTGAAATTTCGCTCGAGGCGATTGGCCGGGTAGAAATCAAAGTTGGCTCAGGCGTGTATGTTCGCGAAGCCAAGGCCAGTTCCAAATTATCCCTACCTGGCGTCAGCGCATTCGAGTTGACCCAAACGCGGCTACTATTTGAATCTGAGTGCGCTGCGCTCGCCGCGACAATGATCACAGACGAGCAAATCGCCGAACTGGAAACGACGATTGAGCGCATGGGGTCGGCTGGCCCGAACTCCGATGAGGGTGAAAATGCTGACCGGGAGTTTCACCTTCTCATCACCAGAGTTACGGGTAATGCGGCCAATGAATTTTTCATGGACAATCTTTGGCGCATGCGGACAGAGATTGAGAGTGTGAAACGTGTATACGCAGCCGTCTGTGTAACGGACTCGTCACACCGCGTGGATGAACATTCCGATATTTTACAAGCGCTGAAGAACCGCGATTCAGAGGCAGCCCGCACAGCTATGCGCGGTCACTTTTCTCGCCTCCTTGAGGCCCTACTTGATGCGTCCGAAAAGCAGGCGATCGAAGAGGCCCGCGCACGCTCAACGGCGAATAGAGAACGCTTTCTAAAAACAGCCTTGGCCGGTTGAACACGCCTCGACCTAGGAACTCATTCAGCATGCCCGGCCCACTGAGCGGATATCGCGTTATTGAACTCGCTGGCATCGGCCCGGGGCCTTATGCTGGGCAGCTGCTCGCTGATATGGGCGCAGACGTTATTAGCGTCCAGCGCCCCAGCTCCGGCGGCCTCTCTGGCGCTGACATCCCGATGATTGAAAAGCGTGGCAAGAAGTCGATTGTCGTTGATCTGAGACATCGCAGCGGCGTCGATGTCGTTCTGCAACTTGTCAAAGAGGCAGACATGCTGATCGAGGGTAATCGACCGGGTGTTACTGAGCGACTTGGGATCGGCCCCGACGACTGCCATGCGGTGAACCCGAAGCTGGTCTATGGCAGGATGACCGGATGGGGTCAAACGGGCCCTTGGGCCAACATGGCTGGGCACGACATCAACTATATCTCGATTACCGGCGCTTTGAATGCGATGGGCAAAGCGGGCGAGCCGCCGATGCCGCCACTTAATCTGATTGGTGATTATGGCGCCGGATCGATGGTTCTGGTGATGGGGTTGCTTGCTGCCAAGTTGAAGGCTGAAAAAACCGGCAAAGGCGATATTGTCGATGCCGCAATTCTGGATGGTACGTCATCTTTGATGGGTTTGTTTTATACGCTTGCCGGGCTTGGCCAGTGGACCCCCAAACGCCAAAGCAACCTGCTTGATGGCGGGATGCCCTATTATCGCTGTTACAAAACGGCTGATGAAAAATTCATGGCGGTTGGCTGTATCGAGCCGCAATTTTTTGCGATCATGCTTGAGACGTTAGAAATTGATGCCACCGCGTTTGGAGGTCAAAACGACCGAAGCCGCCACGCGGATCAGCATGCGCAACTTGAAACCATTTTCGTATCGAAAACACGCGGTGAATGGGCCGATATATTTAACGGCTTGGATGCCTGCGTCACGCCCGTGCTCGACTATCTGGAAGCCATTGAACACCCGCAAAATAAAGCCCGCGGCGGCCTAAAACCCAAAGGCCCATTTATTCATCCAAGAACAATTCCAGCGTTCGAAACGCGCGCTAAGGAGCCTGACTTCAGCATCCCTCAAAAGGGCGCTGACACGCATGCGGTGCTTAATGAGGCTGGATTTAGTCTCGAAGAAATTGACCGCCTGCTAGCGCAAGGTGTCATTGCTGCGAAAGAGTAGAAATCAGGTTTCCACAAACGCAGCAACTCATAATAGAATGTCTCTGCCACCCCTGTAGGTAGCAGAGACATCAAAAGGCGAACATTCTAGAGTTTAGAACCGTGCGCGTACACCGATGTAGAATTCACGTCCACAGCGTCATGCCGAATACGTCCTCATACCATGCTGCCGCGCGATCCCCATCGCGCACAATCAATGTGGTTCTCTTAATATCGTCAGCCATGCCCGTCCTTTAATCTCTTCACCTGAGGATGCCATTTGTCCGGACATGTTGCAATGCGTATTATTGCGTTTCCAGACGACCACGCACCCGCGACAATGGTCATATTTCAAATCACGCCGAAACGGCGTAACCTTATCATATGAGCGCAACGTCCAGCAGCATGGCTGATTCCACTTTGGTGGAGTTCCGGCAAATTGAACCGATACTGAGATCGGTCGAAATTGGCGAGGATGTGCTCGCCCGCATACTCCGGCAAATAGGCCTGCCCGGCGATATGGACGATATATCGCCTGAAACGACGCTGCGCATTGCCGATTACTTTCGCCTGCAACGCGACATCGCACGCGCGCTTGATGACCTCACAGTTCAGATGTCGACACGAAAACTGACCTACGAAACCGGGCGGTTCATCATTTCGCAAATCGAGACATCTGAAACCTTGCAAGACGCGGTGCGCGGCCTGGCTGACTATTTCAATATGCTTCATGGCGACACTTATAATTTGGTACGTGTTACCGCGAACACGCTGACACTTGTTATTGATGACACCACCTTCCCTTATACATTCAGCGGCGATGTTCCCGTTGTCCATTTTGTCGGCGACTGTCTCGCAATCAAATTACACTGTCTGCTCGATAGTTTGAGCCACGGCCTTGCCGAGCACGCACTGCGCCGGATCGGTCTCAAGCGCCGCCGCAGTGATGAAGGTGACCGTCAGAACGGCTTTTGGAGTGTGCCCATCAAGTATGGCCGCCCCACCTATGAGCTTGTCTATGATTTCGATCTGGCCTGTGAGCAAGTCGATTTGCATACTGATCTCGACCTGTCGATGACAGGTATATTTGCACGTGTAATCTCTTATCTAGACACTCATCGCGGCGTCACCGACCAACGCAGTTTCAAAGAGCGCACGCTTGATCTTGTTGCCAATGGCGCGCGCCATCAGGGGGATGTGGCGCGCCAGCTCGGTATTAGCGTTGCGACCCTGCGCCGCCGTCTTGATGCGGAAAATACCGGATTTCGCAGCCTGACACATCAGGCCAGATTGCATCAGGCTGAGGCCCTTCTAGCCAAGGGGCAGTCTGTCACACGGGTCTCTGAGAAGCTTGATTACTCTGATGTACGAGCCTTCAACCGCGCCTTCAAAAAGTGGAAGGGCCAAACCCCGGCGGCCTTCGCGCGGGCTTGGCAGCTTGAAAATCATTAAAATCATGAGCGCCATTGAAGCCATGAGCGAAAGTGTTCACTTGGGCTGACAGTTCCGGTCATGGCGCCGCCGCGCGAGCGAGCTATCCTCTCCGCATAAATATCAAAAAGTCCACGGGAGGACGATAATGACACGTCGCACAACACTAGGAATCCAACTTGGTCTCGCCTCAGCCTTGGCATTGGGGTTTGCTGCCCCTGTTACCATGGCGCAGGAGAGTGACACAGAAGGCGCCCGGACCCTTGGTCCCATCACCGTCACGGCCCAGCGCCGCGAAGAGAATCTTCTGGATGTGCCCCTGTCCGTTTCGGCCTTCAGCGCCGAACAGCTGGAAGCAACCGGTGCTGTAGATATAACGTCGATCCAACGTTCCACACCGAATGCAACAATTGAAGTTGCACGCGGATCGAACTCCACCCTTATCGCGTTTATTCGCGGTGTCGGCCAGCAGGACCCACTTTGGGGCTTTGAGCCCGGTGTCGGCCTGTATGTTGACGACGTGTATGTCGCCCGCCCGCAAGGCGCGATCCTCGACATTTTCGATATTGACCGCATCGAAGTCCTGCGCGGCCCGCAAGGCACGCTTTATGGGCGCAACACAATCGGTGGCGCGATCAAGTACGTGACCAGCAAGATGGGCAGCGAGCCGGATCTCAAAGCGAAATTCAATGTTGGTACGTACGGCCAGCTTGACGCAGTTGTGTCAGGCTCAACGCCGCTCAGCGATACATTCTCGGTTGGCGGCGCGATCGCCAAATACAATCGTGACGGCTTTGGCGAGAACCTGAATACAGGCGCCGAGCACTATAATAAAGATGTGCTGGCCTACCGGGTGAGCGCTGAATGGCAGCCAACCGCTGACCTATTCTTCCGTCTCGCTTATGATGGCTCTCAGGACGATTCAAATGCCAAACATGGTCACCGCCTGATTCTAAGCGCTGACGGATCGCTGCCAGTCACAAGCAGCGTCTATGACACGCGCGCTGGAATTGGGGACAGCAACTCTGTTGAAACCGAAGGCTACTCACTGACAGGCGAATGGAACGTCAATGATATGGTGACGCTGAAATCAATTACAGCATACCGCGAGGGCAGCACGACAACGCCGATTGATTTCGACGCGCTGCCGCAAAATGATTTCGATGTTCCAGCCATCTATAATGATGACCAGTTCAGCCAGGAGTTCCAGCTGCTGTACAATAATGGTCCATTGTCGGGCGTTGCCGGCATCTACTATCTTGATGGCAATGCTAGCGGAGCATTTGATGTCATCCTTGGCGGGCTTGGCCTGACGGTCTATCAGGCAGGCGACCAGAAAAAAGAGAACTTCTCCATCTATGGTGACTTCACCTACGATGTTTCCGACCAATGGAGCGTGTCAGTTGGCGGGCGCTTCACCAAGGACGAGACCACCGCAGACGTTCTGCGCGAATTATGGCTGGGTGCAGGTTCAGGATCGTTTGATCCGTCGAATATGACATCCGTGTTCTTCGTCACGCAGACCGGTTATCAGGGACTGACGCGTGAGGATAAGGAATTCTCGCCGCGTGTCTCTGTGTCCTACAAGCCAGTCGATAATGTAAATCTCTATGCAACCTACGCGCAGGGTTTCAAAGCTGGCGGTTTTGATCCACGTGCACGCGCGGACCTCGATCCCTTCGGCTTGTCGGAAGAAGGCTTCGGACCAGAATTTGTTGATAGCTATGAGCTTGGTATCAAAGGATCATTCTTTGATGATCAATTGCTACTCAACACGTCTGTCTTCCTGGCTGATTATAGCGACCAGCAAATTACCGTGCAAAATGGCGCAGATACTGACAATGACGGCATCAATGACACATTCGTGTCTTCTGTCTTCAATGCAGGTAAGTCAGAGTATAAGGGTCTGGAAATCGAAGGTACCTGGTTCCTCAACGATGAATTCACGCTGATGGGTAATCTTGGTTATATTGATACCGAGATATCCGAAATCCTCTCTGCAGGTGTGAATATTGCTGACCAGTTCGTAACGCAGAACACGCCGGAATTGCAGGGCCGGGTATCGTTGAATTATTCAACTGATCTGGCAAATGATCGCGGCTCGATTTCGGCGACAGGGTCAGTGTCTTATCGCGATGAGTATTACCTGTTCAACGTAGCCAGCCCCGGATTTGATTTTGGTGATGCTGCACCTTTCCCGAACCGTGCGCCGGCTCTGGATCCGGGGTCTTATTCTCTGCTCGATCTCAGCCTGGTTTGGACCTCACCCTCAGAAAAATACACTGTAGGTTTGCACGGCCGAAATCTTACGGATGAAGAATATCGAGTTGCGGGATACAACTTCGCCGGTGCCGCGCAACTTGGTGTCGATGGCGTGTACTCAGCCTTTTACGGGCCGCCGCAAACGGTAACGGCTTCACTCTCGGTCGACTTTTAGACTGAGCTCCTCGGCAGGTGGGAGGCCTCCCAGTCCCACCTGCCAATTTGCTTTTGATACGAGCCTGATATGACCGAGACCACTGCTCCGGCACAGGCCGCTGCGCCTACGCAGTCGCGCCTCTATGTGTTGATCATCCTGACTTTGGTATACACGTTCAACCATATTGACCGGCAAATTCTGGTTATCCTGCTTGAGCCGATCAAAGCTGACATGAACCTCAGCGATGCCCAATTGGGCTTGCTTTCAGGACTCGCCTTTGCAGCCTTTTATGCCACCCTCGGTATTCCGATTGCGATGTGGGCTGATCGGGGCGACCGGCGCAAGATCATCGCACTGGCTCTCGCCATTTGGTCAGGTATGACGGCCATATCCGGCCTCGCCCAGAATTACTGGCAGTTATTGATCGCGCGCATGGGCGTTGGCGTTGGTGAGGCGGGGGGTACACCACCGGCTACCTCGATGATTTCTGACCTCTACGCGCCTGAAGAACGGGCCACAGCGCTTGGCATCTACACGACAGGGATTGGCCTTGGAATTGTTGGCGGTTTTGCAATTGGGGGGATCATCTATGAGGCACTAGGCTGGCGCGCTGCCTTTTTCATCGCCGGGATTCCCGGCCTCATTCTAGCACTAATTGTTCGCTTCACATTGAAGGAACCTGTGCGCGGTATGGCCGATCAGCGCATCGATCATGGTAAAGCGCCATCGCTGAAAGAGACAATGGCCTTCATCCTGAAGCAATCATCTTTTCTATGGTTGCTGGCAGGGTGTGCGCTGATCTGTATTTCAGCGAACGCCTTTCTCGTTTTCACCTCAAGCCATTTGCAACGTACCTATGAGGTTGGACCCGGCGATGTCGCAATGCCGCTTGGCTTGCTGATTGGCGGCGTTGGCGGGGTCGGCGCGGTTGTGCTTGGTAAAGTTTGCGACAAGCTCTCGAAGAGAACCCTGCGTTGGCGACCTTGGATAATCGCGATTTGCGCAGCACTTGCCCTGCCTTTCGCGTGGATGTTCCTACAAGCTGAGACTTTGATGGGCGCTTATATGTGGAATATCGTGCCAAGTTTTATCGGCCTGATCTATGCCAGCCTCGCCTATACCGCGTCGCAGGAATTAGTCGGCCTGCGCATGCGTGCCTTTGCATCGGCGTTCATGCTGTTTTGTCTGACTTTGATCGGGATTGGCGGCGGCCCTACATTTGCGGGATGGCTCAGCACCTTGTTTGAAACCAGTGGGCATGACGCACCCTTAAAGGACGCGTTACAATGGATGCTGATCCTGAATGGGCTTAGCGTGATCTGCCTTATCCTGTCAGCGCGCACCTATGAGCGCGACGCCCTCAATGCCGCGGAGGCCCGGTAATGGCTATTTTTCGTTTTTCTACATTTGGACTAGCGGTGTTTCTATTGACGCTGGGCAGCTGTGCCCCGACCGCTTCAACACCGACTGATGATCGCGTCGCGGTAGCAGGCAATAACGAGTTCTCCAGTCAGCATCTAGAGGTAAAGACAACAGGCTCTGGCCCCGATGTGATCCTGATCCCCGGACTCGCCTCAAATGCCGCCGTTTGGGACAGCACTGTTTCAGCGTTTGAAGACAACTACACGCTGCATGTCGTTCAGGTGAGTGGATTTGGCGGCGCAGCGGCGCGCGGCAATGCCGGAAATACAGACGTGCTGGATGATTTAGTCGCGGATTTGAGCGCCTACACGCAAACTCTTGATCAACCGCCCGCCATTATAGGCCACTCGCTTGGCGGGCTAATTGCTCTGCGTCTAGGGCTTGAGCCAAATGCGACAGTCGACCGGTTGATGGTTGTGGATGTGCTGCCATTCTTCTCGGTGCTGATAAATGAAGAGGCGACATCGGACAGCATGGTGGCGGTCTCCGCCGTGGCAAAAGCGACGATGCTGGCTCAGACAGATGAGGTTTTCGCAGAGCGTCAGGAAGCCGCGCTGCGTGAATACGTGAAATCCGATGACGGCCTCGCCAAAGCGCTCGATTGGTCGCTTAAAAGTGATCGGACAGTCGTCGCGCAAGCCATGTCGGAAGTCCTCGTTCTCGATCTGCGCACCCGCGTGGCGGAACTGGCAATGCCTGTGAGCGTCATCTATGCGCGCGATGCGACTTTTCCCGGAATGGACAAAATTGAAGAGTGGTACCGCAAACTATACGCGCCCGTGCCTGGTCTGAATCTCAAAGCGGTTGATGATTCCCGCCACTTCATCATGTTCGACCAGGAAGCCGCCTTCCTGCAACACGTGGAAACTTTCCTCGATGCAGACGGCTGACATATTTTACACCGCCGATGACGGCCTGACGCTTTTCGCCAAGGCTTACGGCCCGCAAGACAGTCCGCTCTCTGTCCTATGCATGCATGGGCTAACGCGTAACCATACAGACTTCGAACCGATGATCACGGCGCTGGAGCTGCCTTACCGCTTTATCGCTGTTGATGTGCGCGGGCGTGGACGCTCGGACCGCTCACCTAACGCCGAAACTTATACCCCGCTTGTCTACGCCGCCGACATGCGCTGCTTGCTCGATCATCTCGAGATTGAGCGCAGTGCCTTGATCGGCACATCGATGGGCGGATTGATATCGATGGTGATGACGCATCAAATGGCGCATCGGATACGCGGTGTCGTCATCAACGATATTGGCCCAGTGGTTGAGCAAGCCGGTCTGGACCGTATTGCCAGCTATGCCAGCGCTCCGCAGCCACTGCCGGGATGGGGGGCGGCGCGAGATGTCGTCGCAAGAACGCAATCGGCAATCTTCCCGCACTATACTCATGAAGACTGGATGGCCTTCGCTCTTCGTACCTATCGTGAACTGGATGATGGCCGCGTAATAGCTGACTATGATCCCGAAATTACACGTACGCTGAGCGATGTCCGCCCGACCTGGAAAACGCGCTTTGCCATGTGGCGGCTGTTTGGAAAGATGAAACTTACGCCGCTAATGATTCTACGAGGCGAAACCTCCGATATCCTGTCAGCAAAGACTGCAGAGAAAATGGCGAAGCGAAACAAAACCGCGCAGCCTGTCACAGTTCTAGGCGTCGGCCATGCACCAATGCTAGACGAGCCGTCTGCACTGGTCGCGATCAGAGACTTTTTAAAATCGCTTTAGGCAGCAACAGAGCGCGGCGCGGCCAGAGCCTGCTTGAGATCCGCTACCAAGTCGCCTGCATCCTCTAAACCTACCGATAGACGCACGAGCCCATCACTGATCCCGTATTCCAGACGCTCTTCTCGCGAATAGGTTGAATGGGTCATGCTGGCCGGGTGCTGGATCAGAGTTTCGGCATCCCCCAGCGAAACAGCGCGCTGAATCAATTCCAAACGGTCCATCAGCGCGGTTCCGGCAGTGTAACCGCCTTCCATTTCAAACGCGATCATCCCGCCCGGCTGATCCATTTGCCGCGCCGCCAGATCGTGCTGCGCAAAGTCGCCTAGCCCCGGATAATGAACGACCTGCACTGAGGGCTCGTTTGCCAGCATGCTCGCAATTTGCATGGCCGTCTCGCAGTGGCGAGCCATCCGCAATTGCAGTGTTTTCAAGCCACGCAGGATCAGCATCGCGTTGAACGGTGCCATCACGGCGCCCGTCATATCCTTGACGCCGACCATACGAATTTCGGCGATATCTTCTGCGCTACCGATAACTAGCCCAGCAATAAGATCGCCATGTCCGCCGAGATATTTCGTTGCCGAGTGCACGACAATATCTGCGCCCAATTCCAGTGGCCGGGTCAGAAGTGGTGTCGCATATGTATTATCTACCACGGTGCGGGCACCATGCGATTTGGCAATCGCCGAGATCGCCGCGATATCGACAAGTCGCATGTTAGGATTAGCTGGTGTCTCGAAATACACAATCTTGGTCTTGTCGGTTAGCGCTCCGCGTAAATTCTCCGGCTCGGTCAGGTCAACATGCGTGATCTTCACCCCAAAGCGCGTCAATCCATGACGCATAAAGGCGAACGTGCAGCCATACAGGGTCTTATCGACGATCACTTCATCGCCGCTCTGCAGAAACGACCACAGCGTCGCACAGATCGCGCCCATGCCAGAGCCTGTCGCAAGTGCGGCGTCCCCGCCTTCCAGAATAGCGATACGCCTCTCAAGCAGGTCTGTCGTAGGGTTGGAGATACGCGAATATATATAACCCTCGGCTTCTCCGGCAAAGCGATCACCGCCCTGCTGCGCCGTTTCAAACGCAAAGGTCGAGGTGAGATGCAAAGGCGGGGTCAATGCGCCATGTTCATCACGCGGATCATAGCCGTGATGAATGGCGCGGGTGGCAAAGCCCAGTTTCTGATTTTTCGGATATGAAGCCATGGCACGAAACCCTCATCAATGACGTCGATTTGATTTATTATACAACAAAGTGCGCGCCATTAATGTGCAAATTATGTCCCTTATATCGACATACTTAGCATAATATGCCAAAAATTACACTATGGATGATATTGATCGCCGAATTATACAAGAATTGCAGCAGGATGGACGACTGTCCAACCAGGATCTGGCTGCGCGGGTAAACCTGTCACCATCGCCTTGCCTTCGTCGCCTGCGCCGTTTGGAGGCGAGCGGCGTGATTCGAGGCTATACGGCTCTTGTTGATCATGAGCGCTTTGGCTTGCCGCTAACAGTCTTCGTCCGAGTTAAACTGGAACGCCACGCCAAGGATATCATAAAAGCTTTCGAGGATCGTGTTCGTAGTATCAACACAATTCTGGACTGCTACCTGACGACGGGCGGCGCCGATTATATCCTACGCGTCGTTGTCCCCAGTTTGACTGGTTACGAGGCGTTTGTGCGCAACACCCTGCACGGCCTGCCAGGTGTCCAGTCGATTGATACAAGTTTTGCCTACGGCGTGGTCAAGCAATCCCATGTCCTACCAGACCCAAGACCGAACAAATCTGGTTAGTCATCCATACAGGCTAGACCGGAACCAGGGTCAGGTTCGCATTGATAAACCCGGATCCAGTCGACCAAGAATTCGGTTGGTATAGCTCCATCGTCGATACCCCCCTCATTAAGCGGTTCAGGATACGCGCCGCCAATCGCAAGGTTGATAATAAGATGGAAATCGCGGTCAAACGGTGCATGTGGTCGCCCGGCGGCATTGCCTGATGTTGTATACCATTCGTCGCTTGTCGCCGTCAGATAGCGATTGCCGTCGACGTACCAATGCATCAGGCCAGCGCCCCATTCCAGGGCCCAAACGTGATAGCCATCGGCTGGGTTCGAGCCGTCCGGAAGCGCCGTGCGAGTGCCAAGATCATCATGACCATTGCCGGGCCCACCATAGTGCAAGGCAGCCGATGTTCTGTTCTCTCCAACTTTCTGACCACCGCTGCAATTATTACAAGATGCGCCGAGGTTAACAGCTTCCATGATGTCGATCTCGCCGCCAACAGGCCAATGCCCATAAAACGCATCTTCCGGCATCATCCAGACGGCGGGCCATGTGCCCTGCCCAGCCGGCAGCTTGGCGCGAAACTCAATACGGCCATAGGTCCACTGCTGACGATCCCAAGAGACTAGCTTTCCAGAAGTATATTCCTGTGTCTTCAGGTCTGTTGGACTACCACCGAGATAAACCGGCTTGTTGGGTCCAGTATGGGTTTCTTTCAAGGCGACGATGCGCAACAGGCCATTTACAACATGCACATTGCGATCGGCTGGCGTGTAACATTGCTTTTCGCCATTCCCGCCGCCGCCCCAGCAGGCGTGTTCGAGAAACCAGTTTCCGGCGTCGAGTGATGGTCCATCAAACTCATCTGCCCAATCCAGCTTCCAGCCTTTTCCTTGCGGGTGGAAATCCGGTCCAGCTGGCGCCGCATCCGGAATCGGAAGCCCCGTGCTCGGCGGCGGGGGTGGAGG
>CAYGPE010000021.1:0-48273 GCA_964351695.1 uncultured Hyphomonas sp. | reverse complement strand
CTCCAGTTGCTCAAAACTAAAGTGTTGCGATGACCGGTTGAAACCGCACCCAAAACCGGACGTTAGCGAACGCGTTCGGAAATTCGACTTCATCACGAATTCATTTAACTTCGCACTCATCAGCGTTGGGAGTTGAGAAAAGTGGATTTATCTGAGCGAAATTGGGCTTCAGGCGCGTGGCGATTTATAGTTATGGGGATAGCTTGGTTGCTGACGCTATTCCTATTCATCAGAGCATTTTCAGCCTTTTCCGATCTATCTCCATATCTGACCATCCCCATGTTCGCGATTATGTATCTAGTCATCATGTTCACGGTGACGTTGGTTCACGAACTAGGTCACGCATTCGCTGCCCGTCTACTGTCTTGGAACGTAAGGGAGATCGCCGTTGGGATCATAGTCTATCGCCCGCCAAGCAAAACTTGGTCTTGGAGCTGGGATCGTAACCAGCATTTGGAGCACGAGGATTATGCGGGGTGGGTGCACGCGATACCATCATATCGCAGACGCAGGGCGGGTGGTGAGTTTTTGTTTGCGGCAGGTGGCGCGATCGCCAGTGTGGTATGCGGTCTATTGCTAGTTGTAATTGGGACAGCGAACTCACTTGAGCCTGACGTAGAGAATGCACTAATTGCTCTGGGAACCATTTTCTTTGTCGATGCTGTAGCCAACCTCGTACCCTCCTCAAAAGGGGGGGGCGCCAAAAGTGATGGAATGCGCTTGCTCGAACTTGCAATGCAACGTTCGAAGGAAGCTGACTTCTCATTTCACAACGAAGCTTTGTATCGTGTGATAGCGTCAATCGAGGACGGCGGGACGGTCGCTTCCAAGGACCTAGTCCTTTTGGACGAACCCCGAACATCAGAAGCTCTACTAGATGAAGCGACACTAATGATTATGCTCTCCGCCTATTTTAAAGCTGGTCGTTTAAATGAGCACAAGGACGTTTTGCTGCGATATAGAGACCTACGCGGCGGTCTAACAGACCCCTTGAAGTCCGATCTTGCATTCGCTATCGCAATCTTGGATCGCGATGCCGATAAGGCGGAAGCGATTTTGAGTGATGTTCAACCGGATACTAAAAGAAACTCAATCGGCTACATGCGAGCAATGGCCACGATACATTACGTAGCCGGACGACATGACCAAGCAGACGACACCGTTGAAAAACTTAGAAAACTATCAGGTTTTATAGCGGATCAAGACGATGAGGCACTCTTGGCGGCGATCAAAACACGTGACGAATTACCGGATTTCTCTTCCGAGCAAATCTAGAACCGACTCCATCCCATACTGATGCCGCAAAGTCGGAAACGGTCGTTCCACGAGCGTCCTAAACTCGCTCCAACTAAGCCACTCGTGGTGCTCGCTTTTGATCCAATAGGTCATAGAAAACGCAGCCCATGGGACGGTCTTTTGACGTCTCTGTATCCGTGGCCTTTCGCAGTTTCCTCGGTTGGGATGGGAGTTTCAGGTTCTGGAGCGCCTGATGGCATCTGCCAGGCTGACTTTGCCGCTGCCGGGGCGCAGGGGTTTGGGTTGGCCGGGGGCTGGGGCCCAGCCGGAGAGCCAGACAATTTCGAAACTGGCACGGATGCGGCCATCCGGGTCGCTATATGTATCGCGGTAGGCTTCATCCATGCGGGCGAGAATGCGGCGCGAGAGCGGGCGGCGCGGTGGCCCTTCGCGCGGGGCGAACGCAGCTTGCTCCCCCATCCCGCGCAGGTCGCGCATCAGTTTTAGCGGGCTATCATAGCGTACGGTGACGCGCTCAATGTCGGCCACGGGGAGCGCAAAGCCCGCCCGCTGCATCAGGCCAGCCATGTCCTGCAGGCCAGGCAGCGGAGAGATACGCGGGGTCGCGCCGCCGGTCAGGCTGGTCTCTGCTTCTATGAGGCTGGCGCGCAGCTCGGCCAGTGTGCCGCCGCCAAAAAGGCAGCCAAGGAACAAGCCATCTGGCTTCAGCACGCTGCGGATCTGGACCAGCGTACCGGGCAGGTCATTGGCCCAGTGCAACGCAAGGACACTGGCGACCAGATCGAAGCTGGCTGGCTCGAACGGCAAATGTTCGAGATGTGCGTCAATGGTGCTGAGACCGCGCCTGTTTGCGGCGGCGCGCATTCGCGGGGCGGCCTCAAGCGCGGTAACCTGATCGACTTGCTGGCTGGCGAGCAGCGCGCTGCCCAGCTGGCCGTCATGAGCGCCTAGGTCCAGCGCGCGCGGAAAGCGGCGAGAGACATCGCCAAGACGCTCAATCAAATGGCTGGACTCGCGGGCTTTCAGGAACCCATACTCGACAAAGGACGCTGCGGCGCGGTCGCGGTTGCGCGCGGCGCGGGCTGTATCGAACAGGATGGGGGGGGCAGCAGATGTCATCAGGACTGATATGCACGGGCTGATGCGATCCGCAAAGGGGGCGATGCGCGTCGCCGCTGGCTTTGTCTGGCCGGAACGCTCAATCCTGACCGGCGCGCGACATGGCGGACATGGCACGGTCAGCGCGGAAGATTTTGCCCGGCTGCACTTCCTGAACGGCCAGGGTTGCCGGGCCTGCGCCGCCCCTGTTGAGATCGACCTTGGCGATGAGAGCCTGTGCGGGGCCTGCGCCGGGCAGATGCCCGCCTGGGATGCGGCGCGCGCAGCGCTGGCCTATGATGAGGCCTCGCGCCAGGCGATCCTTGAGCAGAAACATACCGGGCGGCGCGATGGCCTCGCGACCCTTGTCAGCTGGATGACGCTAGCGGGCGGCGAGATGGTGACCAATAGTGACGTCTTGATCGGTGTTCCCCTGCACTATCGGCGGCTGGCCAAACGGGGCTACAATCAGGCGATCTGGTTGGCGCAGGGTATTGGCGCGCAGGCAGGTAAGCCTGTTTTGGTCGATACGCTTGTGCGCCACAAGGCAACGCCGAGCCAAGCTGCCCTCAGCCCGCGCCAACGCCAGAAAAATGTCGCCGGAGCGTTTAAAGTACGCGCGCGGCGAGCGCAGAAGATTGCTGGGAAACGCGTGGTTTTGGTCGATGATGTGTATACAACCGGGGCAACGCTGCGGGCCTGTACGCTGGCGCTAAAACGGGCCGGTGCCGAGACTGTGAACGTGCTTGTGCTCGCGCGCGTTGTCAGAGACACGGATGTCACCATATAGAGGGTGTTGAATCACTCAAAGGATATACCCTATGGCCCATGTCACAATTTACACGCGCCAGTTCTGCCCGTTCTGCTCGCGGGCGCTGAAACTTCTGAAGCAAAAAGGCGTGGACATGACGCATATTGATGCCGGCATGGATGTGGAGAAGAAAAAGGAAATGGTGCAACGCGCTGGCGGCGCGCGGACCTTCCCGCAAATCTTTGTTGGCGATACCCATATTGGCGGCTGCGACGACATGATGGCACTGGAACGCGCGGGCAAGCTGGACGCAATGCTCGCCGCCTGATCTAATTGACGGCATGATCCGCTACGCCCTCTTCTGCAAGGATTGCGACGCCGAGTTTGAAGCTTGGTTTGCCTCCTCAAGCGCTTATGACGCGCAGCTGCAACAAGGCCAGGTCAACTGTATCTCATGTCATGGCACCGAGGTCGCAAAGCAGATTATGGCGCCCGCAGTCCGCGGCACCAAGCGCGAAACAGCGCCGGACCCGGAGAAAGTCTTTGGCCAGCTCGCCGCAGCCGCGCGCCAGCATCTGGCTGAGAATGTCGATTATGTTGGCAACGGTTTTGCGAGCGAGGCCAAGGCCATGCATTATGGCGAACAGGATCACCGCCCGATCTGGGGCGAAACCACCGCTGAGGAACGCAAAGAGCTCAAAGACGAAGGCGTCGCTGCCTCACCAATCCCGGAAGCCTTCGTGCCGAAACTGCCCGAGGCAGGCAAAGCGGCAAAAGGCGGGAAGAAGAAGCTGAATTAAGCTTGCCACTCCTGAGTTTTCAATAAAACTGGACATAATCCCCACCTCCGCACAAGTTGAGCCTTCTGACGTCGTTACGGGGCTGGTGATGAAGAATCGTTTTTCAAGTTTAACCGCAATGTTCTTGGCGGTTGCCATGCTCAGCGGGTGTGCGTTCTTCAAAGAGGACCGCATTCACTACAGTTGGGACGCGAGTTCGGCTTTGCCGTGCGCCGATTGCGCGCCGACGCCAGACGCCAACGCTTTTGTGGGCGTGGCGCTTTCAGGCGGTGGCTCGCGGGCTTCGGTATTTGGCGCTGCCGCAATGGAAGTGCTGGCCGAAGCCGGGATCATGCAGCAGGCAACCCATATTTCCAGCGTCTCAGGCGGCGGGTTTCCAGCCAGTTACTACGTTCTGCACTCGCCTGAGCCCTGCGCTGAGGGCGGCGCGGCGTCTTGCGAGGCGTTTGCTACATTCAAACAGACGATGCGTCACGATTTCCTGATCGATATGACCAAGAAACAGTTTTCGCACCCTAACCGCCTGACCAGCCCGACGCGGCGACTGCTTTCGCTGCGCGATGCGCTGGATGACGAGATTACAGGCGGCGCGAATTTTGGTGAACTGCCGCCCAGCCCGGTCTTGCTGATCAATGCGGCGCGGTATGATGATGCGCGCCGGTTCGTCTTTTCAAATCAGCCCATTCCGGACGAGGCCAGCACGATTGAGCCATATACGGAAAAGACGCTGCAAACCGCGTCATTCTCTCTGCCGGGCTGTACCCGCGCCGTGCCGCAGGACTTTTCCGTGGCTCTGGCCGCGGCAATATCGGCCGGGTTCCCGCCGCTACTTGGGCCAGCCGGACTTGAAATGCCGGAGACGTGCGACGGGCCAAACCAGCATTATTGGCATCTGGGCGATGGCGGCATACTCGACAATACGGGGGTTGAGACGCTGGAAGACTATGCCCTGCACGCGGGTGGGGGCGTGGCAAAACTCAAGCCTGCTTTCATCTTCTCTATCGATGCCGGGTCCAGCGCGCGGGCCGAAACGATGATGCAGACACGTAGCCTGAACCTGTGGACCACTGATCCGGGCCGCGTCGTTGATATTGTCGGCAAACGGGCGAATGCGTACCGCGCAATCATCGCCAAACGCCGGGCCGAAGAGTCTGGCATCGTGTTTCACCATGTGACGTTTCGCTATACCGATGCACGCCTGACAACATGGCCAGCCTCATGCCGCAAACATGAAGGTGGACCGGAGGTGATTGCCGCGGTTCTGGAAAAGATTCCGACAAATTTGCGGATCACTGATTGCCATGCCGACTTGCTGGAAGCTGCTGCGCGAGATGTCGTGCCCCGTATACTGGCAGAGCGGCAGGCAGAGCTGGCAGAGGCAGGCTTTGTGTGGTGAAATAAGGTCTTACAATCTCGCGTTAGTAACGGGTGCTTTCGCCCTTGGGATTTGTGTAGGTATAGGTTCTACTATTCTTTGGAAAAACAAGTTTCCCTCCGTCATGTAGCGTTACAGTGATACGATCAGAAGATGTCACTAGAGACGAAGCTTTTGTGTTTGCCGAGTTTGAAAATGTAAACCTGACATTCGGCGCAAGCTCTGAAGCATTGCTGGTTAATGTACTATCGTCCCAGGGCGCGCGGTATAAGCTTTGATTCCCTTCGTCACCAAAAGGATAAACGATACGTTCTTCTGTTCCGGAGCGGCGGCGCCACCACCCGTTCGAGTTGGCAACAAACTCAGCTGCCTTATCTCCGCTATCAGTCCAAATGTATATGTTTCGTGAATTGGGGTCCGGTTCTGCCAACCGCCAAACCCCAAACCGATACCCTGTTGTACGCTGCCAGCTCGTGGCCTGTTTGGAAGCAGCTGCGGCTGCCTCACTAGCAGCGAGGGCTCTAGCTGCGGCATCAGCATCAGCTTTGAGTTTAGCGGCGCGGGCAGCGGCGGCATCTTGATCGATCTTGGCGATCGCACTGCGGGCCCGGCTAGCATTTGTGCCATTGGGATAATCATCCAGATAAGCACTATAGGACGCCCGCGTCGCAGTGCGACTGGCAATGGACCAACTCGCCGCCTCAGCCGCTTTATATTCTCTGGCGCTCTGTTCAACGCGCAGACTATACTGCTCAATCTGTGCAGGCGTGGCATTTTGCAAATCCAGCGTAGCCGTATTCTTCTGTCTGGCGAATGCTTCAACCGCATCCATAGTTCCCTGACCCGCGCTGCCATCGACATAGCTTGTGTACAAACCGAGGTCTTTCAATCCTGTCTGTAGGCGTTTGACGGCCTCGATACGTGCTTCGCGCTCGGCCCGGATTTCTGCCGCGACATCTACCGACGCAATCTCGCTGGATGAGCCATCATCGGCAGTTAAAGCCCTCTGGGGCAAGTCAGACGCTACCGACTGACGGGGCGTTTCGCGTGAGAACCAATCGAGAGGATCGATGAGAAAAGTGCCCAACCCCA
Source organism: uncultured Hyphomonas sp. (assembly GCA_964351695.1). GTDB lineage: Bacteria > Pseudomonadota > Alphaproteobacteria > Caulobacterales > Hyphomonadaceae > Henriciella. The sequence goes on along the minus strand of CAYGPE010000021.1, from coordinate 41,900 downwards.
AGCCAGCAAATAGGATCAATCCAATCAAAGGGGCGACAATTTTATTACCAGAAGATGTGGACCGAGGCGGCGGCACAGTCGTGGGCACAGGTTCACGATCACCGAGAAGACCTTTGATCAGAACATTGACATCATGGTCAAAAGACGCGGCATTGATCGTTACGCCATGACGCATTGAAAGGTCGCGAAGGTCTTCCGGCAGCTCGTCAGCTTCGGGAACCGCTACACCGTCCAGCAAAACCGGCACAACCGGAATGTTGCGCTGTAAGGCTGCTGCAATCTCTGTCCTGACAAAATCACGTGGATTGTTCAGACGACGCTGACCCGTTGCTGGATCTGTGACGCGGAGCCAGTCTTTGCCGATGAGCGCGATTAGCATATCACATTTGGCAACGGTAAGCTCGATTTGCTCTTTAAAGTTCAGACCAACCGTCATTGAATCCAAGTCGTAAAAAATATCCTCGCGGGGGTTCTCGACATGGCGGGAAAGTTTCTCATGGATGGCCTTGGCTTGCCACTGCGCATCATCACGCCTGTAGGATATGAATATCTTCGCCACGACCACCCCCAGTATTATATTCAAACTCGCATACGCAGATTATGCCATGGCTATCTAAGCTGACAAGAAAGATGGGTTGAATACTTAGAATATTTTAATCTAGCACCAGAACGCAGCGTTCATCGAGGCTTGGGCGAGCCAACACGACACTTTTAAGGCCGGGTAGACTTGGCTTCAGGTCTTCAGCGGCCCAGAGGCAGATGCGCTCCAGCGTTGGCACGGACAGGCCGTCAATCTCGTTGAGGAGACGATGGTCAAGCTTGCCAGCTGTCGCCTGCAAGATCGCAGCAAGGTCTGAAAAGTCCTGCACCCATTCTTCACCGGGCTTTACCGTGCCTGCGACGGTGGCTTCGAGCCGGAAGGAATGGCCGTGAACATTGCGATAGGGATGGCCTTCAGGCTTGCCGCCCATGAAGTGCGCAGCCTCGAACGTCACCGCTTTGGTGATTTCGAAGACCTGGCCACTGACGTTCAAGGCATCCTTGCTCATGGCAGGCCGATCAGTTTGTGTGTCTGTAAGCTTAGTCGCCATTGGGGGTGCTTCATACAATAGGCGGCGGCAGCCGCGATGTTTTCGTGCTGGGCCGTATCATCTTTAGGTTGGAGAAAAAAGTGCTCAAACTGTAAGCTTTCAAAGCATGAAGGCTGCGCCTCTGGCTCCGATTGCGGGAAAACCAGTTTGAGTTCCTGGCCTGTTGCCTGTTTGAGTGGCGCATTCGCCTTGGGGCTGACGCATATCCAGTCGAGACCCGGCGGCGCGGGGAGTGTGCCATTTGTCTCTACCCCGATCTGGAAGCCGCGCTGTTTCAGGGCAGCGATGGCAGGCGGATCGAGCTGTAGCAGCGGTTCACCGCCCGTGCAGATGACATACGGCGCGCCGCCCTGCCCGGTATCAGCGTCCCAGACGTTGCGAACATGGTCTGCAAGCGCTTCGGGGCCAATAAATTTACCGCCATTGTCGCCGTCAGTACCGACAAAGTCTGTATCGCAGAAATTGCAGACGGCGGCGGCGCGATCTCGCTCTAACCCGCTCCATAGGTTGCAGCCCGCAAAGCGCAGGAAGACGGCGGCGCGTCCGGTTTGCGCGCCCTCACCTTGCAGGGTGACATAGGCTTCTTTGACAGAATAGGTCTTCAAATCTTAAGCAGGCTCCGCGTGGGCGACTGTTTCGCGCCACTTCGTGTAACCTTTTGCCCTGAGGTCACAGGCCGGGCAAGTGCCGCAGCCATAGCCCCAATCATGGCGATGCTCACGATCCCCCAGATAGCAGGTATGGGTCTCTTCTACCGTGAGATCGATCAGCTTCTGCCCGCCCAGATCATAGGCCAGTTCCCATGTCTCGGCCTTGTCGAGCCACATCAGCGGCGTATCGATCACAAAGGGCCGCTCCATACCGCGCGACAGGGTGAGCTCTTGCGCATCCAGCGTCCCGCGCCGGCAATCCGGGTAACCGGAATAATCAACTTCGCACATGCCGCCGACAAGCGTGGCAATGCCGCGCCGCCATGCGATTGCAGCCGCGAGCGTCAGGAAAAGAAGGTTGCGGCCGGGTACAAACGTGTTCGGCAAGCCTTGCGCGTCAGCCTCAATCGCGACCTCTCGGGTCAGGCTGGTTTCACTGATGTCGCCAAGTACAGGCAAATCGCAAATATGGTCATCGCCGAGCTTGGGTGCCCATTGCGGGAAGGTCTCGCGCATTGCAGCCAGAACCGTGAGGCGGCAGTCCATTTCAACATCATGGCGCTGGCCATAGGAGAAGCCGACTGTCTCGACATGATCAAAACGGGTGAGGGCATGGGCAAGACAGGTCGTTGAGTCCTGACCGCCGGAAAACAGCACAAGAGCTGATCTGTGTTTTGTCATGTCGTGTTCTCCTCCGCGCGCCGCGCTATTTGTTGCGCACGTCCGCAACTGGCTTGCGGTGCCGACCCGCTGACGGCAAGGCCAGATGCAGCGGGATGATCGTATGAAATTGGTTGCTGGTGCAATTATAGGCAACATGTGCTGAAATATCTATCAATCAAACGCATCACGTTCATGGCGAAAACGGCCAAGTGAATTGACGCCAAGAACGAGCTCTATAGATTGTAAACAATTGCACCGAAAACGCCTTCACTGGCGTTATGTTGTCTAATCCTATGTCTGGAGCCTACCCATGTTGAACCGTTCTATTTTGCTTGGCGTGGCCCTGCTTGCCGCGGCCTGTTCTAACGAGACCACCCCACCAGCGGTAGAAACGCCATCAGAGGCTGCGACCGCGACGGCTGGCGAGGCGAGTGACTATCAGCCCGCAGAGATTGCCCCAGATGGACTTAGACTGGTCAAACTGGCTGGCGGTTTGGGCTTTCCGTGGGCCATGGTGGCCCTGCCGGGCGGCGATCTTCTCGTCACCGAGCGTGAGGGACAATTGCGCCATATTACCAATGGCGCGCTGGTTGATACGCCAATTGCAGGTCTGCCGGAAGACATATTGGTTGATGGGCAAGGCGGCCTGCTTGGCATTGCGCTGGACCCGGACTTTGCCAGCAATCGCAAACTTTATCTCAGCTATGCCAAGGATATGGGCGACAATAACACCACCGCCGTCTCCTCGGCGATCCTCTCAGAGGACATGCGCCGTCTCACGGATCTGACGGAAATCTTCCTGGCTGAGACGCGCGATACTGCCTTTCACTTTGGCGGGCGTCTCGACTTCTTGCCGGACGGGACATTGCTGGTCGGGCTTGGGGATGGCGGCGGCTACAAGGAGCTGGCGCAGGATACCAATGTCCTGCATGGCAAGATTGCCCGGATCAATACCGATGGCAGCCTGCCTGCGGACAATCCTTTCGCCAATGGCGGCGGACATCCAGCAGTCTATTCCTATGGACACCGCAATGTGCAGGGGCTGGTGCGCGACGATGCGCGCGGGATTACCTACGCCCATGAGCATGGACCACAAGGCGGCGATGAGCTGAACGTGATTGAGCCGGGCAATAATTATGGCTGGCCGACAATTACATACGGTATCAACTATGATGGCACCATCATTACCGACCAAACGGAAGCGCCGGGCATGGAACAACCGGTCGTCAAATGGGTGCCGTCCATTGCGCCTTCGGGCATGACGCTGGTTAACACGACGGGGTTTGAAGCCTGGCAAGGCGACCTGCTTATCGGCGGCATGAGCGGACCTGCTGGCCAGAAACTCGTGCGCGTTGATCTGGATGAAGCTGGCAATGTCATTGGAACAGAGGACCTGCTAACCGATCTGGAATTTGCCTATCGCGATGTTCTGTCAGCCCCCGGCGGCATTTATGTCGCCGAAAAGGATATCAATGGCGCGGTGTGGCGGCTCGAGATCGCCGAATAGACGCTACATATCGCGGCGTGAGCGCAGCGCCGTTGCCAGCGTGCCATCGTCAAGATGATCAAGCTCACCGCCGACCGGGACCCCATGCGCGAGGCGGGTGACTGAGACGTCTAAGCCCTCAAGCTGTTCAGCTACATAATGCGCCGTGGTTTGTCCATCGACCGTGGCGTTAAGCGCAAGAATCACTTCGCGGAACTCGCCGCCCTTCACGCGGTCGATTAGCAATCCAATCGTCAGGTCTTCTGGGCCGATGCCGTCCAGCGCGCTCATCACGCCGCCAAGTACATGATAGCGACCGCGAAAGGCTGAGGCCCGCTCCAAAGCCCACAGGTCGGGAACATCCTCAACCACGCAAAGCAGGCTCTCATCGCGATTGCTCGCCTGACACACTGCGCAAGGTTGCAACGTGTCATAGTTACCGCATGTCTGGCATCGTGCGATCTTGTCACCTGCGTCCGCCAACGCATTGGCGAGCGGTATCAGCAACGTATCCTGCCGTTTCAGCAGGAAGAGCGCGACACGCCGAGCCGAGCGCGGTCCAAGGCCCGGCAAACGAGCGATCAGGTCAATCATGCGCTGAATTTCAGGACCGGCGGAAGACTTGCTCATATGCGCGTTATGGGCGGGACTCGGGAGCGGTGGCAAGAGCGACGCGGTGATTTCGCCTGGTGTGTTTGGCCACGAACACGCTAAACCTGTACCGACCATTCCACAGCTGAAACAGGGACGTTCCATGGGCCACGAAGGACAAGAGATTCTGATCAAGGATGCACTCGTCTTCCTGTTTGCCGCGGGTCTGGTTGTCCCGCTGCTGCGTATGCTGAAATTGCCCGCGATTGTTGGCTTTATCCTCGCCGGTGTCGCATTGGGGCCGAGCGGGATTAGTACTTTCAGTTCGCATCTGCCCCTGCTTGAATACCTGACCATCAGTGACCCGAAGGGCGCTGCGCCCTTTGCCGAACTGGGCGTCCTGTTCCTGCTATTCCTGCTTGGGCTGGAACTCTCCTTCGCAAAGCTCTGGGCGCTGCGGCGTGTGGTGTTTGGATCAGGTACAGTGCAAGCTGGCCTCAGTGCGGCAATTATCGGATATGCGGCCTATCTGCTCGGGCTGCCCGCGCCTGCAGCCATCCTTGTCGGCCTGGCCCTGGCGCTATCCTCAACCGCCATTGTCATGCAGATCCTGATCGATAATAAACGCGCCGCCAGCCCGATTGGCCGCACCGCCCTCGGGGTCTTGTTATTACAGGATATTCTGGTCGCCCCGATCCTGATCTATGCCGGTATGGCCAGCGGCACTAGCGGCGAGAGCCTGAGCGCGATCCTGATGCAAGCGCTGTTTGATGGGCTTTTGGCACTGGTGCTGATTTTTGTTGCCGGACATTTTTTGCTCAGCCGCCTGTTCAGGCTTGCGGCCAATGCGGGCGGACGTGATTTCCTGATGGCGATCACGCTCCTGACCGTTGTTGGCGCGTCCGTACTGACCGCCAGCGCTGGCCTGTCTATTGCGCTTGGCGCATTTCTGGCTGGCCTCTTGCTCGGCGAAACAGAGTTCAAGCATCAGGCTGAAATTGATCTGGAACCGTTCAAGGGCCTGCTTTTGGGCTTGTTCTTTCTGACAGTCGGTGTGAACCTTGATGTCACAGTGGTGCTAGACAGCTGGCCAATTGTGCTTGGCGGCTTGATAGCGCTCTTGCTGGCTAAAATTATGATCGCCTGGGTTGCGGTGCGCATTTTTGCGGGTGATCGCGCGCTATCGCTGGAAGCGGCTTTCCTGCTTGCGCCTGCAGGTGAGTTTGCATTCGTGATTATTGGCGCCGGGATGGCCAGCGGCGTGATTGACACACGGCCCGCCACATTGGTCTCGGCGATTGCCGGGCTTTCAATGCTGCTGACCACATCCAGCTGGCACCTCGGCAAATGGCTGAGTTCAAAATTTGACGGGAATGCCAGAGGCCATCGCCTGCCACAGGATTTTACCGCGCTTGAAGGACATATCCTGATCGTGGGCCTTGGCCGGGTAGGCTAGGCTGTCGCCCGAATCATGGAAAGCGAGGGCGCGAATATCGTCGCGCTGGACACTGATCCGAAAAATGTCTCACGCCAGCGCAAAGCTGGTCGTCAAGTCTATTTTGGGGACGGGTCGCGCGCCGAGGCGCTGCACAGTGTTGGCGTCGAAAACGCCGCGATGGTGATCGTGACTTTGAATGATGCAGTGCGCGCTGAGGCCCTTGTCAGGCAGGTACGCCAGCTTCGCCCTGCCATGCCCATTCTCGCGCGGGCACAGGATGAGGACCATGCAAGAGACCTGTTCCAAGCGGGCGCGAGCTTTGTTATTCCCGATGCAGTAGAGGCGGGGCTGCAAATGTCAGTCCGGGCTCTGGAAGAGTTTGGCTATGATAGCGAGTCAGCGCGCGCAAAGATCGCTTCTGAGCGTGAAGAGGCTTATCAGCGCGCAACAGCCGCCAAACCTGATTAGCGCCACTTGATCGAGCAGCCCATGTATGGCGTCTGTTCCTGCGGGCCTTGGCCAGTCTCTGCGATCTGAAGCATGGCATTGACTAGCTCTCTCGTACGGCCTGCACCGTCGCCCATACGGGCATCATCCAGACGCCCGCGATATTGCAAGCCACCCTCTTTGTTGAACCCAAAAAAGTCCGGGGTGCAGACCGCGCCATAGGCTTTACCGACCGACTGATCCTCATCGACGAGATACGGAAACTTGAAACCATATTGCGCCGCAAATTTCAGCATGTTCTCGGGGCTGTCGGCGGGATAGTCGCGGTAATCATTCGACATGATGGCGAGCACATTGATCCCCGCAGCCATCAGCTCGGCTGTGTCTGCGGCCAGTCGCTGCCCGATCGCTTTGACATAGGGGCAGTGATTGCAAATGAAGGCGATGAGAAGACCTTTATCGCCAAGCTGATCCCTGAGCGAGAAGCGATTTCCATTTGGGTCTTTCAAGGTAAAATCCGGCGCTTGCCAGCCAAAGTCACAAATCGGTGTGTCGAGCAGCATCGTCGTTTCCTCGCGCCTAAAACGGCATCTTGAAGCCGGGCAGCATACCGCCAAACCCGGCCGTGGCTTCTTTCATGGCTTTTTCCATCGCCTGGTCGAGATTTTTGCGGGCCTCGCGGTGGGCGGCTTTGACCAGGTCTTCGATAATCTCAGCATCATCTTCGAGCAGGCTCGGGTCGATCTTGACTGACACCAGTTCGCCTTTGCCTTTGAGCGTGACGGCCACAAGTCCCGCCCCGGCAATACCTTCCGCCTCGATCAGTTCGATCTTGCCCTGCGCCTCTTGCATTTTGGCCTGCATTTCCTGGGCCTGTTGCATAATTTTGGAGAGGTCGGTCATCTATCAGTCCTTTTTGGGGTGCAGGGGCACGACATTGTCGCCCGCCGTGCTGGTTTCAAGGGCCGGACTGGTCTGGACATCAACAATTTCAGCGCCGGGCAAAGCCTTCAGCGCAGCGGCGACTTCGGGCAATTGCCGCGTGCGCTCAAACAATTCGTCGCGGCGGCGCGCATCGCGCTCCTTGACGGTCTCGACCTCGGAGGCGCGCGCAACCTGAACATCCCAGTCACTGTCTGTCTCGTCTTCAAGAAAATCGGTCAGGCGGCGCAAGAGATCATCAGGAGCGCCCGCTTCAACCGCGCAGGTCAGATGGCCATGCGTAAATGTCTCAGCGCGAATATATTGGCGCACTTCGCCCCAGAGCCGCGCTTCTTTCAGCTCGCCAAGCCGGGCGATGACCTGATCAAAATCCTTGAAACGAAACTCGTGTGCCGGAATAGCTGCTGCGGCCGGGCGCAGCAGCGCCACAACCCCGCCTGTATCAGCTGGCTTTCCCGCGTCGCCCGAGGCCCCTCCCCCATTGCTGGAGGCATTTGCAAGCATGCGCGCGGCTTCTTCCGGGCTGGGCAATTGCGCCGCCGCAACAAGGCGAAGCACGACCATACGCAGAGCCGTTTCGGCCTCTGGCGCGGTTTGCGTATCGCGGTAGCCTGAGAGCAGGATCTGCCAGTTACGCTGTGCTTGTGCGGGGGTGATCTGAGCCGCGAGGTCGTGTGTACGTTTGGTCCAGTCAGGCGGGCCGGGAAGCGTATAATCGTCGCCTGCGGCCTGTACGGTGGCAATGTCTGCAGCGATTTCGAGCATATCCTTCAAGATAACCAGCGGATCAGCGCCCGCTCGGACCTGCTCAGCTACCTCTTCAACCGCCTTTTGCGCCTCGCCTTTGATCGTCATTTCAAACGCATCGAGCAGGCGCAGGCGATCGCCAAGGCCGAGCATGTCGCGGACTTTCTCACCCGTGACCTCATCGCCGTCCAGCGCCTGAACGATGGCCTGATCAAGAATGGATAGACCATCACGGGCCGAGCCTTCAGCGGCGCGGGCGATGAGCGCCAGTCCTTCTTCGGAGACATTGGCGTTTTCTTTCGCCGCGATCTTGCCAAGCAGCTCTGTCAAAACCCCCGTTTCGATCCGTTTCAGGTCAAAGCGCTGACAACGGCTGAGGACGGTGATCGGCACCTTGCGGATTTCCGTCGTCGCGAAAATGAATTTTACATGCTCAGGCGGTTCTTCCAGCGTCTTCAAAAGCGCATTGAACGACGCGGTGGACAGCATATGCACCTCGTCAATCACGTAGACTTTGTAGCGCGACGACACCGGCGAATAACGCACCCCGTCCAGCAGGTCGCGCATATCGGCCACGCCTGTACGTGAGGCTGCATCCAGCTCCAATACATCCGGATGGTTGCCCGCCATGATCGCATTACAAAAGTCGCCGGGCGGGTCGAGATCGACTGTCGGTGCGTCGTGGCCATCGCGTGTGTAGTTCAAAGCGCGAGCAAGCAGACGCGCTGTGGTTGTCTTGCCAACCCCGCGTACGCCCGTCAGCATGAAGGCATGCGCAACACGCTGAGTTTCAAATGCATTTTTCAGCGTGCGGACCATCGCTTCCTGACCGACCATATCGCTGAACAGGCGTGGGCGGTATTTGCGCGCCAGCACCTGATAGCCCTCGCCGCTCGGCGCGCCCATTTCAGCATCGCCAAACATCGAGAAAGTCGCGTCATCGCGTTCGGTTTCAGTCTCGTCCGTCATGGTTAAGGCTTATGGCAGGGACTCGGGGGTGGCGGCAAGCGCGCGGCACCTTAAGTGTGTGTACATGACCTCTGTACTGCTGATCTTTCCACATCAATTATTTACTGATCATCCAGCGCTGGCGGATGACCCGCAGCAAACTGTGCTGATTGAAGACAGCCTGTTCTTCGGTGACGCGCAATATCCGATGCGGTTTCACAAACAGAAGCTCTGGTTGCACCGGGTCAGCATGGCGCGCTACAGGACGCAGCTCGAGTCCGCCGGCCTTGATGTGTCGGTGGCCGACTATTCTGCTGGCAAAGATGTGTTGGCCGAGGCGATATCGGCGCTGGCGGGTGCTGGTGTCGATACGCTGCTGGCCTGTGACCCGGTGGATTTTATTTTGGAGAAGCGGCTTCGGGTGCAGGCTGACGCGCATGGGTTAGAGTTGAAACTCTATGCCAGCCCGATGTTTCTCAACAGCAAAGGGCAAAATCAGGCCTGGCGCAAAGACCAGAAACGCTGGTTCATGGCCGAATTCTACAAGTTTCAGCGCCGCCGCCTGAATGTCATGATGGATGGCGATACCCCGCAGGGCGGCCAGTGGAGCTATGATGAGGACAATCGCAAGAAAGTCCCAAAGCAGCTGCAAGGACAGGTTCCCCAGCTGAAACCCCTCACCCCTGACGACATTGATGAACGCGCGCGAAGCTCCATTCTGGCCCAGTTCCCGGAGGCGTATGGCACGCTGGACAAGCTCTACTGGCCAACCAGTCACAGCGCCGCTGCCGATTGGCTGAACACCTTCCTGCATGAGCGGTTTGAGTTGTTTGGCCCTTATGAAGACGCCATTCTTGAGGACGAAAGCCTACTCTGGCACAGCGCGATCACGCCGATGCTCAACATTGGCCTGCTAACCCCGCAGCAGGTTCTGGACGCGGTTCTGGCGCACATCGCAGCTCACGATATTCCGCTCAACTCAGCAGAAGGCTTCATCCGCCAGATCATTGGCTGGCGCGAGTTCATGCGGGCGACTTATGAAGACCTTGGCGTTCGGATGCGCACGACCAATCACTGGAACCATACGCGCAAAATGCCGGAAAGCTTCTGGACCGGCGAGACAGGCATTGGACCGATTGATGACACGATCAAGCGCGTGCTTGAGACCGGCTATTGCCACCATATTGAGCGGCTCATGGTGCTCGGCGGGTTCATGTTCCTGTGCGAGTTTGACCCGGACGATATCTATCGCTGGTTCATGGAAATGTTTGTCGATGCTTATGACTGGGTCATGGTGACGAATGCCTATGCAATGAGCCAGAATGCCGATGGCGGCCTGATTACCACCAAGCCTTACTTTTCCGGCTCGGCCTATGTGAAAAAGATGGGCAACCACCCCAAGGGCGAGTGGTGCGAGATCTGGGATGGCCTTTATTGGCGCTGGATCTGGAAACAGGCCGGGGCGCTGGAGAAGAACCCGCGCTGGGCGATGATGGTTTCGATGGTGCGCAAAATGGATGGAGATAAGCGCGACGGGCATTTGGCAGTCGCGCAGAGATATTTGGCGGGGCTAGATAAGCGCTAGTATCCGCTACGGGCGCCTATGCAATCACGAGCGGCTTTAAACGCACAGCCTCAACTTGGTCGCGGCGCCAATATCTCGTCAGAGCTACAGAAAAGGCAAAACCCCCGCGCCGTTCTGGCGCGGGGGTTTCTGTTTTCGGAAAGGTCCGGGTATCTAGAACTTCACACCCAGTGACACGGTAAAGGCGTCGGCTTCCAGATCCTCAATGTCGTAGCGGGTATAGTCGCCGCGCACATAAAGGTTCTGATTGATGTCGAACGTTGCGCCCGCGCCAATGCCATAACCAGACTCGCTGTCGGAAGCTGTAATGCCGCCGCCAGAGGCTTCCAGTTCAGCGCTGACAAGACCAGCCCGCGCGAACAGGTTGACCCGTTCGCCGACTGGCGTCTGCACTTTACCATATGCCCCGATCAGGTGATTCAGTTCCACGGTCGCACCGCCAATGCTATCATCAGAAACGCCAAACGCGCCTTCTGCTTCAAAGCCAAGGTTTTCGGTGAGATCGTACCCGCCGCGGAAGTTCAACGCGCCAAGATCAACATCGCCAACGGCGCTATCGGTCGTCATGTGCGTATAACCACCATCCACATACCAGCCTTCTGCCAGAGCTGCGGGGGTAAGAGCGACAGCAGCTGTCGCCAAAAGTGCGGGAAGAAACTTTTTCATTTTTTACTCTCCTGTTTTGCGCTTAGCGCGGGGCGGAGATGGCGCTGAAATGTGACCAGAATGTGGGTTACAAAGATTAACTCTGGGCAGTCGAAATAGACTGTGCCAAAAAGGATACAGTCTTGTTTTATGTATGTTTTTTAATTTGAAATGGCCTTAATAAATCACCCCAGACGGCCAATAGAAAAACCCCAGCACGGACAATGCCATACTGGGGTTTCTTGATAATTCAGAGCGTGTCCGGCTTAGCTGGCCTTAACACTTTCGACCCATGCGTCGACGCGGCGCTCCAGAATTTCTAATGGCAACGCCCCGCCCCCAAGTACGGTGTCGTGGAAGGCACGAATGTCGAACTTGTCGCCAAGTTCAGCTTCTGCTTCGGCCCGTAGCTCAAGGATTTTCAGCATCCCGATCTTGTAGCTTGTCGCCTGTCCCGGCAGGACCAGATAGCGGCGCACTTCGGCTGTTGCCTGCTGGACGGGCGCGGCAGTATTGGCGAGGAAATAGTCAATCGCCTGCTGCTCAGTCCAACCTTTGGAGTGAAGACCCGTATCGACAACCAGACGCACAGCGCGCCACATCTCTGAGCCAAGACGGCCAAACTCTGGCAGCGGCTCTGTATACGTACCCGGCATCTCTTTGGCGAGCAGTTCAGAATAGAGCGCCCAACCTTCGACATAAGCCGTAAAGCCAACTTGCGTTCGGAAGGTCGGAATGCCTTCTAGCTCCTGTGCAATCGAGATTTGCATATGGTGACCGGGCAGGCCCTCATGATAGGCAATCACTTCAAGTTCGCGCTTGGGCATCGCGCCCATTTCAAGCAAGTGGGCATAATAAATGCCGGGGCGCTCACCATCCGGCGTGCCCGGGAAATAGTGCTGTGGCGCGCCAGCCTGTTCGCGGAACGGCTCAACCCGTTTCACTTCCAGATCCGCCTTAGGTAGAATGCCGAAATAGTCGGGCAGCACGCCTTTCAGATTGTCGATCGCCGCTGTCGCATCATCAATATAGCCTTGGCGGCCCTCATCAGTGTTGGGATAGTAGAGACGCTCATCATCCTTGGTGTCACGCAGGAAGGTGAAGAATTCAGGCAGTGTGCCCTCAAATCCGAACTCGGCTTTCACCGTCTCCATTTCAGCCCTAAGGCGCGCAACTTCCGAGAGCCCGATCTCGTGAATTTCGTCCGCCGTTAGGCTGGTTGTCGTCTGGTTAGCAAGACGCTCATTATAGAACGCTTCGCCATCAGGCAGTGTGCCAACGCCTTTGGCCATTTCGGTGGCGTTGACCATGTCTTCCTTCTGCCACGCGATCAGGCGCTCATAGGCTGGACGCCAATCATTCAGCAACGCGTAGCGGATGTCCCGCGTAAGCTGGTCAGCTTTCTCTTCATCAATCTTTTCAGCCGCCAGCAATTCCCCAATCTTCGAATTGGCATCAGCCCAGACGGCGCTGTCTTCACCCGTATCTGAGAATGGCGCGCCAGAAATAATCTTGCTGGCCTCGTCGATAACGGAGTCATAGGCGAAGTATGGCGGATGTACGCCTGTCGCCGCATTCTTCTTTGAATGCACAATTAGCTGGTCGATAGCCCGGCCGGATTCGGTGATCCGGTTCAGGTAGTTGTCCATGTCCTCACCGTCTTCGACTTTGTGGAAAGCAATCAGCAATTGCGGGAAGAAACTGTGGATCGCATTCATCTGCTCGAATGTGTAATCATTGGTCGAGAATGCGTCGGCCGCTTCGGCCTGCTCAAGCATATAGACGGCAATATCCCATGACGTCTGCGCTTCAGGTGTCAGCTTGTCATAATCGAAACTGGCCTTCATCTCGGCGATCGAGTCGCGCTGCCATTGTAGCTGTTTGTCGCTGGCTTCCTGTGAGAAATCGTCAATCTTGTCCTGATCGGTGTCCCTGCCCAGGAAAGTTTGCTGGATCGGGCTGAACTTAAGGCTCTCCTCAAACTTCACTTCGAAGAACTCGTTGATACGTGCTGTTTCAGCAGCAATATCTTCTTCAGTTATCTTCGCTTCAACTGGCGGCGGTGTTGGCACTTCAGCTGTGGGTAACTCAGGTGCTGGCCCGGTAAGAGTCGAACAGCCCGTGAGGACGAAAACTGTGGCGAGGGCAGTAAGCGTAGTACGCATTGAGCAGGTCTCCTTGCAGATTTATCGTTAATCGGCAAAAAGCAGGTTTTCCCATTCACGGCAAGCCTAGCCGCAATATTTTACCCACTATCGCGGCACCCAGACGCGGGAAAACAGCGCAAGATAGGTTTTCACAGCACGGCTAAGCATAGCTGACCACCTCATATTCGATGCCATCCAAATCGTGAAAATAGAACCGGCTACCAGGGTCATAGGTCTGATGACTATGGGTCTTATAGCCCGCGCCGAGTACTTTCGCCTCTGCCGCATCCAGATCGTCAACCAGTAGCCCCAGATGATTGACCGCGCCTATTGCACGATAGCTGCCTTCTGGTGATGTCGGCTTCGCACCGGGTAAAGTGTAGAGCGCGACATAGTGTGTCTCGGTGCCGACATGCACAGTCCGGCCGCCATGCTTGGACGCGCCGCTCCAGCGTACATGCCAGTCAAATAGGTCGACGAGCATATCTGCTGTCTTATCCGGATCGCTAACCGTCATATTGACGTGTTCAAAAAGGGCCTTGGTCATTGCAATCTCTCCTTGTCTTGCAGGGGTGATGCAATGTGTGTAATTCCTAAACTTAACTTTAAGTCAAGCTATTTAATGAAAGATTTTCACGATGATGAAACGCGGACTTTCAATTGGTGATCTGGCGATGCGCACAGGGCTGGCTGTTTCAGCGATAAGGTTTTACGAGACCAAGGGTCTGGTAACGCCAGATCGCAATGCAGGCGGGCAAAGGCGCTATGAAGGATCAGACATTCGCCGCTTGTCTTTCGTAATGATCGCGCAGCGCATGGGGTATACAATTGGCGAGATAAGCCAGCTGCTTGCAGACTTGCCTGAAGGCAGAACGCCGACCAAAGCCGACTGGTCCAAAATCAGCAAACAGTTTCGCCACAGCCTCGACGCCCGCATCGCCATTATGGAGCGTATGCGCGATAATCTCGACGGCTGCATTGGCTGCGGCTGCCTGTCGATGAAAAAGTGTGCGCTGTATAATCCCGATGATGCCGCCTGGGAGAAAGGCAGCGGTCCGCGCTATATACTGGAAGCGCGCAAAGCTTAACCGTAGCGGGCCAGCAGAGTGGCCCACATCGCCCGCAAGCCGCAAGCCGCGCCGCCAGCAGGGCGTCCATACTTGCCTTCGCGCCACGCCCAAACGTCGAGATGAACCCAGCTTTTGGCATCGACAAACTCTTTCAGGAAGATCGCCGCAGTGATCGAACCAGCAAAACTGCTTGGCGCGCTATTGACGATATCGGCAATCGAGCTGTTGAGCATGGCCCGATACGGCTCCCAAAGCGGCATACGCCATGCCGGATCGCCGCTGGCGACAGCACCAGCCGCAACCTCTGACGCAAGCGCCTCGTCATCTGTATAGTACGGTGCCAAATCTGGCCCGACAGCAACGCGGGCCGCGCCTGTCAGCGTGGCAAAATCAATCAGCAAGTCAGGGTCTTCCTCACTCGCGCGGGTCAGAGCGTCGCCGAGAATGAGACGCCCCTCCGCATCGGTATTGTCAATCTCGACGGACAGACCCTTACGGCTGGATAGAACATCGCCGGGACGAAACGCTATGCCCGAAATCGCGTTCTCAACGGCTGGAACATAGAGTTTCAAATACACTGGCAACCCACTGGCCATGACCAGTTCAGCCAGCGCAATCGCATGCGCCGCGCCGCCCATATCCTTCTTCATCAGGCGCATATAGCCGCCCGTCTTGAGATTCAGGCCGCCTGTATCAAACGCCACACCTTTGCCAACAATGGCCAGATGCGGCGCATCTTTCTTACCCCATGTCAGTTCGACAATACGCGGCGCTTCAGGCCCAGCGCGCCCAACAGCATGCACCATAGGATAATTCTCAGCCAGCAGGTCGTCGCCCTGAATAGTTGAGATTTCCGCGCCATATTCGCCCGCAAGCCCGGTAATTGTCGCCTCAATCCCCGCGGGGCCCATATCTTCAGCCGGCGTATTGACCAGATCTCGCAGGCGCCCCACGGCAATCGCCTCATGGCTGAGTGCATCAGCTTCAGCGCCCTCACCGATTACGAGACGCGGCGGTGTCGCTTTATTCTCCAGATAGCGATCAAATCGATACGCCCCATCTGCCCACCCCGCAGCTAAGTGCGCCATCGGCATGCCTGAAGTTCGCACAATCGTATAGTCGCCTTCGGGCAGCTTGGCCGATAGCCCCGCAAGCGCCAATGCGTCTGTGCCCTTGCCTAATCCGAACAGGACGCTGGACATCCTGCCATCGGCGCTGGCTGTCAGAACCGTTTGCCCGGCCGAAGCGACAAATTTCTGTGCCTTGGCCTGCGCGGCTAAATCGGAGGGAATATCGGCCTCATCGCTCCAATCGTCGGCTGTATAAAGATAGATTTTTGCCGGCTGATCCGCCCTGGCAGTGAAAGCATTATGACTTGGCATGTAATTTTCGCCTGGAAGTTAATGTTCGCGCCGCTTTTGTTAACCTGTTCTTGACCCGGCTTGCGGCATGGTTGGCTCTACTTACAGCGCCGGAGCGACCAGAATGTCCAGAGCCAAAACCCTTATTCATACAGTTTCCCTGCTGGGACTTGCCGCTTTGTCAGCCTGCGCCAGCTCGCCATCCAGCGAAGAAGCCGCTGAAATGGACGTCTATCAAAAGGCCATGCTTGAGGCGGCACAGCCCGCCACGCCTGAAGAAATCGCACTGGCTGAGCGGTCAGACCCGCTAACCCGCGCCAACTTCTGGGGTGAAGAATATCGCAAGGATGCCAGTAATGTTGAGGTGATCGTCCCCTTCATGCGAGCATTGCGCGCTATAGGCAGCCATGACCGCGTTCAGGAAATCGCCACTGTATCCTTACCGCAGCATCCACGCAGCCATGAAATCCTGCTCGAGCTTGGTCGCTCATTTATGGCGCAGGACAGGCCGGAAGACGCAGTACAAGCCTTCGTCCGCGCTGCAGATTTTGCGCCTGCTGATCAGGCCGCGCCGCTCGCCGCGCTCGGCGTGGCGTTTGACCGCACGGCGGAGCATTTGAAGGCTCAAAAAGCCTACCGCTTTGCCCTGGAGCGCGAACCAGACCGGGTTGCGACCCTCTCAAATTACGGGCTTTCACTGGCGCTTACGGGCAATCTTGTTGATGCTGAAGCCCAGCTGCGCAAGGCCTCTGCGTTACCCGACGCGGATATCCGTATTCGGCAAAATCTGGCCCTCATCCTCGGCCTGCAAGGCAAATTCGATGAAATGGCCAGCGTCGACCCTAGCGCCCCGCGCCGCACGGTTGAAGCCAATCGCGAAGCGTTGCGTCAGATGATGCTACCGGCGCGCAGTTACTCCGGGCTAGACGACGAGATGCCAGCACGGCCTACTCCACGCCTATCTGAACCGATGCCAGACGTGCGTGAAGCCATGGTCGAAGATGAACCCATGCCGATGCTGAACACGCCGCAAACAGCCTCAACCGATACAACCGGCGAGCTTGAAGGCGGCGACGCGATTAGCGCTACAGCGCCCAAACGGCCACGGCTACGTGGTTCGCAGGGCGGCTAGAAGCCACCCTGCGCCAACATATTACGTGCATAAATTCGAAAAGCCCTAACGGGCAGGCCGGAGCGATATATCAGCCCGGCCCTTTGCCACCATTCATTTCGCTGATCTTGATATAGGCTGGTCCGAGGACAACCAGGAACAAGATTGGCAGGAAGAACAGGATCATCGGTACTGTCAGCTTGGCTGGCAGCGCTGCTGCTTTTTGCTCGGCTGCAGACATCCGCATGTCGCGGTTTTCCTTAGCCATTGTGCGCAGCGCATCGCCCAGAGGCGTACCATAACGTTCAGCCTGAATAAGCGCCATTGTGACGGCTTTCACGCCCTCATGACCGGTCCGCTTGGCCAGGTTTTCATAGGCCATGCGGCGCTCTTGCAGGTAAGACAGTTCAGCTGTCGTCAGCTGCAACTCTTCAGCCAGTTCCACCGATGCAGTGCCAATCTCAGCGCCAACTTTCGCAAACGCCATTTCAATCGACATGCCTGACTCGACGCAGATCAACATCATGTCGAGGGCATCTGGAAACGCCTTCATAATTGAGGCTTGGCGCTTCTGAGCAATGTTGCCGACATACAGGTTCGGCGCATAGAAACCGATCGCGGCCCCCATAATGATTGAGCCATATTTCATCTGCATCGACAAATCATGGTCATTGACAAAGAAGATATAGAGGAAAGCCCCAATCGCTCCGACAAATGGCAGCAGGAAGCGGCAGAAATAGAAGATCATCAGGGGCTTTGGCCCGCGCAAGCCCGCCTGCTCCATCTTGGCAGCAATATTCGGGTCTTCCAGGACCTTCTGAAGATCAAGCTTTTTGGAAATATCGCTGATCGTGCCTTTGGTTTCCTGCTTCAGGCCCTTTTGCTCAAGGCCAGCCCGGCTGGCGCGGCGCAAACGCTCGCGCTGCTCGGTCACCTGCTTGAGGCGCGTTTCCAGCTTGTCACCCTTTAGGGCAGGTAGCATCACCGACGTAATCGTCGCGAACATTGCAATCGCAGCAAAAATCGAAGCCAACATGCCCGGATCGCTAAGGGATTGTGCAAATTCTGCCATGTCTCTTCTCCCTTAGATATCGAAATTGATCATTTTGCGGATAATCGTCACGCCGGTCGCCAGCAGACATGCGGCCATACCGAGGATCATGTGCCCGGTCGGCTTGATGAACAGCTCCATGATGTATTCAGGCGTTGTCAGATACACCATGACGGTCACCGCGAACGGCAAACAGGCAATAATCATCGCCGAGGCCTTGGCTTCAGACGACAGCGCCTTGATCTTCTCCCGCATCATCCGGCGTGACCGGATCACACCTGACAAGTTGGCAAGCGCCTCTGACAAGTTACCACCGGCCTTGGCCTGAATGGTCAGCACGATGACAAAGAAGTTCACTTCCTGCATCGGAACCCGCTTGTAAAAGGCCTGCAGCGCGCGGTCGGTCGTCATGCCCATTTTGAGATTATCCGTCAGGATCTTGAATTCCGGTCCGAGCGGCGCCGGGCTTTCCTTGGCAATGATTTGCAAACACTCGTTCAAAGGCAAACCAGACCGCACACCGCGAACAATAATGTCGATACCATCGCCAAACTGGTGAACCATCTTCTTGGCCCGGCCTTTGGTCAGGAAGTTCAGCACCCAGCGCGGAATACCAAGCCCGCCAGCCAGCAGGCCGACAATAATCATGCCGGGACGCGACTTGATTTCAATCCCCATGATCGGCGGCGGGCCTTCCGCGCCTGTATACCAGATACCAAAGGCACAAAGCGCGCCCATGATCGCAGACATGACCCAAAAAACATTCGGAGAAATCGACAAGCCAGCCTGATTAAGACGACCCTGAATATCATTTGCGACGAGCGACTTGCGGCGTTGCACGTCTTGCTCGCGTAGCTTTTTCAGCATGTGCTGTGTTTGCTTGCGGCGGGCCGTATTGCCGTCGTCCTTGGTGCCGCGAGTCGTACGCGAAACACCGCCTGTCGTCAGTTGCTTGGCGCGGCGCGCGGCTTTCTCACCGCCGGAATCCCCGGTCAATGCAATGCCAAATCCTGCGATGACCAGAAAGGCCAGCCCACCAATGATATAGATCAGGGTATCGCCACTTAAATCCATGATTAGTCCAATGCATCCAGTGCTTTAGCGAGGTCGCCCTCCAGGCCGTAATATTGAGCACGTTCCCAGAAGCGTGGGCGGCCGATCCCGGTGCCACGGTGGTGGCCTATAATTTTGCCGTTATCGTCTTCGCCCTCGATTTCGTATTTCAGAATGTCCTGCAAAACGATCGTATCGCCTTCCAGACCCATCACTTCAGAAACCTGCATGATGCGACGTGAACCATCACGCAGACGAGAGGCCTGAACGACGACATCAATCGAGCCACAAATCATCTCACGAATGGTCTTTTGTGGCAGTGTGAAACCGCCCATCGTAATCATCGATTCAACCCGGCTAAGGGCTTCGCGCGGCGTGTTAGCGTGCAGTGTTCCCATTGAACCATCGTGGCCCGTGTTCATGGCCTGCAGCAGGTCAAATGCCTCGGGACCACGCACCTCGCCCACGATGATCCGCTCAGGGCGCATCCGCAGACAGTTCTTGACCAGATCCCGCATCGAGATCGCGCCTGAGCCTTCAATATTCGGCGGACGCGTTTCAAGACGCACAACGTGCGGCTGCTGTAGTTGCAATTCGGCGCTATCTTCGCAGGTAATGACGCGCTCGCCCGGCTCAATAAAGGCCGTCAGACAGTTTAGCAGCGTCGTCTTACCTGAGCCCGTACCGCCAGAGATCAGCACGTTACAACGCGAGTGGCCGATAATGCGCAATATTTCCGCCCCAGCTTCTGAGATCGAGTTGAAATTGACCAGATCGGTCAGCTTCAGCTTGTCTTTCTTAAACTTACGAATGGTCAGCGTAGGGCCATCAATCGCCAGCGGCGGCGCAATAACGTTCACACGCGAGCCATCAAGCAAACGCGCGTCACAAATCGGGCTGGCATCATCTACCCGGCGGCCAACCTGGCTCACGATACGCTGACAGATATTCATCAACTGGGTGTTGTCACGGAAGCGAATATTCGTGCGTTCAATCTTGCCGTTGACCTCGATATATGTCGTGTCAGCGCCGTTCACCATGATATCGGCAATGTCATCACGCGCCAGCAGCGGCTCAAGCGGTCCATAGCCAAGCACATCGTTACAGATATCATCGAGCAAGTGTTCCTGCTCTGAAATCGACATCACAACATTTTTGATCGCAATAATCTCAACAACGATATCGCGAATCTCTTCACGGGCGCTGTCCTGATCGAGCTGCGCCAACTGGCCAAGGTCAATTGTGTCGATCAGCGCGTTGAAAATAGTCGCCTTGGTCTGATAATACTCCTCAGAGCGATTATTGACCTTGGTCACTTTTTCAGGCGCGGCAGCCTTTGGCGGCTTGATCGCAGCAGGCTTCGGCTTTGGCTTGGCGGCCTCAGCTTTTGGCGCTTCAGTTTTGGGTGCTGGTGCAGCGGCAGGTTTAGCCACTGGTTTCGCAGCCGGAGCTGCGACAGCTACAGCGGCGCCTCCGCCTGCGGTTCGCTTACCAAATGCCATACTTAACCCTCGTTACGTCCTATTTCCCGAGCATCTTCTTCAGGAAGGACTTTGAAACTTGCTGCACTTCACGGCCCGTCAGAAGCGAGGCCATATGGTCAATCGCCATGCTTGGCTTGGCTTGCGGATCCGTTTCGGAAATCATCTGACCATTGTTCGAGGCGTTGCCGAACAATTGAGCGTCAAATGGCAGCACAATATCTGGCTCGATACCAATTGCGGCGGCAAAATCCTTGACCGGAATTTCCGGACGTTTTGGAACGCCAGCCATATTCATGACGAGGCGCGGCGACGCATCATTTGGGCGCTGCGCGGTAATCGCATCAAGCATGTTCTTGCCATTGCGCAGTGACGCGAGGTCGGGCTGGCAAACCAGGATCACTTCATCTGACGCAATCAGTGTGCGGTGTAGCCACTCATTCCACGTATGCGGCAGGTCGAGCACGACATACGGCATGACACGGCGAACCCCGTCAATTACCGTTGAATAGGCTTCGGGCGGAATATCCAGAACCTGCGAGACTGAGGCCGGTGCTGTAAACAGGGACAGGCGGTCCGTGGCTTTCGCGAGCAGCCGTGTGATCACTGTGTCGTCGACACGGTCCGGCGCCAGCAAGGCATCGGTGACGGTCTGGGCATTCTCATGGTTAAAGTCGAGCGCGGTTGTCCCGAAAGACAGATCAAGATCGATCAGCGCGGTATTGACCCGGACATTCTCTGACAAGGCCCATGCAAGGTTGTGGGCAATCGTCGAGGCCCCGACACCGCCCTTGGCACCGATAACCGAAACAGACTTGCCAACGAAAGGCGCATCCGGATCAGCAAACAGATTACCGATAGAGCGAACAACCTGCACTGGCGAAACCGGCGGAACGAGATATTCAGACACGCCGCGCGCAATCAATTGGCGATATAGCGAGATATCATTCGTGGCCCCAATTACCATGACCTGCACGCCTTCATCGCAAAGGCCTGCCAGCTCGTCGATTTGCCCGAGCAGGGTCGCGTTTGGTGCAGACGATTCCAGCATCAGCAAGTTTGGTGTTGGATTATTTGTGAGATATTCGATCGCAGCCGTCAGGCCGCCCTGATGCGTTTCAACCGTCGCCTGCATCATCCGGCGGTCGGCCGCTACAGAAGCCACCAGTTGCGCGGTTGCGCCGGTTTCGCAGAAGGCGACAGCGAGAATAGCCGGGATGGCGCGGTCACCGCCCTCAGGTGAAAGCGATGCTGATTCAGCCGAAAGCGGGCCTTCCAGAAGCTCTTTCAGAGGCGCGTCGAGATCAACTTCTGCCCCAGCTTCAGCGTCTGCAGCAACCTCGCCCTCGTCCTCAAGCATAGGCGGCGCAGCCTCCTCAAACACATCCGAGAGGGACGTTTCTAGCTCGTCATCAAACTCCAGATCGAAGTCATCTTCAAAGAGGGCATTTTCGCTGGACATATCGCTTTAGCTCCACACTCGGTTCATATCTTTACTAGTTGACGGCGGTTGAAACCGCGCCGGATTCTGCACCATTACGCTCAGCCCCGGTGGGGGCGCCCTGACGCCATTTCTGCAGGTGATCGGCCCCGCGATAGGCATCGCGGCCGTCAAGGTCACGCAGGCCGTAAATATCCGCCGGATCGGCAATCATCGCCGCCATATTTGTGCGCACTGAGCACCCCAATGTCGGCAAGTCACTGTTCGATGTTGCATCGGCAAAGTCGATCTCAGACAGCGGTGTACACTCAGGTGCGACCGCCGTGTAAGCTTTGAATGCCAGCACAAGCGGCGCTTTGGGGCGGCCCGTCGCGTCATAGGCGCTGCCAGCAATCTCGGTATAATCAATGCCAGATTCCCAAGCCAGTTCGCGCGCTTCAACAACTGCTTCGACAGCCAGTTGCGGGTTAGGCGCATTCTTCGGCGCTGACATGATCAGCGGACCGTGGCCGCGGGCATTATAATCGGCAAAGAAGGCTCTCAGATTGGCCGTCTCGGTCAACCGCAGCTGCATATCTTCAGGATTGATGGCCACTTCCAGATATTCAGTTGTGGCGCGCGCCTTGATCTCATTGCGATCAAGCGTTGAGCCCTGGAAATATTCCGCCGGAACATGGCCTGGCCGTTTGTCAGAAGACTGGCAGCCCGTAATCAGGGCGAGACCGAGGCCGGTCAGAGCCAGCGTTGAAGACAGTGTGCGTTTGGTCATCGTGTCCCTCATTCCTCAATAAAGCCAACAGGGGCGCTATAATTGTCGGCCGAAAGGCCCTTGCCGGGTTCGGCGTACATGGCGTTCAGCTTGCCAAAGAAGATCGTCTTTGAATCGGACGCATTAACATAACCATCCACTGGGGTGCGCAGCTTGTCCTTACTGGTCGGGTCGACCAGATAAGGCGTAACAATCACAACCAGCTCGGTTTCCTGATTCTGGAAGTCGCGTGACTGGAACAGCGCGCCAAGAATAGGCAACTTTTTCAGGCCCGGCAGCTGGTCAATCGTCTGACGTGTCTGCGACTGGATCAGGCCAGCCAGCATGGTCGATCCGCCCGATGGCAGCTCCACTGTGCTTTCAGCGCGGCGCACCGTCAGAGCTGGAATGGTCAGGCTTTGCGTAACCGATGTATTGCCCGCCGAATCCGTGACGGTCTGTGTCTGACCCTGGAAGGCACCAACATTTGTCAGCTCGGAAATCTCGGTGGAGATTTTCAGTGAGATACGGCCCTCAGACAACACCATCGGCGTGAAGGCGAGGCCGACACCATAAGGTTTGAACTGGATCGTGATCCGGCCCGTCTGGTCCTGTCCAACCGGCACAGGATACTCACCGCCCGCAAGGAACTTCGCAGCCTCACCAGAAACGGCCATAATATTCGGCTCAGCCAGCGTGCGCACGATACCAATCCGCTCCAGCGCGTCGATAGCCGCGCCTGCGGAAGACTGGAAATCATCAACGACATAATTGGTGTATCCAACATTGGTCGATAATCCGCCGAGCGATGACCCAGCGACGTTAAATCCGTTTGAGCTTGAAAGGCCGAAACTGTTGCTGAACGGCAAGCCAGGCGCGAGCACCTCTGTGTCCTGATCAACAAATGGGCCGTCGGGCACTAGCTGCTGATAAAGCGCTTGTGGCACTTGGTTCGCAAAATCTCCAAAATTCGTTGCACCCGACAAGTTGATACCCAGCTGTTTGACAACAGTGCGCTGCATCTCAACGATGCGCACTTCCAGCATAACCTGATCTTTGGCGGCAATATTCATCATGTTGAGGACGGGCACATCAACGCCGCCGCCATAGGCAGAAACAAGCCGCAGAACCTGATCGGACTCAACCAGACTATCAACTTCACCGCTAACAATCATGCTGCCGCTAATCGTTTCGACTTTAACTCTGGCATTCGGCACGTATTTGGCCAGATAATCATCAAGCCCGGCTGTATCGACATCGACATCGATTTCCAGATTGAGCAAGGGATTGCCATTGCGATCAAAGATGAACGCATTTGTCTGGCCAATTTCAATACCGCGGAAAATGATCCGCTGGGCTGTTTGAACAACCGCGTCGGCAATCAGGGGATTGGTAATAACGACGTCCGCAGCCGGGCGAGCAAGCTCGATCACGGTCGATTTGCCAAGCGACAGCTTGATCTTCTGGGAGACATTCGTCTCACCCGGCTCCATCATCGACACGCCCATCAGATTCTGGGCTTGTGCGGCAACCGGGACAAAGCCCAGAGTAAGCGCCAGTGCGCTAGCTTTCAACATGTGGCGACCTCGTCTCATAGACTTCCCCCCGTACCGGGAACACCATTGCGGTAGACGACTATCTGGCCACCAGGGGCGCTATTGCCGTCTTGCAAATCAGGATTGACCATGGCGTTACCGCCATTGAAATCAGCGTCTGCGTGGCTGCGCAGCGTCAGTGCAACCGCGCCGACACGCGCCGCTTGCGCCATCAGCACAGCTTGATCTGGCGTCAGTTCCATTGTTGCAGTCGAGCCGGTCATCACCGGCACACCATCAAGGTCACCAAAAGTCTGGTCGATTGCGAGGATACGGACATTTTGCAGAATATTCTGTGTGACCGTGCGGTCTTCGGTATTGCGGCCGTTACGAATCTCAACTTCCTGCGACAGGATCACATCAACGCGGTCATCCGGCAGAATGAAGCCAGCCGACGCAGACTCAGGCGAAATCTCAACCGAGATGGCGCGCATGCCTGGGCTCAGCAAAGCGGCCATGAAGCCGGTTTCGCCCTTCTGGACCAGTTTCTGTGGCAAGACAGGCTCGTCGGCGTAAAGCGCAACACGCACAACGCTCCCCGTCAGCGTCTCCATCGCGTCTGGCGCTGAGTCCTGTGTGAAGTAACCGATATTCACGGTCTTCTCTGGCCAGTCAGCCCAAGAAAAATCATCGGGTGTGAGCAGCGAACCGACCCGCAGGTCGTGGCGCGCCACAAGCACTTTCATTTGTGAGACTTCAACCTCGACGATCCGTTCAACCGGCTCGGCATTCACCACCTCAGCTGGGCTTGTGGCCATTCCCCGAACCAGTATCGCGGCGAATACTGCAGCAGCCGCTGCGACGGCTAAAATAATCAAGCGCATGGGTGACATCGAGAAATTCCTCTTGGCAGTCTAGGTCCGACAAGAATCGGACTGCTTCGAGGCTCATACTTCCACGTCGGGACTAAAGCTTAGTTAATTGAAATCACTGTTTTAGCTTAGGAATTTGGTAAGAATTTCAGACTGCGGCGCGGCCATGAAAGCCCCTGCCGCGATCGCCACACCATAAGGTACACCCTTACCAGCTTGCAAAGTCTGGTAAGCAAAGCCGGGCGCTGCATGGGCCGGCACGACACGGCGCATCAGAATCACCGTGACCGCCAGCAGGCCGCCAGCAATCGCCATCCCATAGATAAAATCAATCGTGCCCTGCGGCCCGACCCAGAGCATGACACCGGGGATCATCTTGGCATCACCGCCGCCAAACACGCCGGTCATGAACAGAATAATCGAGATCACAAATGCAATTGCGCCAGCCATCAAATGCCAGCCCGCCACATCCCAGCCGGGCACCGCGAGAATACAGGCTGGCACAAACAGAAAGGCGAGCCAGGCATTCAGCCAGTTTGGAATGGTCAGGGTTTCAACATCGCGGATCGCCGCAAACAGGCAGAGGGCGAAAAATACGGCGATGAATAAGGACAGGATCATATCAGGCTCCAGAAAACACCAGTTTGGCGTGACTATGACGTAAAACCTTTAAGGGAGCGTGTGAGCGCGGATCGAATTTGCGACCACCAGAGCGCCAAACAAAAAGAAGCCGCTGGCGAACCAGCGGCTTCCTAAGAATGCCCAGAGGGCAAACTTTATTAGACCAAAGGGTCTTACACCATTTGTGCAGACACTTTGTTGAAAGTAGAACCGGTTTTTGAACCGAGTGTAGAAACAGCACCGATGATCGCAACAGCGATCAGAGCAGCGATGAGACCATATTCGATTGCAGTTGCACCAGACTCATTCTTGAAAAATTTACGCATTGGAAACTCCCACTATGCAGTTGACATCCGTCCCGAGTAATTTCGGGTTTTTCTTCCCGGAACAAAATCAGGTTTACAGCACCGATCTAAAAACGACGTAAACTGAAACAGAAACTTCCTGAATGTTTGCCAAGGTTCAGTTAACTATTGCCACGCCCTGCCCTGTTATGGCGCGCCTATAGTATAAAGAGACCGTGAGCTTAGGATTCAGCTAACCCTTTTAGCGCAATATCATGGAAATTCAGCACGTCGGAGAGCCCAGTGACCATTTCCAAGATACGCCTCGCTGCCACAGCCATTGCAGCATTTACTATAACAGCCGCCGCTCATGCGGGCCAATTCACCGTCGAGTCCGGCAAAACCAAGCCGCTGCGCCTCAAAGCCAAGGCGGGCAGCGTGGTTATCGGCAATCCCAATATTGCTGATGTCGCCGTACACAATGACAAATTGATCTTTGTCAGTGGCAAAACCTTCGGCACAACCAATCTGATGATTTTCGATGCTAATGGCGATACGATCTATTCCAGCGACATTGTCGTGACCACGAATACAGCTAATCTCGTCACGATTAATCGCGGCGGCGAAAACTTTACGTTCGACTGCGCCCCAAATTGCCGGGCGGGTCTGTCTGTGGGCGATGCTGATCGCCACTTCAATCAAACCTATGGCCAGATCGACCGTCAGGGCAGCCTGACCGAATAATCGCTAAAGCGCGAGCCCAAATAAAAAGGCCAGCCTGTCAGGGCTGGCCTTTTTTATGTGCCCAAAAAAAGCAGGAAACCTAACGCGGCGCCCGGTCAGCGCGCTCAATATCAGCCAATGCAGTAGAGGCCTGCTCCAGGCCCTGCGCTGTAGCAGCATCAACGCTGACAGAATAGACAGGGACGGAGGGTTCACCAAGCGTCCCGACCCGGTATCCACCAAGCCACCACTCAAAGGCGCCAGCATCACGCACAGTTACCGTCCAGGCCGCGCCCATACGGGGATAATAGGTCTCGCCCTTGGACATATTGCGGCTACGGAAAATCGTCCCATCAGACCCGCGCACTTCAATCCATGCCGTTTTTGTCGCGCGAATAGAGATTTCCGGCGACGCTGTCGTCTTCTGAGGCAAAGCTGCTGCCCGCGACGGCACAGGAACCCGTATCGACTTGGTAGCAATCGGGGCCTGCTCGGGCGCGGAAGGTGGCGATTGTAGAGCCATATAGCTCACACCGCCAATAATGAAGATCGCAGCAGCGGCAGCAACCGGCCACAATTTGCGTACCTTATCCTTGCGTCCAGACCGTAGCTTTTCCAGCGGCATCGCCGCGCTGTTGGGTGTACTGCGCGTTTCGCAATATTCTGACGCCATCGCAGCGCCCGGCAAACCAAGAAATTGCGCGTAAGTGTTGACCTGAAGACGTAATATTGTCGGCGAAACGTGATCAATCGCCATGTCTTCAATAGATTTGAGCAACTCGATGGACTGGCGCGTTTGCGCGGCAACGTCCTTGATTGACATATCGCGGGCTTCGCGCGCACTGCGTAATCGGTCGCCCGCACTAGGCGTAACAGGCGTTTCTACGACGTTTTCGTCCTGATCATTCTGATCTGAGTGTTCCATAGTTCAACACTATCCCGATATGTAACCGAATAATACTTAGCTATCTGCAAGTATGATACCCTGTTGACGCACAAGCTCTAACACTCCGTTAACCAAAGGCGGCGTGTGGGCATTCAGTAATGATTCGAAGGCAGGCTGAAAGACACTGAGGTCAAGACTGCGGATCATCCGTTTGACCGGGCCGATCCCGCCAGCTGGCATTGACAGGCTGTGATAGCCCAGTCCGATTAAGCTGAGCGCCTGTAGCGGTCGCCCTGCTCCCTCGCCGCAAATCGATACCGGGATATCCAATCGCGCGCAGGTCTCGTTAACCTGTCGCATGAAGCGCATCACCGGGCGGCTGACAAATGGATAGCGTTCGGAGACTGATGGCGTCATGCGATCTGCGGCATGAAAGAATTGCAGCATGTCATTTGTGCCAATCGACACGAAATCCACCTCGCCCTGCAAATCTTCCAACGCATAGGCAAAAGCCGGCGTTTCCAGCATCGCGCCAACTTTGATATCGGATGGCAGGCTGTGCCCGCGCGCTTGGCTCCAGACCAGCTCATCCTCCAGCATCTGGCGGGCCTGGCGAAATTCCTGCGCCGACGTGACCATTGGAAACATGACTGACAAGCCCCGCCCCGCTGCGGCGCGGATCAAGGCCCGCAATTGGCGCTTAAACAGGCCCGGTCGATCAAGTGCAAACCGGATCGACCGCCAGCCAAGCGCCGGGTTTTCCTCACGCGCATCATTCAGGTTCGGCAGAAGTTTATCGCCGCCAAGGTCCACTGTTCGAAAGTGGACAGGCAGACCATCGGCGCTATCGAGCACTTTACGATACAGCGCGATCTGGTCCCCGGTCTTCGGCAAAGTGTCAGACATCAGAAACTGAAACTCGGTCCGAAACAGGCCAATCCCATCCGCGCCCGTACTTTGCAAATGATCTATGTCCAGCCCAAGGCCAGCATTCAGCAACAGCCTGATCTTGACCCCGTCGCGCGTTTCAGTCGGCTCACCGCGCTGGGCCTGAAACGCAGCTTGGCGTTCGCTGAGCAGCAATTGGCGCGTATCATAGGCGTGCAATAGACTTTCATCTGGCCGCACATGTACTTTGCCATCTTCGCCATCGACAATCACAATATCGCCGCGCCCGATCTGGGTCAGCAGACCCGGAATACCTCCGACCGTGGGGATCCCCATGCCCCGCGCGACTATTGCCGCATGGCTGGATGTCGCGACCTCTTCCAGTATAATCGCGCTCAGACCTGACTGGGCATATTCAAGCAGTTCTGCCGGGCCAAGGCGCCGGGCAACCAAGACTTCAGGCTCACCGCTCTTGCCGGCGGCCAGATGCGTGTTTTCCTCGCCCGACAGGATACGCAGTAACCGGTTATCAAGATCCTCAAGGTCATGCAGGCGCTCGCGCAGGTAGGGATCTTTGACCTTCTCAAACCGAGCCCTGTGCTCGCGGCGCAGGCGATCAATGGCCGCCTCGGCCGATAACCCCCCGCGCACGCCCTCACGAAGTTTTTCGGCCCATGTCGGATCAGAGGCGAGCATCTTGTAGGCTTCGATAACCTCGCGCGGTTCACCCCACAGGCCGCCAATCTCAGCCGCCAACATGCGGTCAATCGAGGCATCAAGCTTCATCAACGCCGTAGCGAGACGCTCGGCTTCCTTATCGGTGTCTTCGGCAAAGAATTTCGCCGCCGGGATCACCGGGTCATGCAGGCGGACCTTTCCCATACCAAGGCCATCACACAGAACCCGCCCCTGTAGATTGACCGAGCGGCCATCGCGCGCCGCGCCGTTTGGCCCATTATCGTTGGACTGATCGGTAACAATTTCCGCCAGGACCATGGCAATCGTCTGCAAACTATCAATCTCGTCATCCTGATACACCCGATTAGACTGGTTCTGGACGGTCAGAATGCCAATCACCCGTCCCCGCCGCAGGATCGGCACACCGAGGAACGCATTGTACGGGTCCTCGCCCGTTTCAGGACGATAGGAAAAACTGGGATGGCGCGGGGCATCCTGAATGGACAGCGGCTGCGCGGTCATGGCAATACGCCCAACCAGCCCCTCATTCAGCCCCATGAAGGTGCGGTGCACCGCATCCTGTCGCAGGCCTTCTGTCGCGATCAACTCCAACCGGTCATCGGAGGTGCGCCGGTAGATAGAGCAAACATCCGCCACCATCGTATTGGCAATCAGACGCACGACCTGTAAAAGGCGCGCTTGTGTATCCATATCGGTCGCCATCACCGCGCGCAGGCGGTTCATCATCAAGCGTGGAATGGAGAAGTTATCCGGCATTGTGTCCCATCAGATGGCAGACGCCATCATGATGCGTCAAGCTCGAACGCCGTATGTAGGGCGCGTACCGCCAGTTCGGTATAATCTGCGTCAATAAGCACAGAGATTTTGATCTCCGAGGTCGCGATGACGTCAATGTTGATATTCTTCTGAAATAAGGCATCAAACATCGTTTCGGCGACACCTGTATGGCTCTTCATACCAACGCCGATCACCGACACTTTCGCAACATCGCGTGTGACGGTCACATTCTGAAAGCCTATCTCGCTGCGCTTCGCGGCCAGTACAGCCTCCGCCTTGGTGCTGTCGGCGGTTGAGCATGTAAAGACCATATTGGCGCGGCCTTCACCGCTCGCATTGGCCTGTACGATCATATCGACATTGATCCCTTCACGTCCCATCAGCGCAAACAGGCGCGCCGAGGTGCCCGGCTTATCTTCCATGCCCAGAATGGTGACTTTGGCTTCGTCGCGCGAATAGGTGACGCCGTTGACTACCTGCTTTTCCACAATCTCTTCCTCACTACAGACCCACGTTCCGGGATTATCTTCGCCCGGCGCAGCAAAACTCGACAGAACCCGCACCGGGACGCGGTGATTCATGGCCAGCTCCACTGACCGGGTTTGGAGCACTTTCGCCCCCAGAGACGCCATTTCCAGCATCTCTTCATATGAAATTTTCTCTAGCCGCTTGGCTTGCGGCACAATGCGCGGATCGGTCGTGTAAACACCGTCGACATCGGTATAGATATCGCACTGATCGGCCTTCAGGGCCGCAGCAACAGCCACCGCTGTCGTATCCGACCCACCGCGGCCCAGCGTTGAGACACGGCCCTCATCCGTCACGCCTTGAAATCCGGCAATGACCGCGATCTGTCCACCATCAATCGCCGCGCCAAGGCCGCTTTCCTCGTCGAAGCCATCAATGCGCGCCGCGCCGTGGCCTTCACGCGTATTCATCTTCATCTGCCAGCCAAGCCAGCTGCGTGCATCAAGCCCGCGCTTGCGCAGCGACAGGGCTAGCAACCCGCTCGTCACCTGCTCGCCAGAGGCCACAACCACATCATATTCATCATCGAACGCATCACCGGTGACGTCCTCGCCAGCCGCGCCCTTGGCCAGGCTGACAAGCTTATTGGTCTCGCCTGACATGGCCGAAACAATCACCGCTATCTTCTCGCCCTTTGCCGCGCGATGCGCGACGATATCCGCAACATGCGAAATCCGTTCAAGATCCGCGACGGAGGTTCCGCCAAATTTCAAAACACTGCGCGCCATTGCCGCCTCGCCAAGCCTTACTATCTACTACACTATAAGCTGAACTCGCGTCCTTAATGCGGCGCGAACAAAACCGCAATCAGGATAGCTAAACCGATGGCACAGGTAGAGGCAAAAATCGACGACACGCCGCAAACGGTCAGTGTCGATCCTGAGGAAGTTGCCAAATTCTCCGCTATGGCGGCTGAATGGTGGGATCCGAAAGGCAAATTTCGCCCGCTCCACCGCTTCAATCCGGTCCGTCTTGGCTTCATCCGCGATACAATTGAGGCCCATTTTGACCTGAAACCGGGGGCGAAACGCCCGTTTGAGGGCCTGCGCCTGCTCGACATTGGCTGCGGCGGCGGTCTTGTCAGCGAACCGATGGCCCGGCTTGGCGCATCGGTCACCGCCGTAGATGCCAGCCAGGCCAATATCAAAACCGCCATGACGCACGCTGCTGAAGGCGGTCTGGACATAGATTTCCGTGCGGGCACGGTCGAAGGCCTGATCGCCAGCGGCGAGGCCCCGTTCGATGTCGTGCTCAATCTCGAAGTCGTCGAACATGTCGCCAATCCGCAGCAATTTCTCACCGACTGCGCGTCGCTGGTCAAACCCGGCGGATTGACCATTGTCGCCACGATTAACCGCACGACCAAAGCCTTTGCCTTGGCGATTGTCGGGGCTGAATATGTGCTGCGCTGGCTACCCGCTGGCACGCACGAGTTTGAGAAATTCCTCAAACCCGAAGAAATCATCCCTGCGCTCACCCGCGCTGGCCTCACCTGCAAGCCCCCACAAGGCGTCAGCTACAGCCCGCTGAGCGACCAATGGCGCCTCTCAGGCGATACAAAAGTCAACTATATGCTTGTCGCCAACCGCCCGGCATGACGACCCTCCCCACCCCGGATGACGTTCTGGCCTATTGGATCGGCGAGGCGACGCATGATGCCGAAGCCGCCGCGGCTAAAAACAAGCTCTGGTTTGTGAAATCAGTTAAAACGGATGCAGACATCGCCGAGCGCTTCCTGCCGCTTGTCACCGCGCTGACAACAGGCCTCGCCTATGACTGGGCCGAACAAGGCCCACATGCCCGGCTCGCTGCCATTATCGGGATCGACCAGTTCTGCCGCAACCTGTTTCGCGGCGACGCACTGGCCTTCAAGCATGATCCGATTGCGCTTGGTCTTTGTAAGGACGGCCTGATGCGCGACGAAGACAAGGGCTTGTCTGAAATCGAACGCAAATTCTTTTATCTGCCGCTGGAGCATTCCGAACGTATGGCAGATCAGGATCTGGCCATATCGCTCTATACTAATCTGGCGGCTGATGCGCGCCCCGGTTTCAAGCCTATTTGTGAGAAAGCCTTGGATTATGCCCGCCAGCACCGCGACGTGATCGCCCGGTTTGGCCGTTTCCCTCATAGAAACAAAATCCTCGGCCGCACGGATACGGCCGAGGAGAAAACCTTTAACCAGACGCCGGGAACCGGCTTCTAGCTCGCAGGCTTGATCGCCAGCATAAAGATTTGAAACATCAGGTCTGAATTCGGCGTGATGATATCGCCGCGCGCTTCGTCGCCATAGGCCATCGCGGCGGGGATGTGGACAATAACATTGTCACCCGGACGCATATAGGTCAGCACTTCTGTAAAGCCGGGAATGACGCCGCTAACCGGGAATGTCGCAGGTCCGCCATTCGCCCATGAGCTGTCGAAGAAATCGCTGGTCTCGGCCAGGCGGCCTTCATAATGGACCACCACTTCGTCTGACAAAATGGCGTTTCGCGACGATGATCCCCCACGTGTCAGCACTTTGTAAGACACCCCGCTATCGAGAACATTGACGCCGGGGGCACTCGGGTCCCACGGGAAATTGGCCGCCCAGCCGTCCATATCCGGCCCAAGTGGTTCATCCGTTTCAAAGACCGGCGTGGGTTTGGCCGAAGCTGTGGCAGAGGCTTCCGGCTCGGGGGTGCCAGCAGCTTGCGCCAGTTCTGCGGCGCTCAGGAAGCCTTCCAGCTTCAGGCGGAATACCAGATCGGAATTGGCCGGGATCAAATCACCGCGCGCCTCGTCACCATAAGCCAGCGCAGACGGAATGAAAACGATACGTTCTGCGCCAGGGGTCATGCTTTGCAGCGCTTCGGCCATACCATCGGTCAGCTCAGCCAGTTGGAACACACTCGACTCGCCGCGCGCATAGGAACTGTCGATCTGCTTGCCGCTATCGGCGAGGTAACCTTCATAATTCACAACCACGGTCGCATCGCCCTTTGGCGTGCCTTTGTCGGCAAGGCCCGGTGCCAGATCAATCCAACGTAGGCCCGAAGCGGTCGTCTGCATCGTCTCGCAACTCGCCGGGAAAGGCGGCGTATATGCGCCACTTGCGCGCGAGAAGTCCGGGCAGGTCTTGGTCCCAAAGCCGCTCAGTATGCCGCTAGTCGAGGGCAGGTTCTGACACCCTGCAAGCAAAGTGAACGCGGCGCCAGC
The DNA here is from genome assembly GCA_964351695.1 of uncultured Hyphomonas sp. Lineage (GTDB taxonomy): Bacteria > Pseudomonadota > Alphaproteobacteria > Caulobacterales > Hyphomonadaceae > Henriciella. Next base: position 8,193 of record CAYGPE010000021.1, on the reverse strand, counting down.
ACAGGCGATTTTACGGAATGGAGACATGAGCCAAAACTCCCCTTTCAAGGTCAGTTGCGCTGAAGCGAATCAGCGAGTGCTTACTGCACTGGCACAATATCCATTAATTCTACCTCAAAATCGAGGGCCGCATTCGGTGGAATAGGTCCATAACCCTGTGCCCCATAGGCCAGATCGGCTGGAATATGCACAATCCAGCGCTCACCCGGCGTCATCATCGACAGCGCCTCAACCCAGCCGGGGATCACGCCATTGGCCGGAAACATAGCAGCTTCGCCGCGCTTGAACGCACTATCGAAAATCTCGCCTGTGTCAGCAAACCGGCCTTCATAATAGACCACAACCATGTCTGTCGGATTGGGCGATGATGTGCCTTCCTTGCCCTCGGCCAGCACGACATATTCCAGCCCGCTTTCGGTTTTCTGGATACCTTCGCGGCTACTATCCCACGGCGTATAGGTCTCCCACGCGGCGGTATCGACTTCGCGCGGCTTTGGCGCTTCGACCACTTGCTGCAACTCGACCCGGAACACCAGATCATCGCCAGGCTTGATCACGCCGCCGGGGCGCGGGTTCTGGCCATAGCCAAGCTCAGACGGGATGTAGAACACATATTCGTCGCCCTCAGACATCAGCTGCAAGCCCTCAGTCCAGCCCTTGATCACCTGCCCCACGCCAAACGTCGCCGACGAGCCGCGCGCATATGAGCTGTCAAATACCTGACCATCATTCAGGCGGCCATCATACATCACGCTCACCCGGTCCATCGGGCCGGGCGTTTTACCGCCATCCTCGCCTTCTTTGATGACGATATATTGCAGTCCGCTTTCAGTGGTCTGGACGTTGCTCGCCTCAGCATTCCAGGGGATCAGCGTCTCGAGCGGGTCATTGGCGTCCATTTTTGGTCCTCCACATGCAGCAAGCATCAGGCCTGCAAGGGCTATGGTCAGATTACGCAGCACGGCATTTACTCCGATTGGTTTTGGTTCGGGCAGCATCTACGCAGCTTTGGCTCGGCTGTCACCTGCGACGGGATTAAACCGCTGTCAGACGCTTTAAGCTGAACGCGGAGGATAGCCTGCTCGCGTCAGCGCTTCGATCACATCCTGGGTATGCTGGCGGTCGCGCGTTTCCATCAGGATGTCGAACTCCGCGCCCTTGGCCGGCACATCCAGCGCAATCCGGTTATGCGCCACCTCCATAATGTTCGCCCCGGCATCCCCGATGACTTTCGACACCAGCGCCAGCAGCCCAGGACGGTCATCCCCAACAATGCGGATACGTGCCAGCCGGTTCTCGCGCACCAAAGAGCGCGTCAGGACCGATGCCAGCAAGCGAATATCAATATTGCCGCCGCACAGGATCAGTCCGACCTTGCGTCCTGAAAACTCCGCCGGATGCGCCAGCAGCGCCGCCAGACCCGCCGCGCCCGCGCCTTCTGCGGTGGTTTTCTCGACATCCACCAACAGCGTAATCGCCCGCTCAATATGGGCCTCTTCAACCAGCAAGATATCATCGACCAGCGCTTCAACCACTTGCCGCGTCAACTCACCCGGCGTTTTCACCGCGATACCTTCAGCAATCGAGGCCCCGCCCGGCGGCGGCGGACCGTCATTGATCACCGCATGCATGCCCGCATACATCGACGCCTGCACCCCGACGACTTTCAGATCCGGGCTATGCGCCTTGGCCACTGTCGCCATGCCAGAGATCAGGCCGCCGCCGCCAATCGGCACAACCAGCATGTCGAGGTCTGGCATCACGTCCAGCATTTCCAGCGCCGCCGTGCCCTGCCCGGCCATGATGTGCGGATCATCAAACGGGTGGATCCAGGTCAGCCCTTCACGCTGGCGCACGGTCTGGGCATGGGCATTTGCCTCTTCAAAATTTGTGCCCTCCAGCAGCACCCGCGCGCCAAACGCCCGCGTATGTTCAACCTTGTTGAACGGCGTCGTCACGGGCATCACAATGGTTACCGGAATGCCGAGCCGCCGCCCATGATAGGCCACGCCCTGCGCATGATTACCCGCCGAAGCGGCAATCACACCGGCCTTTTTCTCTTCATCCGACAGACGCGACAGCTTGTTCAGCGCGCCGCGCTCCTTGAACGCCCCGGTAAACTGGCAATTGTCAAACTTGATCCAGACCTCAGCCCCGGTAATCTCAGACAGGGTGCGCGACAGCGTCATCGGCGTATCGATCAGCTGCCCCTCCAGAATACGGGCCGCATCGCGCACATCATCTATGGAGATCGGCAAAGCTTTAGTCATGGCATCAAGTCCTGTATTTCAAGCGCGCAGTCCTAATCGGCTGGCGCGCAAATTGAAACCTTTCTTTCGGGCGCGCGGGGCAGTACAGGGGCGACATGAGTAAACCGAGCCAAGACCTGATCACTGTTGGCGCCATCATCGGCGCGCATGGCGTGCGCGGCGATGTGCGTGTGAAAAGCTTTACCGCCGCGCCTGAAGCCCTGTTCGACTATGCCCCCTTCCTCAGCGAGACCGGGCAGCCCATCCTCAACCCACAGCGCGCCCGCCCGGCCAAGGATCATTTCGTCGTCACCCCTGAAACGCCGCGCCAGAAAGAAGAATGGGACGCCCTGCGCGGCGCTAAACTCTGCGTCCCGCGCGATCGCCTACCCCCCGCCGAAGAGGACGAATATTATATCGACCAGCTGATCGGCCTCGACGTCTATGGCGGCGGCGACACGCCCATCGGCACAATTAAAGCCGTCTATGACCACGGCGCCGGCGACTTGCTGGAAATCGCCCCGTCAGATGGCAGCAAAACCGTCCTCGTCCCCTTCACCCGGCAAGACGTCCCGGTCGTCGACATGGCAGCCAAGCGCGTCATCATCGCCACATTCGAGGTGTGGGCGGATGAAAGCAAACCTCATGGCGCCTAACATACGCATGATGGCGATTTAACTGACGCCTGAAAAGACCTTAGGCTTCTGCCGTTTGGATCTTCGCCAGCACCTGTTCAGAAGTCCCAAGCGCTGTCATTGAATCGCCGTTGCTAAACGAAATCGTGCACTTGTCTTCGTCCCGGCTTTGTACGTCGCGGATACGCGAAATATGACCTGCGTTGATCTGCTCATCAACCTTCCGATCAAGGTTATGGATTTTGATAAATATCATCGTACTTCTCTCATCATGCAGCCCGAACCGCGTTTGGTGAAGGGCTCATTGCAAGCCCAGTTACTGCCATCATCAGTTAGATGTGCATTTTCGGGGACAACGACCACGCGGCAGCTGCCGCCCCGCGCATCAAAGCCGCGCTCGCATTCCCAGCCTGTGCCATAGGACAGATCGGTCAAATAACCGTTCTGTGGCACCTCGATGATATTGCACGTTGCATTGATCTTCCGATAGCCGCGCTCGCACTGCCAACTATCGCCATAGGTTCTTCCCGTCAGATACGCATTAGCAGGCAATATGATGCGCGCGCAGGAATTGTTGCGCCGCTCGAACCCGCGCTGACAATCCCAGCGCGCTCCATTGGCGCGTAAATAGCCATTCTCAGGCACATCAAATTTGACACAGCGATCAGCCAATTTTTCGAAACCGCGACTGCAGCTCCAACCTGCGCCATAATTAGCTCCGTTCAGGTAAGCATTCTCCGGCGCCACGACCTTTTCACAAGCGCCCAACTTTTCACGATACCCGTCATTGCACGTCCAGCCGGTGCCGTAAGAGCGGGCCACCGCATTTTCTGGAACCACGGTGGCGGCCGTGATTTGCGCAGCAGCGACTGCCTGTGATGCCAGAGTGAGAACGAATGCAAAGAGCACAGCACGTAGAATCAGCGTAAAAAAACTTGATACCCACTGCATGGGAGAGGTCCACTTCTTGGTTTGGCGAGCGATGAAACGCAATAACAGCGTTTCAGTCGGCGGGCGCTTCGTCCAAAAAGAACACGTCGTACTTGTTATAGATTGGGGCCAGAGAGCTGATTTACAATAGACGTTGCCTCTTATTCGCGGCAGCCTACAGATTCGAAAGTCGACAAAGTAATTGTGCAGCGCTCTGTCTACTTAGAGTAAATTTTTCATCTGAAAGATAAATCAGCGCGAAACGGAGCGCGCTCTACCCAAACACCTCTTTCGCGCCAGCTGCTTCTAGCACGGCGCTGAGGCCCTCGGCGTCTTTGGCGTCGCGCACGGCCTTGATCACGGCCTTGAAGGCACGCGCGGCATAGTGCTGGGTGATCTGCTCATATTTGGCTTTGCCGATCTTGACCGAGACGCGGTCTTGCTGGGCTTTGGCCGCCTCCAGATTGGCCTTCGCCCATGGCAGATAGGTCACGGCGACCTCGTCGCGGATCAGCGGCATCAACGTCTCTTCCAGCTCAGCTAGCGGCACAAACGGGCCGCCCGCTTTCGGCGCGTCCATAAACTCGCTCCACGCCACCACGAAAGGCGCATGCGCCTGCAGCCAGTCACTTGGGCTTGGGTCCATCAGCAATTGCTGCACCTGTCCGGCCAGCGCAAAATCCGCTGCAGACGGGCGACCGCCAAACAGGAACAGGGTCTTTTCCAGGTGCGCGTTCAGCAAAGTGAAAAAGCGCTCGAATGAGGCTTTCAGCACTGTCTCATTCTTCTTCTCGATCCCGACCATGGGCAGGCGGTCACGCATGCGTTTGACGATCTGGTCGCGCGTCTTTTTCTTGGCGCGCGGCAGCTTGCCATTCAGCAGCTGTTCCATCGTGCGGTCGCCCGCAACCTCGCGGTCCGGTTTCTGGCCCCAGCGATTGAAGAACATCAGCTTGTTCAGCCACTCATCGGCATAGTCTTCGAGCACCAGCGCCAAAGCCGCGGCCGCCGGATCATCCGGAACAGCCGATGGCTCGGCATGGTCGGCCTCGAGCGTGGCAATAATGCTGGTTGAATCCTGATTGGCCGGGCGGCTGGGCGAAAGCAGCAGCGGTACAGTCGGCACCTTGGCGAGGCTCTGGAACTCTTCCTCAGTTTCGGTTGAGCGCCCGATCCATTCGAAATCGATGCCCTTATAGCGCAGGAAAGCGCGGACTTTGACAGAGTATGGCGAGGTTTCAGCCCCGAACAGGCGATATGCAGACATGGGGACTTCCCGCTTTCGATTCATCAAGCGGGTGATGTAGGCGAACGCAGGCTGACTGCCAAGCGGTGTTTGTCTGCTCGGCCCGATCAGCCATAGCGCGGCTCAACCTCGCTGGGCTGGTGCGCGCGCGGCGGGCGGCCCTCAGCCGCCTTTACGCAGGCCACAATCTGCGCGTTGACGGGCGTTTCCACGCCGTGCTTTGCACCGAGCGCGACAATCGCGCCTTGCAAACTATCAATCTCGGTCATCCGCCCACGCTGCAAATCCTCCCACATCGACGAGCGCGCCTCTGGCTCAATCTTCAGCATCCGCGCCGCAACGATCCGAAACACCCATGTCGGCAGCCGCAGCACGGAGGGTATACGTTTCGGTGGCAGCGGCGAGGCGGCCTTGGGATGGATCCCGGCAGCGTCCATCGCCGCCAGCGCCTCACCCATCATATCGGCCAGCACCCGTCGCCAGCGCCGATCCTGCAACTGCGTCTTGAGCGGCAGGCCCGACAACGCATTCAGCGCATTATTCAGATTCAGCAGCAATTTCCCCCACTGCACTGCTGCAATCTCGTCGCTATCGGCCACGTCCAGCCCGGGTACGCGCAACACCTCAGCCAGCCCTGGCCTGCCCGCCTCAATCATGATCTCGCCGTCCGTGCCGCGATGAAACCGGCTCCCGGGCAGCTGCACGACATTATAGCCAACCATCCCGGCTCGCACGGCGCGGCCCGGCAATGCGGCGCGCAACACATCCGCATTAGTCACACCATTTTGCAAGCTGACAATAATCGCAGCCTGCGGCGCATGCATCGCAATCACCTGCGCCATCTCAGCCGTCGCCCCGCTTTTGACGCAGACCAGCACGATATCCGCGCCTGCCAGGCAGGCCGGATCCGTCACCAGTCTAGCCTGCTCAGCACTCAGCCGTAGGGCCAGACCGTCAGGATCGGTCAGCTGCATACCTTCATCTGCAACCTGCGCCGCCAGTGCCCCACGCCCCAGCAAGGTTACGGGCTTACCCCCGTGTGCCAGCAAGCCGCCCACGAAACAGCCGACCGAGCCCGCGCCCGCTATCACAATTTTCTGCCCGCTCATCACCGCCTCATGCCGCCCAATGCCAGCCAACCTTACACAAAGCGCAGCGCCGCGAAACCTACCCGCTTGCCCCTAATCGCTGCCGCCATTATGCCCATGAGCGATGACACAGCCACGCACCATTCTCGCCTATTGCGACAAGATGTTTACCCCGTCGGAGAGCTTTATCCCGCGCGGCTATAGCGCCTTTAGCCGCCTGAAGCCGGTCTATATCGGCCACACGATGAACGGCCCGCGCCCTGATGGCGTAGCAGCGCTCGACCTCAACATGCTGCACGGGATCACGGGTCAGGCCGCCTTCAAACAGTTCGGCCGGATCAGCCCGCGCCTTGAGGCGACCCTGCGCGAGCTCAATCCCGTCGCTATCCATGCCAGTTTCGGCAAGTCCGGCGCTTATGCCCTGCCGCTGGCCCGCAAGCTGAACCTGCCGCTCGCCGTGACCTATTATGGCGGCGACGCAACCAAAACGAGCAATACCAAAAACAGCTTCACCCGCGTTTATAATCGCCGCCGCGAAGCGCTGTGGACTGAGGCTGACCTCATCCTGCCCTGCTCCGATTTCATTCGCCGTGAGCTTCTCGCCAAGGGCGCGCCAGACGACAAAATGATCGTCCATCACAACACCGCAGACCCGGATAAGTTCCAGCCCGGCGAGAAACAGAACCTGATCCTCTTCGCCGGCCGCTGGTCGCCCAAGAAAGGCATCGACACGCTGATTGAGGCACTGTCCAAGCTGGGTGATACGCTGAATGGCTGGACTGTGCGCCTGTGCGGCAACAGGCCCGAAGGCCAGCGCGACGCGTTCGAGCAAGGCTTGCACGAGAAGCTCGCAGCCTCGGGCCTGAAGGTCGAGCTGGCGGGCTGGGTGCCGGCCGATGAAATGCCCGCCCATTGGGCTGCGGCCCGTATCGCCTGCATTCCGTCAAAGCGCGCGCCGTCCGGTGACGCTGAGGGCCTGCCCTTGGTCTGCATTGAGGCCATGCTATCGGGCTGCGCCCTCGCCGCGACACGCCATGCCGGGATCACGGAATGTGTGCGTGAAGGCGAAACCGGCTACCTCGTCGATGAAGGTGACGCTGAAGGACTGGCAGATAATCTTCGCAAAATGCTCAGCGATAGCGAGGCAACAACCAAGATGGCCGAAGCTGGCCGCGCCTTCGCCCTCGAAAGCTTCAACCTGCAAAAGCAAAGCAAAAAGCTGGAAGATCACCTTCTGCGCATTGCTGGACTTGCAACCTAACGCAGGCCCGCACCCTGATCCCACCACAGGTCCGCCCCCTGAGCCCACCCCAGGCCCGCATGGTGAGCGAAGTCGAACCACGCGGGCCGGAATGCACGCCTTTCCCTAAAATACCTCCTGCCAATACAGGCGATTGTACTTTTCTTTCCGCCCCCTCCTGCACCCGGCTTATACTGCCCGCATCTCCTTCCGGCAGGGTCGGTCATGAGCGGCATGATGGAAGGCAGAGCGGCGGTCTGAGGCTGCGGGTGGGGACACCGAAACCCTATCCTTGGCGGTTTCAGTCGGGCAGTGCACCGGGATACCTGGCGGCAATCCGCGCAGGTTGGATCACAGGTCCGTAAAACCGACTAAGCCCGGACTCGGCAAAGCGCGAAGCTTGCCGGGATGACCAAAAAAACGCACCGCCGCGGGCGCGCTCAGTTTGGGCGCTATAGCCTCGCCGAAAGGCAGGCAGTCACTCCGCGTTCAATCCGAGCGCGCCCAGACCCTGCATATGCGGGGAGAGATATACCGTGACAGCGTGAGCTGGTCCGGGGTTTTGGGCTGTCTGGTTCGGAAGGGGTTGTAGTTTTGCGAAGCGCTGAGCGCCTGCGGCGCAGCTTCGCGGGTAGCAGGTTCCGGTCGGGCTTCGCCCGCCCATGAACCGGGCTCAGGGCTGTCGCCCACAAGCACCAGTGGTCATGAGGGAGACACAGCCTTGAGCCTGGTTCATGTGAGCGCAGCGAACGGAACCCGCTACCACCGCGTCGCCCGAAGGGCGTTAGCGCGGTGAAACAAAGAG